>JAPLNX010000621.1 GCA_026400935.1 Planctomycetia bacterium | reverse complement strand
CCTCAATCCGCACTGCCTTCCTTGGCATCGCACCACCCTCCGTTAAAGGTGATGCAGTAATGACACAAACTCGCTTTTTATGGAGGATCAATTCTCGGTCGTGGTACTAGCTTGGACTATTCATAGCTCAAAACGACTTGTGCCAACAAAACCAACATGACCGCGAATAAATTGACCACAAGTTTCTAACAACGTTTCCGCAAAGCGTCCGACGGAGCCAAACGCGGGCGTCCGTTCGAGAATTTGTCCAAAGCATCGACGATCTTGTTGACGCCAATTGTTTCCGCGAACCGCATCGGGCCGCCACGGAATGGCGCAAAGCCAGTCCCAAAGACCATCGCGAGATCGACGTCGTCGGACTTCGAGACGATCCGCTCGTCGAGACAACGAGCCGCCTCGTTAACAATCGGGTAGATGAGCCGTTGCGTGATGTCGTCCCGCGAAGGTGAACTGCCAAGTGAGGAGAACGAACCGGAGCGTCGGACTTTCTCGATTGCATTCCGAACTGCCGGATTCAATCGCTTGGATCGTCCTTTGCCGACGAGTAATGTTTCCGCACTCTTCGGATCAGACGTAGCCAATTCTTTCAGTGCGTCCCACAACGGAGCGGGAAGCATCCGCTCGCCATAAGCCGCATGCATGTTCGTCGCGACATGTTGAGCGACATCCAGACCGACCAGATCGGTCAATTCGAGTGGTCCCATCGGCATACCGAATGCGACTGCCGCGCGATCAATCTCCAGCGGATCGGTGACTTCCAGTAACAGCCACCCTGCCTCGTTCATGTAAGGTGCGAGCAGGCGATTGACTAAGAAGCCCGGACAATCTCCCACGATGACCGCCGTCTTACCCAATCGCTGTGTGAGTGCAAACGCAGTGGCGATGGCTTCTCGCGATGACAGTTCGGTCCGCACAATCTCGACCAGCGGCATCTGATGCGGCGGATTAAAGAAGTGCAGCCCAACGACCCGTTCGGGATTCGGCACACCTGCCGCAACATCGCGCACGAGCAACGAACTGGTGTTCGTTGCCAACACCGTTTTCGGTGATGTGGCTTGAGCGAGTTCCTGAAATACTTGTTGCTTGATCGACAGTCGTTCGACCACCGCTTCGATCACAATGTCGGCATTCTTCATACCGGCATAGCCTGTCGTCGGTCGTAAATGATCGAACGTGTCACTTGCTTGGAGCGGCGCGATGCGACGCCGCTCCAAATCGGCCTGCACGAGCTTGCGGGCTGTCGCGAGTCCCTTCGCGACGACTTCTTCACTGATGTCCTTTAATCGAGTCCAGATTCCCTTCTGAGCCATTAGCAACGCAATCCCCGCCCCCATCGCACCTGCACCGAGCACTGCCGCGTTCTTCAGCGATCCCGACGAGCGAAGCGGCGAGGCAGTTTCATACTCGGCCCCCGTTAGCTTCTTCGCGTCCTCTTGTAGAAAGAACAGCCGCAAGCACTCGCGAGTCACCGGGTGATCGGCAAGCCGCCCGATCGTCGCCGACTCTGATGCGAAACCGATCGACGGTGCTTGTCGAAATCCAGCACGAAGAACCTCGATCGCCGCCAAAGGTGCCGGATATTGCCCCAGAGTCTGTTTGCGAGTTTCCAATTCTGCCCGTCGAAAGGCGTAATTTCGCAACGGCGGAAAAGATTCAGTCAGCCGACTCATGAGCGATCGCCCAGGACGCTTAAAGAGCGAGCGAGCCGTCCCGAACTTGATGACCGTTTTCAGCAACGACTCGCCGACGAACGGCAGCGCTTCTATCGGCACCATGTCATGCACGAGCCCTTTCGTGCGCGACTGTCGTCCGCTGACCATGCGACCGGTCAGAATCATCGGCAATGCTTCGAGCAACCCGACCAACTTCGGCAATCGAACCGTCCCTCCCCAGCCGGGAATCAATCCGAGCTTTACTTCCGGCAGTCCTAGCAACGTCTTCGCATGATCGTCGGCGATGCGGTATCGACACGACATCACGAACTCGAGCCCGCCTCCAAGGCATGATCCAGAAATCAAAGCGACCGTCGGCACCGGCAATGATTCCAGCGACTGGAACACACGCTGCCCAAACTGCGACAGTTCCGCGGCAACCGAACCGCCGCCGATCGACTTCATTTCGGCGACATCCGCACCGACGATAAAATTTCCCGGCTTGCCGCTGAAGAACATCACCCCACGCACTTCTGGAACACGACGCACCTCGGCCAGCAGAAGGTCCAACTCTTCGAGCATCCCTCGCGACAGTGCGTTGACCGACTTGTCTTGCCGGTCGATACGCACTCGCAGCAAACCATCCGCAGAAAGTTCCGCATGCCACATCACCGCGTCTGGCAGCAGCGATCGTGCGGGATCTGATATGTCATCTGTCGTGACAGCGACCAGTGTTGCGGCGCTCATGTCGTACTCCAGGTCATGATTCAAACTGAGTCGTCTCTGATTTGAAGTCCTCCATCCAACCAGAGCGTTCGAATGCTGACCGGTTTTAGTAATTTTCGATAGAGCGTGACCTCAGAGGCTATCCGGAAAGAATCATCGCAAATTATCGAGCGGCGCAGCCGCAGGTACGATAGGGGTAGGAACGACCGATTGATTTCGGTCGCCCCTCCCTCCGAACCGGACGGGCGGGTTTCCCGCATCCGGCTCTCCGGTTGATG
>JAPLNX010000565.1 GCA_026400935.1 Planctomycetia bacterium | reverse complement strand
GTGCCACTCGTTGTCGAATCTCGAAGACCATCACTTCAAGTACGCACAACACCGCGTTCCGGGTGACGTGCATTTGCATTACTTCGGAACGAGCAAGCTGAGCTTCGGCTCACGCGAATGGCAGTATGCCGATGGTGACATCGTCAAAGTTGAAGCACCGGGATTCAGCGCTCCGCTGACGAACCGCGTTATGAAAGCGTCAATCGTGAAGTGACCGAGAGTGCGTGCGGCACGGCAGCTTTCAACAAGCGTTACGAACCGCTCTCGGAGTTGAACTCATCCGGATCGAACGCATCGGGTTTTCGCGACTTCGACAATGAGCGCACCTCACCGCTGGCGTCGAGTTCATCAACGACCGATTTGCTTTTCACGTTGTTGCGAACAGGTGTTTTTAACGACCCTGCTTCGATTGGCGGACCGATCAAGCTCTCTTCCGCCAACTCTGTCTGTGATGTCAACGTTGATGGAGAGTCTTTCGTAAGAACTGGCGCGTCTCGGTCCCCTTTGTCAGTTTTGTTGCTGAATGAGCTAACCCACAGACGTAAGACCTGCATCTGCTCTGTTGAGAGTCCGCCGTGAGCTGCTTTCGTTACGGAACTTTTGGAATCGCCACGCAGTTTGGTCAACAGCGGGCTGCTGAGCGGACGATCGCGGTCGATGCGAGCGAGAACAGCAGCGAGATTCCGTTCAGACAAGGACTTTGGATTTCCTTTGCCAACCTTCGCTCGCTGCAACTCAAAATCTTGGCCAGAGCCGGGGCCGTGACAGCCGGCGGTCGCACAACGATTGACTAAGAGCGGTTGCACCTTCGAAACGAAGTCGCCAGCAGAGTCGCGAGGCAATCCGCCCAGCGCCTCCAGCGTATGCACGGGTCTCACGTCACCCAGCATCGAATAACGACCATTTTTCTCTTTGAGGATTGGCAAATCATTCGTTGCGAGCAGTTGATCCGAAAGTCGTTGCAACATGTTCTTAGCGGTGACGGACCCAGGTTCACGACGGAGAGCCTCTTGCAGTTCTCGCTGAGCTTGGTCTTTTAACCCATAAGTCAAACACCAGCGAGCCAGCTCGCAATGTGCGGCTGCCGAGTTATCAGGAAGCGCGTTGTGTTGCTGGTGATAAGCGTCCTCAAGATTGTCCGCTTCAAGTCGCACATGCTCGAACGGCAGAATCATTTGCCCTTCGGGTTTAATGACGACGTAACCGGTTGAACTCTGCTTGATCATGCCGCTGATGACCTTGCCATTATGCAGCAATAAGACTTTTTCCACAGGAGCGGTTGCCATCGCAGCAGCTTTCGCCGCAGTCAGAGTGGTTGGCGTGATGTCGTCTATCGCTAGCAGGAATGGTTTGTCTGAAGCGATCGCGATAAGCGACAGGCCAAACGCCAGTTTGAAAAACGATGACGTATTCATACAGAAGAATGCCAACAGGAGAGGACGAATGGCGAGATCGACTGAGTTCAGTGACGCGAAAGGCGGAGCGGGAACGTATTCCCGTTTCGCAGCGAAGGTCAACTTCACTTCGTCGCGTGCTTCCGAATGAACTCGACAATCGGGGTTGAGTCTTCCAAGCCGTGTGGATGATGGCCGATTCCCGGTTTGCGGATGAGTTCGATTTCGCCACCAAGTTGTTTGTAGCGATCGGCAATCACGCCAGTATTTTCATCCCACGGCACGACGTCGTCCGCATCCCCGAATACGTGTAGCAGCGGCACGTTGTTCTTGGCCAGCGCTTCGAGACTGTCGATCGGGTTTTGTTTCGAGGCGACAGCTTCTTCTTCGTTCTTGAAGTGGAAACGCTCCAGGATCAGCTTCCAATCGCCAGCGCTTCCCTTCCCTTTTCCCTTGCCGCCGGGCCAACTTTTGAAGTCGCAGACAGGAGCATCACCGTAAATGCACGCGACCTTGTCCGGGTTCGCCGCTGCCCAGTTGTAGCAGTACAAACCGCCGCGGCTCAGACCGACCAGCGCGGGTTTGCTGTAAAAGCCGTATCGCCGAGTCAGCTCGCGATACAGCACGTTCCAATGTGACACCGCTTCCGGGCTGCCGAGCATGTTCGGCACGCTCAAGTAGACGATGTGAAAACCCTGTTCAAGCAGTGCGATGTCGGGAGCCGGCTTGTGTCCGAAGAACTCACCATGCCAAACCCACGGATTACCTGCTGCCGCTTTCTTGGGAACGACGACACTCGCGGTGTTTCCAGCGATGGGAAACTCATAACGATCAAATCCGTGCCAATCTGACTTCTTGCCAGGGAACGGTACTTCGATTGGTTTCAGCGTCAACATGATTTTCGCCGACTGCGCGAGTGCTACGATTTCTTCAGAAAGCTTTACGGCCTCTGCGGTCGCTTCGGCAATCGGCTTCCCTTTCGACATGCCAGGACGAAGGTGCCCGATTTCATTCAACCACGCATCGGTCAGCAATCGCTGTCGAGCGGTGATCTTATTGAGCAGTTCCTTTGACCGCTGATTGATCGACAGGCCCTCAAGAACCCGGATATCGGCCAAGCTCTCGGACTGCAACTCGAACGCGGTGAGCGTGCCGACAAGTTTTTCCGCTTCGAGAACGTCGTACCGCAGAGCCTTGAGTGGCTTTACTCCGATTCGATCTTTGCCACGGAGTCTCGATGACGGCATTAGCTCCAACGAGTCAGCGTCCCAAGCGAGATCAACCGGTGTCGGCAGGAGTCCATCCCATGTGATGTTTTCAATTGATGACGTCTCATTGTTCGCAGACGCATCGTTTTGAAGTGTTTCAACACTCGTTCCAGAGGAAATCCAACAAGGGACGATCTTGTCTGCGATCGTCTCGGCCATCAGCAAATGTCCGGTTGGCCCCGCGTGGACGCCATCGCCCGCGAGCACGAACTTTGGGTTCTGCTTACGCCGCTCGGCGAGGTGAGCGTTCATCGGGCGGTGAGTGTCGATGACGGTCCAGCCTTCGGCTCGTTGAGAAACCAGCCACTCGCTGTATTGGTCGAGTACCTTGTTGTAATCGTGTGAACCACCACCGCGCGTTTGATCGAACGTCGGCGGAGTCAGATGAATGACCAGTGCTCCGGCGGCATGAGCGGCTGTTCGCAAGCGGCGAATACCGTCTTGATACTTCGCGAAACGTTGATCGTCGAGCGGCTGATAGATTCCGCAATTCATCCCATAACAGGCCACAATCAAGTCGGGCTTCATCTTGTCGAGCAGTCGCTGCAATCGCTCATGCACATCCGGGCGAGGAAATTTTCCGCCCGCGTGCCCCTCTTCAGACAACCCCGAACACGTTTCGCTGGGCAATCCGACGTTGATGAACTCAAAGTGTTTCTGCGGAAAGCGGGTCGTCAGATACGTCTCCAAGTAAGCGATGTATTGCCCCGCGTATGTGATGCTGTCGCCAAGGAAGACAACTCGTTTCGCTTCGACTAACGCACGTGGTCGCGGCCATCCCGTCGCCAACGATTGCAGAATCGGCCGCAGTTCGTCGCTCCAAACGGCGTAGCCCTCAGCGTTCAGGTGATGCTGATCCTTCACAAACAATTCGGGCCGCGGCTTCTCATCTGGTCCCAGCATCGGCTTGACGATGTCCACAAATATCGCCGCCCGATCACGTTGGCAGACCTTGCGAATTCGCTCGTTTGCATCTGCCTGAGTCTCCATGAACTTCGCTCGTGAAGGGCTCGGTTTGATCGCGACAAAATAAATTTGGGTCTCCGATAACTTACCGCGTACTTTGCTGAGGAACTTCTCGAAATCGGAAGAAACCGTCTCCGCTGTTTTACCCGACGCGATGTCGTTGTCTCCGGCATAGAACACGATCGCAGTCGGCTCATACGGAAAAATGATTCGCTCGGCGAAGTGCGTTGAATCTTCGATTTGTGATCCGCCAAATCCACGATTGATCACGGGCAAACCGGGGAACGACTTCTTCACGTCCCACAATCGGATGCTCGAACTGCCGACGAAGACGATTCCCCCTTTCGGCGGTGGTTGTTTTTGATCGGCTGCCTCAAAAGCCGCGATCTCCTTTTCCCATTTCACGAACTTCAAGCCGTCATCAGCAGAATGAACGCGAGTCGTGGTGTTCAACAACAGCAACCAAGCTGCGAGCCAGCGGACGGTGAGCACACGGGAGCGAGAATTCATCACAGCCTCATTAGGTCAACGGTTCGTCTCAATGATCCGCCGCATTTCTCGGCGACGAGTAGTGGGGAAGTCTATCGCGACAGTTTTCCGCCGTCTCGCATCCGAAGCCGATCTGCTCGGTGCTGGTTCAAACGTCATTCGCCAGGGCCACTAACGTAAAAGTGCCGGTGGAAACCGGTTTACTTACCTGTGGTCAAGGTGGGGCATCCACGTGAGTGGGCGGTGATCTGCAATCCCAAACGTTTGGCGATTCGATCAGGCCAGTCAGAGTTTCCGAACGGGGTGCCGTGATTAATGCTGCGTCGCAGCAAGGCGACGCAAGCATTTGTCGTCGTCGTCGCGCTCTTGGCGATTGTGGATACCCGACGGTTGGTACGATTTCGTTCGCGGCAATCAGCTAATTCAACTACTGACCTAGATTTTGGGACTGGGAAGTGTTCGCGGCAGTCTGTGTTGCGAGATACGTCGCCGCCGCAGCCTCGTCGTTGTCGCCATCTTCGGTGATCTTGTCACCGGAGTTACTGATGATGTTGTCATCCCCGTCGCCACCAATGATGACGTCTCGCCCGTTACCGAGTGTTACTTGATCGTCCTCAGTGTCGCCGATCAGTATGTCATCATCAAAGCCACCAACGAGCGTGTCTGTGCCGCTGTCACCCATAATCCAATCATTACCAGCGCCGCCGAAGAGGCTGTCGTTTCCCGCTCCACCAGACAGGCTATCAGCTCCGCCAAGAGCAAAGTCTCCGTCGTTTGTATCTGCGGTTTCATCACCAGTCAGCGAGTCGTTTCCGGTTCCACCATTGAGGCTGTCATTGCCGTCGTCGCCAATCAGCGTGTCATCCCCATCGCCGCCTGCGAGTGTGTCGTTGCCGTCACCACCGATGATGCTGTCTTTGCCTGAACCGCCATCGACACTGTCGTCACCCAGGCCGGCGATGATTTGATCATCGCTCGAACCGCCAGTGATGGAGTCGTTTCCATTGCCGCCAAAGAGTGTGTCTTTGCCGTCGCTGCCATCAAGCGAGTCATTGCCTGGTCCGCTATCAAGCAAATCGTCGCCAAGACCGCCGAGCAGAGTATCTGCACTTGTGTCGGTGCCGCCGAGAATTCGATCGTTCCCGATGCCACCGCTGAGCACGTCCGAGCCGTTGCCGCCATCGACTGTGTCGATGCCGTCGAAGCCAGATAGGCTATCGTTGCCGTTGTTTCCAATCAGCATGTCGTTGCCAAGACCGCCGTCGGCGGTGTCATCGCCATCGCTTCCCGTCAGCGAATCGTTGCCATCTTCACCCAGAAGCGAGTCGTTGCCGGTGTTGCCTAAGAGCTTGTCGTTCCCAGTTCCACCCAGCAGCGTGTCGTTTCCGGCACCGCCGTCCTCGTAGTCGTTGTCGGTTCCACCAGACAGCGAATCGTTTCCGGCTCCGCCCAGAAGCGTGTCGAAGCCTCCCTCTCCAGTCAGCAAGTCATTGCCATCGTCTCCGGAGAGGTTGTCGTTCCCCGTTCCCCCCAGCAATGTGTCTTGTCCACCGCCGCCGAAGATGGAGTCGTTTCCGTTGCCGCCACGCAGGTCGTCGTTCAAAGGACTGCCCGTGATGCGGTCGTTTCCGGCGCCGCCATCAACGCGGATTTCACCGACCTTCAACGCTTTGAATTTGTCTGACGTGACAGCGCTGATATTGATGTTGTTGTTGCCGGTTCCGCCGTTGATCACCAACTTCGTGACAATACCTGCGGACCATGCTTGAGCGGTTCCGTTGACGACCACTTTGCCTGCGGCATTTGAGCTGACCGTGATTGCGTCGGCAGCGCTGCTGTTGATGGTTAGTACTGAATCCGTTCCGACGACACTCAACAGCGACGAGACACTCAATACACAACGTGACTCAAACGTTTCCGCTTCAATCGCCGCAGGAATGAGTTGTCCGTTTCTTTCAATGAGCCCCTGTGATCGACGTCGTGAACAGTTGCCGTTTCGCGTCCACTGCTTCCAGAAGTTCAACATCTCGTCCGCTCCCTGACTTTATGCCCCGCAGCAGCTTCTCGCATTTTTGCGTCCACCGGACCTTCATCCGAAGGTGCCACACGAATGTTTTGACGGCACTCACGTGCGTGATTCAAATTAGTTTGATGGGAATTCTTCGTTCTCGATTTCACCATCGTCGTTCATGTCTTCGTCCATACTCTCGTGATCAATTTGTGGTCGCACACTGGTGGTTGCCGAGGCGGGAAGAATGGCTTGTTTGATTCTCGATACCATCGGTCGCTTGCTTTCGAATGGTGTTCTTGAGCGAGCTGAAACTGGGGCCGCATGATTGATTCGTGCCTCCGGTTCTGGTGGAGCAATCGCATCAATGACAATCAGATCGTTCTCGTCATTTAACGAGCCTTTCTCGAATTGCACGTTCTTAATCGCGACGGCGTATTCCGCACGTGATTGGAAGTAGCGGATCTCGGCTTCTGTGACGCGACGTTGCGTGTCGAGCAAACGATCAACATCAACTGGCAACCCATTTTTTTCTTCCGCTTCCAACGCATCCAAAACTTCTTTCGAGGCGATGTAGCGATTCAAGTTGTTTTGGCAGGATTCATACGCTCGCACGGCATCGGCTAAGGCGTTGCTGAGGTCATGAACGACGTCACGTTCTTGCTCTCGCTGAATGGCTCGTTCGTGACAGAGTGCCAGTTCGGCATTCGCTACAGCGGCATGACCTTGTCTGAAGCCAATGGGCATCGACATCTCCACGCCCACCATCCACTCTTGATGATCCAGCGTGGCCAAATTACCGATGGACGAATCTGGTTTTCCGCCGCTTTGTGTTCCCTTAGCAAGTAGCTGGTCGCCGAAGCCACGAACTCGATAGCGACCGACAGCATCGACGGTCGGCAGAATGAAGTTCTGTGACGCGAGCAATTCCATCTCACGGCGACGAACCTTGAGTTGCTGGCGTCGCAATTCTGGGCGTCGCGTTAACGCTTCGGTCATGACTGCGTCCCAGTCGTAAACAACTTCCGCTTCGTTCGGGTCTTCGTTGGGACGCAAAAGTTGGCCGTCGCTAATTGGCAAACCGATCATCAGTCGTAAGCGCCGCTCGCAAACTTGCACGCCGCCGTTCGCTCGCAGCGTTCCGCCGGTGCTGCCATTGCGAGTTTGTGTGCCTTGCAGCAAACGTCCGGTGAGCGAGTCATCGACCTCACTCTTGAAACGGTAATACTGTTCGCGAGCTTGTGCTTCGCGAGAGGCGGAAACTCCTTCAGTTTCCACTTGGGCTTTAATCTTGCGCCATGATTCGAGCGAGCCATTCATCGCTCGGCGTCGAGCGTCGAGTTCTCGGTACGAGTAGTACAAGTCCCAGTACGTGTTAACGACGTTACTGACGTAGTCGCGAACGGACATCTCGAAGTCCGTCTGGTTGATGTCTGTGTTGACGCGAGCGATCAAGATTCCGTTGTACTGACCGGCAGTCGCTGCCGGTCCGGCAATGCGGTTGTATTGGAGACCGGCTCCCTGAAAGATGGGCTGTCGAACTTCTGTTTCGATGTACGAGTTCCACGCGCCGGGGAAGATATTACCGGGTGCGTTGTTCTGGTCGCTGTCCGAAATTCCGCGCACGGTCATGGTTGAACCGATGGCGGACTTCTTGGAAAGCTCTGTTTTGTATTCGTGGTAATCTTGAAGGTAAGAGTTCACGCCACCGGCAAAGAACGAGTTGTTATAGATGCGATCGTTGCGATTGAAGGTCGCAGATCCTCGTAACTGTGCATCGAAAGCACTCAAAGCGGCGGCTGTGCCAAACCGCGGATCGGTCTGTTGAAGTCCGAGTGCGTAGCGAGAACGAACGATGTCCGGAGTACGCAGCAATGTGCCGCCGAGGTCGCGAAGTACTTCCGAATTCTCCATCGCGATCTTCAAGACCTCGTTGAGTCCTAGATCGCGGTATTCGATCGGTTTGTCTTCTCGCAACGTTTTGGCCGTCACGGGGGCCGTCGACCAAACGGTCGAATGGATTTCGGGCTGCGGGTCATCTGCTAATGCAGCGATATGATCGATTTCATGAGTGTCGTTCCCGACGGTCTTTCTCAAAGTTCCTCGTTGCGCACAGCCCACGATTGCGAGACACGAAACCGCAGTGAGTATTACCGCCAACGATCGCGCAAGAGCAACGTACGAAGACGTTGGTCTTGTTTGGTCGATGGGGGCTTTGATCGACATGCTTGTCGCTTCCAACTCGGATACTGAGAAAACGCTCTGGCGGCTTGGGGGAAGCCGTCGTTCCAGTCAGATCGTTCAAACGCAATGACTTCTAAAGAGATCGCGCCGGAAGATCACTGTCTTGAGATCGGCTGGCGGCTCTTCCGATGAGAGAAAATATTCCGATTCTCCGGGTTGTCGCGGTTATTAAAAGACTTCGGTCACTCATTTGGCACCATTTGGGGCAAAGTGAGCGGAATGGGTTGAGTCGGTGGTCTTGCGGCGGTCAGCCTCACCATAAAGTTCGTGCGTTTGATAATGACGGACTCTCGCTTCTGTTGCAGACTGCGTTTACCGTTCGTTGCCACATTTGCCAGAACGTCTCACGAATTACTGCACCATGAAGACCCCCGATTCAGCCGAGCCGATCGTTCGCTCAGAGTCTTTTCTGACTCGTGTGGACGGTTTACTTGATCATGCGGAGCGATTGGCGCGAACTGCAGTCTCGGTGGCTGACTACTACTCGCAAGTGTTGACCGAACTCGCGGATATTTTGGAAGCCGAGGGGGTCGCGGTTTGGTCCGTTCGGGAGAATGGAGTCAGCTTATTCTTTGACACTCAGGTGAGTACTGAACGGGATTGGCAGACGCACGGCGTCGAGCCGGTTGGAAGGGTTGAGCCAGAAGAGACGGTGGTCATTCCCGCTGGTGTCGGAGGCCGTTTACCAAATGCGACGGAGTTTACTCGTTGCATTACGTGCCAGTCCGTGGCTCCTGGATTACGGCTTGCATTGGATGTACGACTTCCGGCAACTGCTTTACGTGATGAAAAGATGGCCGAGGTTGTCTCCGCCGTATGCGGGATCTTTGTTGAGTTTCACCGTGGTAGACAACTGGCTCGCGTGATGTCGCTGGTTACAGACAGAGACCGACTCGCGACGTTGTGTTTTTCGCTGCACACTTCGCTCGATCGACAACGGATTGCGCTCGAATTGGCAAACGACGGCGCAGCAGCCCTTAATGTTGATCGCATCAGCGTCTTGTTGCTTCAAGGAGAATTGTTTCGACTGGAGGCGGCGACCGCAGTATGCGAACTCAGTCGGCGAGCGAATGCCAGTCGGGCGATTGAACAACTTGTCGTAGAGATGCGCGAGATTGGGAAATCGTTGCCGTGGACGTCGAAATCAGATGCGGTTGCTGCACCTGATGGCTCAATTTCTCGCGATCCTTCCGTTGATGATGTCTCAGTTGATGATGTCTCAGTTGATGCCGCGAAGTTGATTGCTCAACGGTACCTCCAAGAATCTGGTGCGAGCCGGGTGCGAGTTGAACCGCTGGGGCGGATGCCGGGATTGTGGACGGCAGCGAATGCGGCGGTGGTATTTGAATCATTTGACGCAGACGAGGTGACAGCGGAGTTTGACGGGATTCCGGAAGTCTGCCGACATGCGGCGCTCGCCTTTGGGCATGCTACGACGCTGGCCGATCAACACTGGAGCGGCTGGCTAAGGAAATGGAAAACAGTTGCGACCGCCCATCGAACTCGGACGATTGCTGGGGCATTGTGTGGATTGCTGGTTCTGTTATTGGTGATTCCGGTGAATTTTGAGTTGGAGGCACACGGGCAGGTACAACCGGTTCGTCGCCAGCATATTTATGCTCCGGCTGACGGCTTAGTGACGAAGGTGGCTGTGAGTAATGCCAAGCAAGTTGCAGAAAGCGAAGTGCTCGTTGTTCTGAGAAATCAGGAATTGGATTTGGAAGAGCAACGCATTCGGGGTGAGATTGCGACCGCCTCGTCACGGATCGCGGCTGTTCGAGCGGCGCGAGTTGATCGCCCCTCGGCCACTACGGCGGGGCAGCTCGCAGCGGAAGAAGAGGAGTTGAAGCAAGCGATCAATAGCCTGAATCGGCAATTGGAGATCATCAATCGGCGCGTCGCTGAGATGACGCTCCGCTCGCCGATGGCGGGTCAAGTCGTGCGTTGGGATTTGATCCACTCGCTCGAAGCCCGGCCTGTGCGGCAAGGACAACTGTTATTGCAAGTGATCGATACCCATGGACCGTGGCAGATTGAGCTTCGAATTCCAGATCGTTCCGTCCGACACGTGCTGACGGCTCAAGCGGCGACAGTTGGTGGTCTCGATGTGCGATTCTTGTTTTACATGGCTCCGAGTGTCACATATTCGTCGAAACTGGGGTCAGTGAATCTGGCGACGGATCTTGATCAAGAAGGGGAGTTAACGACGCTGGCGACAGTTTCGTTGAATCAACAGCAGATTCCGGATTTGCGTCCAGGGTCAAGCGTGGTTGCCAAAATTCACTGTGGTCGTCGCTCGATCGGATATGTTTGGTTGCGTGAGTTTCTGGAATTTTTGCAGACTCGAGTTTTGTTCTGACATTGGGAAATGCTGACATGAAGCAAATCTACTTCGTGATCGTGGGCTGTTTGTTGTTGCCAGCGATCAGCTCATATGCCGCCGCAGATAGTCTGATTCCTGTGCAATCGGTGCTAACCCGTGTACTGGAAGAGGCGGAGGTTCCGGCGAGAGAAGCGGGAGTATTGGCGAAATTCATTGTGCGTGAAGGTGACAGGGTTACTGCGGGACAAGTCATCGGACAACTGGACGATGAGGATGCACAATTAGCGGTTGCTCGTGCTGTGTTGGAGTTGGCGATAGCGGCGAAGCAAGTGGAGAACTCACTACCGATCAAAGTGGCGGAATCGCTGCTGAAAGAAGCGGAGCAGGACCGCAAACAAGTGGACCTCACGCAACGGATTGCAAGCCGGAGATCAGACAGCGATGTCTCCGTGCGTCATGCCTTGAAATCACGCGATGCCGCAAAGGCGGACTTAGATCGTGCGATGGCGGCTCGCAAAGATTTTGCCAAGAGCGTGTCTCAAACAGAGGTCGATCGATTGCGGCTGATCGTCGAGAAGCATGATTTGGAAATCGAGAAAGCTGAGTTTGAAAAGGAATTGGCCAACCTTCAAAAACAGATTGAGGATTCCACGATTTTGGAACAAGATCAAACTGTTGAGCGATTGACGCTGAGCATCGAGCAGGCTCGTTTGCAGAAGGAGATTGATGGTCTAGCACGCGATCTCAAGGCACGACAACTGGATCAAGCAAAGTTGCATGTGCAACGGCGGCAGATTTGTTCGCCACTCGACGGTGTCGTCGTTGAGGTCTTCCGACATCAAGGGGAATGGTTAGAGCCGGGGCAGCGGGTGCTCCGAATTGTGCGACTCGATCGCCTGCGAGTCGAAGGGTTTGTCGATGCGAAGAGGATTCGCGGCGAAATGCGTGACGCACCGGTTCGCGTCGATGTGGAGTTAGCGGATGAGATCAAAGCGAAAGTCAAAGGAAAGATTATCTTTGTCAGCCCGGAAGTTGATCCCGTCAACGGACAAGTCCGCGTCTGGGCGGAAGTCGAAAATCCTGATTTCAAATTACGGCCAGGACTGCGGGCCGAGATGTTGATTGATGTGATGGGTAAGAAATAGTGGGGAGAAGCCACAAGCGCGTAACCGTCATCGCTTCGCGTGGCGAGGTGAATACTCCACTAAGTGTCGGCGAGTGTTCGGTTGCGTCACTCGGAAAGATGACGGCAACGTGGACTCTTTTTGCAACAGCAACGCCCTCCGCGATAACAACGTAGTAACGAAATTCGCATGTCGCCTGCATCATCATCACCGCTTGAAGCAGTCATCCGATGGCGGATGCGGCGTGATTTGATTACTGCTCAAACAGTGGCGAACGGAGAATCTGGGTGGACATTAAAAGATCCGCTCTCTTTGGCTTATTACCATCTGCGTGAAGCGGAGTATGTTGTGTTATCTATGCTGGATGGCACAGTAAGTTATCGAAAACTATTAGACATACTATGTCGCCGATTTCCGAGTGAACGTTGGTCACCAGAGAACCTCAAGAGTTTCTTGTCGTCGTTGGTTCAGTCGGGATTAGTAACTTCATTGGCGGAAGGTCAGGGGGGGCGGTTCGCTCAGCAGCAGAAAACGGCGGCAAATCGACGACGCTGGGGGGTGTTCACGAATTGGATGGTGATTCGCTGGCAGGGGATTGATCCGGAGCCGTTACTGAAGCGGACAGAGTCGTGGACGGGTTGGTTGTTTCGGCCTGCGACGATTTCTGCAATGTCCGCGTTGATTGCTTTTGCTCTGATTCTCGTGGCGATTCGCTGGGAATCGCTGATTCGACGACTGCCTGATGCGGAGACTCTTTTGGGCTTCGGCAACTTACTGCCGTTGGTATTGGTGTTTGTGGGGATCAAGTTTTTGCACGAGTTAGGACACGTGCTGGCTTGCCGTCACTTCGGAGGTGAGTGTCATGAACTCGGAATTCAACTATTGATGTTCGTGCCGTTGTTTTACGGCGACGTTACCGATGCGTGGATGCAATCTCGACGTTGGCCGCGAATCGCGATTTCAGCGGCGGGGATTGTGGTGGAATTAGTCCTGGCTGCAATTGCTACGATGTTGTGGTGGTGCAGTGTGCCAGGGTTATTGAATTCGATATTTCTCAATGTGATGTTAGTCTGCTCGGTGAATACACTGTTGTTTAATGGAAACCCATTGCTGCGTTATGACGGCTATTACGTTCTTGCCGATCTCTTAGGAGTGCCGAACTTGGCGATGCAGTCACGGCAAGCGGTCTCGTCGGTGTGCGGGCGATTGCTGATTGGTGCGAGTGACGAGGAGTTAGAGGTCACGTCAAGACGTTGGTGGGTGTTGGTCGGTTATGGGCTCGCGTCGGCTGTCTATCGTTGGTTTGTGCTCGCTGCCATCGTGTGGTTTCTGCACCGAGTTTTCGCAACTGTCGGTTTGAGCGTTCTTGCGACGGGCTTTTCCATCGTGGCCGTGAGTGGTGCGGTGCTGACTCCGTTACGTGAGTTTACTCAACGGTTTCGATCACATTGGCAAGACTTGGCCGCCTCGCGACGTCGAATGGTGCTCGGCAGTGCTGGCTTTTGTGGATTGCTGTTGGCCGTGATGTTGATTCCTGTGCCGTATTCTGTGCGAGGACCGTTTGTTGTTTACCCGGCTGATTCGCAACCGGTATTTGTGACGGTCCCGGGAAGGATTGAGTCGACGGTGCATGTAGGACAAACGGTTGTCGCGGGGGATATTTTAGGACAAATCACGAACGATTCATTGGTGTTGCAGTTGGAGCGGCAGCAAAACGAAGTCGCTCGGCTGACGTTGCGTTTACGGCATTTGGAGACGCAACGAGGATCGAGTGAGTCGAGTTCGATGCGATTGCCGGCCGCTCGTGATGCGCTGGCGAGTTCACAGCATCGCTTGGAGCAACTCCACACGGAAGCCCAGCGACTGCGGATTATCAGCCCGGTCTCAGGGGTCGTGTTTCCACCACCGAACATCACTCGGCTTGCGCCTTCAGAGGATGCTCTTTCGGAGTGGTTTGGGACACCGCTTGATGGGGTCAACCGCGGTGCTACTGTCAAAGAGCAGACGTTGCTGTGTTATGTCGGAGAGAAGGCAAAACTCGATGCGCTGATCTTGGTTGGCCAAGATGCCATCGAGTTCGTTCGAGTTGGTCAACGGGTGGCCCTGCAGTTTCGGTCGTCACCTGGACGTGTTTGCGAAGGGCTTGTGGAAGAGATCGCGACGGCGAGATCCGAGGCGCTGCCCCGCGAAATTGTCGTCAGTCGGTTAGCCGCAAGCCGCGGCGGGAGTTTTGCCTCGCCATCAGTGGATGTTGTGTATGAAGTTCGTGTCCGATTTCCTACAGACTCAGCAACGTCGCTTTATTCACCGGGCCAAGCTCGCATCCGTTGTGGTTGGCTCTCTTTAGGCTCGCGATTGTGGCGGCTTCTGCGACACACGTTTTCTGCGGAGTGATCTGTCAACAGTTCGGTCCTGAATAGACCACTACGGCACGATGTAGAATGCTCCGAAATAGGCTCCTGTTTGAACGGCAGCCGCTTTCCAACTCCAAGGAGGGAGGTAAGCGTCGTAGCCGAATTTGTGGCAAGCCGGGCAATCGGGAAGCGTGGGGACTCGGCAAAGATGTGGTTCGGCAGTGACTCGGTACGGAATGAACGGAATGTTGGCGTAGAAGCGACCGAGTGACACGAACGTAGTGGCACAGCCCCAGCCTCGTCCGCACCGTTCGAGGTTTGGGTCTTCAAAGTACAACGGATAGTGGCAGAATGGGTACGAGTCGCGGTCGGCTTGCCACGGTTTCCAATAAACGGCGGAGAAATTGACCGCTGGACGTTGGGCCAAAAATGCGTCCGCTTGATCAACAGGCTTGAGAATCTTGGCGGTGTTATCACCTGCGGCAATCGGTGGAATCTGGACCGCTTCACGTAGGTCAATCGAGTTAATAGCGCGTAAATCGGTGAACCATTTGGGCGAAGCAGGTTTGGTTGGATCCTGTGGCTGAATCGGCTCTGGGATATCTGCGGGAGGTGTGCTGGCCTCAAGAACTTCCACCGAGGGAGGAACGCTGGCAACGACATCAGCTTCGGTCTGAATCAGGTTATCAGCCGTAGTATTGGAGGTATTTGCGATGTTGGGTAAATTTCGTTCGACGACGAAAATTTCTTCGTCCATCTCATCATCGTTATCTTCGTTTTCCATTTCGTCGGCGAGATCGTTTGCCAGCAGGCGTTTGGTGGTCGGGACAGGCGAAATTTCGTCTTCGAAGAACGGCTCTTCTAGGGTAGATTCGTCCATCAGCGATTCTTCAAAGTAGGCGTTCGTCACGCCTTGTGTTGAGTCATCGAGTACCGACTCATTTTGAGCCAGTCCCGCTGACGGTTCTGGGATCATCTCAATCGTTGGTTTGGTCGCTCGTTCCATTGCGGCGATTTTGGGCTGCTTGTCGATTGGATCGAAGGGTAGTTCTTGTTCGACTGCCTTTGAAACGTTGGTTTCGGCGGGTTGTTCGTCGTCTTCAAACTCAATGATTGGTTGGCGTTTTGGGGCCGGACGTTTAATGGGCAGTGGGATTTGCGCGACGTCTGCGTCGAGCTTGCGGTTTACTTCAAGAGAGCGTTGTTCTGTATCGACGAAATCATTTGACGTCGGCACGAATGGTTTTGGTGCGGCTTTGCGAGCCGTCTGTTGGACTCGTGGAACTTTTTGCGGAATAGGTGCTTTTGCAATAGTCCCGGTCGTACGTGATTTAAGTGATGGTGCCGGGATTCGATTGAAGGTCGGATTGTTTTGGATGGCGATTTTCGAGGATGGTTTAGGAGCCTGTCCGCTGCGAGAGGATTCGTTAGTTTTCTCAGAACGGCGGTTTACGACGCTCTTTCGAGGGAATGCTCCAGTGTTAACTGGAGCGGATGTTTGGCGCTCGGGAGGCAATTCGGCGCGCTTGATGCCGACGCTTTGGTCTTGAGCACGTGCTCCTTCTGGCCAAGGAGTGGCCAGCAATGCAAACACGACAGGAATTGCCACCGGAACCAAGAAAATGGCGAGGAGAGCGGGAGCAAGTGAAGATTTTCGCATGGACATGGTCGTAACTCCGATGCCACGTGTATCGACGCCGGAATCTCGGTTGGCACAGCCTCACCGAGTCTAGTTTTCAGTCATAACGATTGTGATTGTTACAGACTCCGCAATCTTCCCTACCTACGAATTTAGAACAAACTGACGCCGCTGCCTTGAACGCGTACTTCACCTCATCTAGGGTGATTGAGTGATGGTTTTTGGTCGGAGTATGTCGAAAAATGAAGAGCGATCTAGCTTCCGCCCCAGCCGCTTGTTCTCCTGTCGTTGCCGCTGGTTAGGAACAAAGAGATTGCAAGACCCTTGTGGGTTGCGAGGATCGCTGAATGCTGGTTTTTCACTGGTTGAACCGTTTTGTGACGTACTGCCGTTCGCATGGGCTATCGCGTCTGAGCGGTGGCGCAGTCTGGAGACCAGCCACAGCGCAGGAAGGCTCGTTCTGGCGACCGGTTGTAGTGCGGACGCCGCAAAGAGAGCGGTTATTGAAGCTGATGCGGCTGGAACAGCGTCGCGTGCTCAATGCGGATTTCAGTTTCGTGGCTCATGCAAATCTCACTTTGTCGCATGTCGATGGCGACTTGGCTGTGCGCGAAGTGGGAAGTCATTTTGAGTTTGATTTGACTGGTTCGGTTTGGGATCACGTCGGCGGAAATGGCGCATTCTCAATTGATAACAGCGTTGCCAATCGTTCAATCTTGTCGATCGATCGGAGTGAATTCGGTGAGTTGCACGCTGGACTTTCGATCTCAGCAGATCCGAATGGGGCACATCGGCTGACGCTGGAAACTCAAAACGGTGCGATCGACTTGCAGATGGTTACTGGGCTGCTGGCGGTCAGTGATTTTGAGGATGTTCATCAAGTTGGCCAGCACGATTTGCTGGTGAATGATTTCACGATCACGGCACGCGACAGCATCGAGTTGCAACATCTACGTGGCGAAGACTTGGCATTGTCGGCGGCAGAGATTGATTTCAATGGCGGTTCGCATTCGATCGTCGGAAGCTCGTTGTCCGTTGTGACGGGGACAGATTCCGCGATTGAGTTGGGCGGCAGTGTTGATCAAGCGAATGTGCTTGACTTCACGAGTGCGGATCTCGGAGCACTGTCTGGGGGCTTTCACTCGATCAGCTTTTCGGCACAGGGCGGTCATTTGAGCGGATCGATTGCCGTGCTGTCGTCGGGGGCCGATGTGCGTGATGCTTTGTCGTCAGCGGGGCAGGAGAGTGAAACCCAAATTGGGGACCTGTATCTTTCGGCAGACACGGTTCATATCGATGGCGAGCTGACAAGTTCGGGCGGACTAATCGATGTGAGGGCAACGCAGGCGGTGACGGTTTCTCAGAACGGCGGACTGGTGAGTCACGGCGGCGAGATCGTGGTCGATGCAGGGGTGAGCGGTACGTTGTTGGTATCGGGGCGAGTCGATGTTTCCAGCGTTGATCTTCAGGAAGTTGATCCGCATGGAATGGTTGCCAGAAACGGCATTGGCGGTTCGATTCATTTGCTGGGTGAGCGAGTCGGTCTGTTTGGTGGCGCGCGAGTCGATGCTTCCGGGGACAACGGCGGCGGCGAAGTGCTCATCGGCGGCGATCTGCGCGGCGACAACGCGGCGATTCCACATGCTTTGCGGGCGTATGTTGGCTCGGATGTGGAAATCAATGCGGATGCGATTGAGCACGGTCACGGCGGCAAGGTGGTCGTGTGGTCGGACGAAGTGAGCCAGGTTTACGGGTTGTTGACTGCTCGTGGTGGCGCGTTGTTCGGGAACGGTGGCCTGATTGAAACGTCGAGTCATGGGCAGCTTCTACTTTCCGGCGGCGGTGATGCGAGTGCTGCGAACGGTAACGCTGGAACGTGGTTGCTTGACCCGCTCAATGTCGGCATCGTGCATCAGTTGACGCTGTTTCCAACGATTATCGAGTTCAATGAACTGCCCGATTTCGCTCCTTCAGTGAGCGGTTCGGAAGTGACCGACGACGCGATCGAAACGCAACTCAACAACGGAACCAACGTTGTTCTCTCGACCGCGAATACGACTGGGGGTGAAGCCGGAAACGTGACTCAGTTGGCGGATGCGACAATCAATGTCCTCTTCACCGCTCCAGGCAATTCCGCCACGCTCACGATCAACGCTGCGAATAACATTGTCCTTGACGGTGGAATTACGGCAGCGAATGGGACTCTCAATGTTGTCCTGAATGCGAACACGGTTCCTGACGACCCTGATCGCAGTGCGGGAAACATCAAAATCAATGCAGCCATTACCACTAACGGCGGTTCGTTTTTCAGTTCGGGAGTCAATTTCGAAAGCACTGATGGAGCCATCACCGCCACCGGCGGGGTGACGATCTTACAGACAGGGACTACCGCTCTGGGGGCAATTAACTCCGGCGATGGCTCACTGGCGGTGGTGTCCGGAGGGAATATCACTGACAGCGGCTCGGTGATTGTGGGAGGCAATGCCAGCTTCACGACCAGCCAAGCTAATGCCGACATCAATCTCGATCTGCTGCAAGTGACTGGCACGTTGGCCGTGAACACCATCGGAGCGAACGGCGATGCCACCATCATGAGTTCCACCGGGATCGACTTCGCCGCAGGCAGTGTCGAAGGAAACCTGACCGCGACAACCTCTTCGGGAGACATCACCGATAGCGGTGTTCTTATCGTCGGTCACAACGCACAGTTCACCACCGATCGAATCAACGATGGTATCGACCTCAATCTGTTGCAGCTCACCGGCACGCTTGCCTTGAATACCAGCGGATCAAACGGCGATGCGTCGGTGGTCAATGCCACCGGCATTGACTTTGCTGCGACCAATGTGGGAGGGATGCTCACCGCTACGGCCACCACCGGCAATATCACGGATAGTAGTTCCGTGATCGTTGGTGGATACGCCAGCTTCATCACCAGCCAAGCCAATCACGAGATCGACCTCAGTCTGCTGCAACTTCGTGGTACGCTGGCCTTGAACACAGTCGGAGCGAACGGCAACGCGACGGTCATCAATGCCACCGACGTTGACTTCGCGGCCACCAACGTCGAAGGCAACCTCAGCGTGACGGCTTCCGCGGGCAACATCACCGATATTGCCGCATTGAACGTCGGTGGCAACGCTCATTTCAGCACGAACGCCGGTGGCAATATTACGATTGCTGCGCCTAGCTCGGTCAATTTTGGCACGCTGACCTTCGTTTCCACAGGAACTGTCAGCATCGTTGAAGACTCCACCACAGTCTTGAGTGGCTTCAGTACCGCGCAGAGCCTAAGCCTCAGCAGCACGGATGCGATCACCAATGATGGCACTTCCAACGTCTCCATCGACAACAACGCCACCTTCAATGGCACGAACATCACGCTCGGAAATCAAATTGGCAATTCGCTCAACTTCGGCACGCTGACCTTCGTTTCCACGGGAGCCGTCAGCATCACCGAAGAATCCGACATCGTGTTGAGCGGCGTCAGCAGTGCCGCCAGTCTGAGCCTCAATAGCAGCGGCACGATCACCAACGACGGTACAGCCGGCGTTTCGATCGCCAGCAACGCCTCCTTCAGCAGCGTAAGCATCACACTCGACGACGTCTTTCAGTTCGGATCGTTGACGTTCTCCTCAGAGGGCGCGGTCGTCATTTATGAAGCGGACGCCTCAGTCTTAAGCGGTATCAGCACGGCGTCGAGCTTGAATCTCGTCAGCGGTGATTCCATCACGAATGACGGCAGTGCCAACGTTTCGATCGACAACAACGCCACGTTCGACGGAACGAAGATCACGTTGGGCGATCAGGTTGGTAACACGATGAATTTTGGCACGCTGACCTTCGTTTCTACGGGAGCGGTCAGCATTGCTGAGGATTCCGGCACGGTTTTGAGTGGCACCAGCGCCGCCTTCAGCTTGAACCTTAGCAGCGGTGATTTGATCACGAACGATGGCAGCGCCAATATTTCGATCGACAACAACGCCATGTTCAGCGCTTCGCTCACTACTCTGGGCGACCAGGTTGGCGACATCCTGAACTTTGGAACTTTGACCTTCGTTTCCGCCGGAGACGTCAATATCGCCGAAGATTCGACCACTGTTCTTCGCGGAACCAGCACCGCATCAAGTTTGAATCTTCACAGTGATGCAATCTCAGACGACGGGACTGCCAACGTCGCCATCGACGGTAATGCCTCGTTTCATGGCACCAACGTTACGCTGAGTGACATCTACGAATTCGGTTCGTTGACGTTTACATCCGACGGCGAGGTCTCCATCAAAGAAGCAGACGCCACGGTGTTGAGCGGCGCGAGCAATGCGCTGAGCCTCAACCTCAGCGGCAGCGATATGATCACCAACGATGGCACCGCCCACATCGCCATCAATGGCAATGCCACGTTTGACGGTGCGAGCATCACGCTTGGTGATCAAGCCGGGGACTCGATGAATTTCGGGACGCTGACGCTAGTGTCCACTGGAGATGTTCGTGTCATCCAAGACTCCGACATCGTCTTGAGCGGTTCGAACACAGTTTTCAATCTGAACCTCACTAGCATCGACACGATAACCAACGATGGCAGCGCCAACGTCACGATCATCGACAATGCCACCTTCCAGGGTACGAGTATCACGCTCGGCGATCAGTCCGGCGACTCCATGAGTTTCGGCTCGTTGACTTTCATTTCGGGTGGTGCGGTTCGCATTGAGGCCGACTCCGTGGCTGTTCTCAGCGGAATCAGTTCGGCATCGAGCTTGAACCTCAGCAGCGACGACTCGATCAGCGACGACGGGACAGGGAACGTCAGCATCGACGGCAATGCCACCTACAACGCCTCGAGCATTACACTTTACGACACCTATCAATTCGGTTCGCTCACGTTTAATTCGTCCGGTCTGGTCAACATCACCGAAGCGCACGCCACGGTTTTGAGCGGCACAAGTACCGCCGGAAGCCTTATCCTCGCCAGTGCCGACTCCATCACCAACGATGGCAGCGCCGACGTCTCCGTTGACACAAACGCGGCCTTCAGTGCCACGAGCATTCTGCTGGACGACTCCTATCACTTCGGTTCGCTGACATTCACATCCGCCGGAGCGGTTTCCGTTACTGAAGCGGACAACATCGTGCTGAGTGGCGATAGTACGGCACTGAGCTTGGGTCTCTTCAGCACAAGTTCGATCACCGAAGAAGTGGGGGCCACATTGTCTGTCGCCGAGACTGCGAATTTCGTCGGTTTTTCGAGCAGCGTGATTCTCGATCAAGCCAACGATTTTGGTGGAACGGTCACACTGAGCAGCGGCGATGCGAGTACGCTCAACGACATTAACTCGGTGACGTTGGGAGACTCGTCCGTCAACGGGTTATTCACTGTTACGGCGAAGGTCTCGATCATTCTCGACGGAACGATTGCGGCCGGTTCGGCGAGCCTGGACGCGGCGAATGGGTCGATCACCGGCGGTGGCATGTTGTCGGCGGACTCGGTGAACCTCACCGCAGTCACGGGAATCTATGGAGCCACATTGAACGACTCGTTGTCGATTTCGGCGACCACGATTTCGGCGGACGACTCCGGTGCCTTCGATGTACGTCTCACGAATGACAACGTGCTGGATACCACCGTGACTTCATTGACGACGGTTGGCGGCGATTTAATGTTCGCCCAAACAAACTTCGGGGCGGTGACGTTTATCGGCCCAGTGACGAGCGGTGATTTGTCGTCAGCGGCTCCGGTCGCAGGCGGTGACATCACGCTGACCAGTGCCAACGGGTTAACGGTCACGGCTTCCGATCAAGCACTCAGTTCTGAATCTGGAACCGGCGGGACATTGTCAGTCAGCGGCGCAACGATCAACCGAGCGATCGACGTGGGCGGCGGGAACATCACGATCAACGGAGCAGGCAATGACTTGATCATCACCGGCGATATCACGGCCAATGCCTCTATTGATCTGTCGGCAACCGGTGATGTCGTCGTGACATCCACTATCACCGCAGTCGGTGCGGCGAGCGACCTCACCATCACAGCCGATTCCGATTTCGATGGAGTTGGCGGTTTCTGGCTCAAAGAAGGGGCCAGTTCGACCGGCGCTCAGCTCAACGCCGGAGAAGACATCACAATTCAAGGGTCGAGCTTGCTGGCGACTGCGGCGGGCAACGACGGAATCCGGATCGATGGAGATGGCGACACTTTGCAGATTATTGCGGGGCGTGACCTGACACTTTCCACAATCGCCGGTGCGAGTTCCTCCAACTCTGGCGACATCATCATTGACGGTCGGCAAATCGCGGATGGCTCCATCACGGTCAGTTCCAACAGCGTGGCTTTCGTCGGAGCGGATCAAACGGCCGGCGGTGACTTGCTGTTTGAGAGCGCTGTGCGACTCACTAATGACCTCACGCTAAGGGCGGGGGGCGCAGTGACTTTCGACGGCACGCTCGACGACGACGGTTCCAGTTCCACGGGATCGGCGTTAACCATTGTTTCGGGCAGTGATGTCTTGTTTGGCGGAGCGGTGGGAGCCATCGCTGGCGATCGGCTCGACACTTTGACAGTCGCCGATGCCGAGTCCGTTCATTTCGCGAGCACCGTTACAATTGACGGCGATCTCGATGTGACCACGACGCAAGCCACCAGTTCGACGGCGGGAGCCGTGACCTTCGATGCCGCCGTGACGACAACCACAGGGTTGGCAACCGGTTCGGTGGAGATCACAAATACCGGCCTGTTGACCATCAATTCCGGTGCGGACTTCGTGCTTGCAGGCTCCTTCACTCAGGACGGAACCTCATCGACCAATCTCGGAGCCAATCTCACCACAATCAACGGTTCTGTTTTGTTCGATCGTGCGGTGTTGTTGACCGATTCGGCCACGATCGACAGCAGTATCCGCAATGGCGATATCACCTTCCTCGGACCTGTTGATAGCGAAGGTTCTGCGGGCAATGGCGAACACAACTCGCTGACGCTGACCAGCGGCGCGGGAACGATCTCGTTTAATGGCGATCTCGGTGCCGGTTCCAACGGCGATCAGACGTTGGGAAATCTGACGGTCCTTTCAGCCGGAACGGTTCTGTTCGGCGCGGCCGACGCCGGTGGTGACGGCACCACAGGTCCGGTCACGGAGATCGCCACCAATGGTGCGATTGACATCGGCGTCGGCACCAACGTCATTTCGGGCGGCATCGTACTCAACGCGGGCAGCGGTATTCTGCGGATCATCACCACCGACGACACGGTTCGATTCAACGGGCCAGTCACCCTGGCGTCGGCCGTGGACATCAACACCAACGCCACGGGGACTGGTGGCTCGGTGACGTTTACGTCCTCCGCGACGGTCGACAGCCAATTTGGCGAATCCAACGATTTGACGATCGATGTGGGGACTCAACAAGTCTTGTTCAACAATGACATCGGACTCGCGAAATCGCTCGGAGCCTTGACCATCACGCAGGCCGACGGCGGAGTCATCTTCGGTCAATCCGATGGGAATCAAGGGGCAGGCTCGACCGGGCCAGTGACCACAATTGCGACCGACGGCGCAATTGATATTGGAGTTGGCAGCAACGTCGTTCTGGGGGGCATTGTGCTCAACGCCGGCAGCGGAACGTTGAATGTCACCACCGCCGATGAAACAGTTCGATTCAATGGTCGGGTCACGTTGGATTCGGACGTCAGCATCAACAGCAACACAGCGGGGTTTGGCGGCACCGTCACGTTTACCTCCGACGCGACGATCGACAGCCAGTTCGGCGAGCATCACGACCTCACCATCGACGCGGGCAGTCAACAGGTTCTGTTCAACAACGATCTCGGCGCAAGGCAGTCGTTGGGAGCATTGACCATCACTCAAGCTGACGGCGGAGTCACTTTCGGTGAGAGCGACTCTTATCAAGGTCCGGGCAAAACCGGGCCGGTGACCACAATTGTGACGGATGCCACCATCGACATTGGAGTCGCCGAGCACGTCATTCCCGGCGGGATTGTGTTCAACGCGGGCAGCGGCACATTGCATATCATCACCACCGATGATTCCGCCCGGTTCAATGGCCCGGTTACGCTGGCCACGAATGTGGACATCGACACGAACAATGCGGGGATCGGCGGCACGGTGACATTTACGAATGCCGCGACCATCGACAGCCAGTCCGGCGAGTACAACGACTTGCGAATCGACGCAGGCGCTCAGCAGGTGCAGTTCAACAACGGTATTGGAGCGGTGCAGGCGCTCGGAGCATTGACCATCACTCAGGCGGATTCCGGTGTCACGTTCGGCCAGCCGGTCACATTCGGATCATCTGCCATCGATCAAAGTCCGGGTACGACCGGGCCGGTGACGACGATTGCCACCGACGGTCCTATCGACATCGGAGTTGGCAGTCATGTGATTGGCGGCGACGGGATCGTGCTCAATGCCGGCAGCGGAATGATGTCGATCACGACGACTGACGACACCGCCCGTTTCAACGGGGCCGTGACGCTGGCGACGGACGTTCGTATCGACACCAACGCTACTGGCTTCGGTGGTACGGTGACGTTCACATCGGCCGCGACCATTGATAGCCAGTCTGGCGAGCACAACGATCTGACGATCGACGCGGGCACTCAGCAAGTTCTATTCAACAACGATTTGGGACGCACCGACTCGCTGGGATCGTTCACGATCACGCAAGCGGACGGCGGCGTCATCTTTGGTCAGGCCGACACCGATCAGGGACCGGGCACGATCGGCCCCGTGACCATCATTGCCACCAACGGTTCCATCGACGTCGGCGTGGCCGAAAACGTCATCGCGGGTGCGGGCATCATCTTCAATGCGGGCAGCGAAATGCTGCAAATCACCACGGTTGACGAGACCGTCCGACTCAACGGTGTGGTCACGATGTTGTCGAGCGTGGACATCAACACGAATTCCACCGGGGATGGCGGCACCGTGACGTTTACGTCCGCCAGCACCGTCGATGGCCAGTTTGGTGAGTCCAACGATCTGACGATCGACGCCGGCACTCAGCAGGTGCTGTTTAACAATGACATTGGCAACATCAATCCGATCGGAGCTTTGACGATCACGCAGGCGGACGGCGGAGTCATTTTCGGCCAGGACGATACCGATCAAGGTCCAGGCACGACCGGCCCAGTGACAACGATCATCACCGATGGCCCAATCGACATTGGAGTGGGCAGCCATGTCGTCACTGGCGGAATCGTGCTCAATGCGGGCCTCAACACGCTGCAAATGACGACGACCGATGACTCGGTTCGATTCAACGGGCCGGTGACGCTGGATTCGGCCCTGGACATCAACACAAATGAGACTCCGCTGACCGGTGGAGGCAGCGTGACCTTCACTTCAGCCGCCACCATCGACAGCCAAGTCAGCGAGCACAATGACCTGACGATCGATGCGGGAAGTCAGCAAGTTCTGTTCAATAACGATCTCGGAGCAACGCAGTCGTTGGGAGCCTTGACGATCACGCAAGCGGATGGCGGAGTCATCTTCGGTCAATCCGACTCCGATCTCGGTCCGGGTACCACCGGGCCGGTGACAAAGATTTTCACCGACGGTTCGATCGACATTGGGGTCGGCGGTAACGTCGTCACGGGGGGTATCGTGCTTAACGCGGGGACTGGTTCAACCGACCCGCTGCAGGTCACGACGACTGATGATTCCGTCCGGTTCAATGGGCCGGTCACATTGGCCACGAACGTGGACATCAACACGAACGTTAACGCCACCTCCACTGGCGGTGGCACCGTGACGTTCACCTCCGCCGCGACCATCGACAGCGAGACCAGCGAGCACAACGACCTGACGATCGACGCGGGCTCGCAACAGGTGCTGTTCAACAACAATCTGGGCCAGACCAACTCGCTGGGAATCTTGACGATCACCCAAGCCGACAGCGGAGTCATCTTCGGCCAGTCCGACACCGATCAAGGTCCGGGAACCACTGGGCCAGTGACGACGATCACCACTGACGGCGCGATTGACATTGGAGTCGGCAGCAACGTCATCACAGACGGCATTGTGCTCAACGCGGGCGTCATGCCCGTACGCTGAGTCTCACAACAACCGACGATACCGTGCGTTTCAATGGGCCGGTCACGCTCTCCACCGCCGTCGATATCAACACCGTCGACCCCAATTCGATCCCCGCGTTGGCCGGTGCGACGGTGACGTTCACCTCCGCAGCGACCGTCGATAGCCAGGGGGACGAACACAACGACTTGACCATCAACGTCGGCGCTCAACAGGTGCTGTTCAATAATGACATCGGCAGCATTTCTCCGTTGGGTGCTTTCACGATTACACAGGCCGACAGCGGAGTCATTTTCGGCCAAGCGGACTTGGATCAAGGTCCGGGAACCACCGGTCCAGTGACGACGATTGCCGCCGATCGCGCGATTGACATTGGGGTTGGTAACCATGTCATTGACTCTTCGGTCGGCATCGTGCTGAACGGGGGAGGCGACACGCTGCAAATCATGACCACGGATGACACCGTTCGCCTCAACGGACTGGTCACCCTGGACTCGAATGTGGACATCGACACGAATACGACGTTGTTCACGGGGGGCGGCACCGTCACTTTCACCTCCTCCGCGACCATTGACAGCCAGGCCGATGAGCACAATGACTTGACGATCGATGCTGGCACTCAGCAAGTCCTGTTCAACAACGATTTGGGCAAGACCGAATCGTTGGGCGCGTTGACCATCATTCAGGCCGATGGCGGAGTCATCTTCGGTCAGACCGATACCGACCAAGGCCCCGGCACCACGGGTCCAGTGACGACGATCGCGACCGACGGAGCCATCGACATCGGTGTTCTCGGCGACGTCATCACCGGCGGCATCGTGCTCAATGGCGGCGATTCGGGATTGCTGCAAATCACGACGACAGACGATCCCATCCGCTTCAACGGCCCGGTGACGCTGGCCACGAATGTGGACATCAAAACGGACTACTCCGGTCTCGGCGGTACGGTGACGTTCACTTCGTCCGGGACGATCGACAGCGAAACGAACGAACGTAACGACTTGACGATTGACGCTGGCGCTCAGCAAGTCTTGTTCAACAACAACATCGGCCAGACCACGGCACTCGGAACGTTCACGATCACGCAAGCGGACGGCGGAGTCACTTTTGGTGAGAGCGACACGTTTGAGCCGGGAGGCCCTGGCACCACCGGCCCGGTGTCGCTCGTCAACGCCGATCGAGCCATCAACATCGGTGTCGACAGCAATGTCATCTATGGCGGCATCGTGCTCGACGGCGGTGTGATGAATCCGATCGTCATCCAGAGCAATTTGGAGTCGATTCGCATCAATGGTGCCATCAATGTGGTGGGCACGATTCCCAGTCAGTGGACCGCGACCCCCTATCTCGTGGACCTGTTGATTCAAGCGGCCGAAGGGGTCACCCTGACCGATGACGGTGACATTTCGACCCACGATCACAACCTCGAAATGCTCGGCGACACCGACCACCGCAACACCGGCGATATCGTGATGGGAGCCGATACCGTGATCGACGCGGGGAGCGCGTTCATCCACATGAACGCCGCCAGCGTCGTGCTCGGCAGCGTCATCACCACCAGCACAAACGCAATCACCGCCGAAAACGATCCAGCGTTTCCGCCGTCCGCTCCGGAGATGAACCCACTGGCGATCCACATCACCGCCACCACCGGATCGATTTCGGATTCGAATGGCGATGCGACCAACATCACCGCGAACGATCCGGGAGCGGGGGTGCTGTTGGAAGCGGTCACGGGCATTGGTTCCGGCGATGCCTTGGAAACTCAAATTGATACGCTGCAAGCCAGAAATATGGATTCGGCGATGGATGCCGCCACCGGCAATATCGAAATTTTGGAAGTCCCCAATGGCGGCGACCTGAAATTGATCGACGTTCACAACCAAGCCAACGCCCAAGGGGACGGTGACACGGCGAACGGAGTCGTGGATATCCGCGTGGTTCGCGACGATGCGTTGTCAGTCCCAGACGGCAACATCACGGTCCTCGACGACCGCACGTTGGTCCCCGGATCGAAAGCCTTATTGGATGAATTGAAATCTGGAATCGATCCGGTCGATCGTCCCGTCATGGGCATCCAGTCTGAAAACACAATTCGGCTGGTCGCGAACAACATCACGATCAACGACGACCTGCTGGCAATCACAGACGCTTTGGGTGGCACCAGTTTTGAAACCATCGACATCAGCGCTCGTGGCAATTTTGTGCTGGCCAACGGCATCGTCATCAGCACGGACGAGAGTTATGAAAACTCGCTGGCTCCCGGCGCTCCCGTCAAGCCGTTCATCCACGATGTCGTGCCGCCGCAGGACATCATCCATATCGTCGCCGACTCGAATTTCGATTCCCCGAATCCCACGGTTGAGGGAACCGTCTTGCTCGGCACCGGATCGACGATCAGCACGGATGTCGGCATCGAACAGCAGATTTCTCCACGTCCCGTGCGGCTGGCGTCTGAACCGAAGGACTTTATCTACTCGCCGGACTCGGCGTTCTTCTCCGGAAAGATCATCATCAGCAACTTGGAGTCGAGTGACTCAACGGGCAAAGACCCAATTTATCTGGCCTCGCTCACCTTTACGATTGGTGTGCTCGG
>JAPLNX010000444.1 GCA_026400935.1 Planctomycetia bacterium | reverse complement strand
GACCGTCGGCGGGCGATAGCGATTGCCCCAATAACCGGTCGCGGTCGTCGGGACATAGCTGTAGTGAGTCGCTCCCATTCCGCAGGCAACCGGGACACCTTGATGACATTGGCCGAATACGCGGCTGACCACGGCACCGATTTCAGGATGCACGGACTCATTCTTCGATTCGTCCCAGTTGGGGTAGCCGCTCATCATCACCGGAATGCCGTCGTTGTGTCCGGCGTAGCTGTGCGAGCACGAACGAATCAACGTGAACTTGTCTGCGATCTTCGCGTGCATCGGTAGGAGTTCGCAGATCTCGATGCCGGGAACGTTGGTTCTGATCGGAGAGAACGGCCCGCGCGCATCACGGACGGCGTTCGGTTTCATGTCATAGGTTTCGAGATGAGATGGCCCGCCGTTTTGCCATAGAAGGATTACCGACTTCTTCGACGGCGACGTTCGGTACTCGTTCGAGTCAGATGCCTGCGCCTGGATTCGCAACGTGTCGGCTAAGGTGAGTCCGCCGATTGTCAGCGTCCCGACTCGAAGCATGTTTCGCCGCGTCACGCCGTCACACAAACGATGCTGATTGGTAAGCAGGTCAAGCACGTTGAGAACCCTCTGAGATCAGATTTCAAACATCCGCGTGACTCGCGTTCGAGGCCGTCGTGACCCAGCGATGTCGCGTTTCATCCTAACTTTGTCGGCGAGAGAAGACCAAGGCGATGAGCCCTGTTTAAGCAGAAGACGCTTGATGAACCGCCTAAATCGCGCGTTGAAACCGAAGACTCCGCAAACGCCGCCTGAATTTGGTGCGATTTGAGATTGAAGGCTAAGCCGCAATAGCGAGTCGCTAAGCCCAAATCGAATCGTGAATTCCGGGGCCATGTTCCAGGTGACGGGCAGTTTCCCGCAGAGGCGCAGAGTTCGCGGAGATGGACGAAGGCTTTTACAGGGTTAACTCCGAAGGCGTTGTTTTTCCTCGCGAATGTTGTCTTAAAACTAACCCGAAGCGTGATACGCTTCACGAGACTCTGAAATCAGTGGAGCATCCGCCCTCGCTCACACTTCGGGTTAGTTATGCGGCTTCGCCGCGCTACCTCATTCCTCTCCGCGAGCCCTGCGCCTCTGCGGGAAACTGCGTCGCGCGAAAACTCGTCATTGAAGAACGCATTCGTTCTGTGGCGTGTTGTGACTACCTTTGGTCGAGGCTTGGCATCTACGCTCTGTGCGAATGAAATCTCAGTGATTGTCCGGAGATGTTCGGTCTTGGGGAGTTGTGATTGTGCGACACGGATTATGGGTTTTCTTGCTCGTCATCATTCAGCAGGCATCATTTGGGGTTCTTGTGGCGTCGGCGGCCGATGCACCGCCGGTCTCATTCGATCGAGATGTGGCTCCGTTGTTGGCTCGGCGTTGTTTGGATTGTCATAGCGGGACTGACAAAAAGGGTGGGCTTGATTTGTCGCGTCTTGAGGCGGTGACGAAGGGGGGCGAATCGGGTGCGGTGATCGTTTCGAGCAAAGCGGCGGAGAGTCTGTTGTGGCAGCGCGTTCGTGATGGTGAGATGCCGCCGAAGAAGCCGCTGCCGAAAGAGGAAGTCGAACTGCTGAAACGTTGGATTGATGCGGGAGCCAAATGGGGAACGTCGCCGATTGATCCGTTTGCTTCTTCGACAGGATCGCGAGCGGGTTACGACTGGTGGTCGTTGCTGCCAGTCGTGAGGTCCGAAGTTCCCGATTTGAAACGTCAAAGCCAGCATCCGATTGATCGATTCATCGGAAAGAAGCTGGCTGAGGAAGGGCTGACCCCTTCGGAAATGGCCGATCGGCGGACGCTGATTCGGCGGTTGTCGTTCGACTTGATTGGACTGCCGCCGAGTCCTGAGCAGGTAGCCGCTTTTGAGAAAGACAATTCGCCGGACGCGTATAACAAGCTCGTCGATCAATCGCTCGATTCGCCGCATTTCGGAGAACGTTGGGCAAGGCATTGGCTCGACATTGTTCGGTACGGCGAAAGTCATGGGTTCGAGCGAGACAAGATTCGCAACAACTCATGGCGATATCGTGATTGGCTGGTCAAGGCGTTCAATCGCGATCTGCCATACGACGAGTTCGTGCGGCTGCAACTAGCGGGTGATGTGCTGCATCCCGAAGATCCGAATGCGATCATCGCGACCGGCTTTCTTGTGGCTGGCGCGTATGACGATGTTGGTCAAGCTCAGCAAAGCGCGGCGATGCGAGCGGTCGTCCGGCAAGATGAGATGGAAGATTACGTCGCGACAGTCGGCGAGACGTTCCTCGGACTGACGGTGCATTGTGCTCGTTGTCACGACCACAAGTTTGATCCCATTTCGTCTCGCGATTACTACCGCGTGGCTGCGGCGCTCGCGGGAGTGAAGCCGGGTGATCGTGATC
>JAPLNX010000586.1 GCA_026400935.1 Planctomycetia bacterium | reverse complement strand
GCCGCTTTCGTCTGGATAGGGCAAAAGCGGCGAGGGCAAGGGTGCCGGCATTGCGGGGAAACTTGGAACTGAATGAGTCATGTGGCACCTTCAATGAGACCTCGAGCAAACCGTGTCCTCAAACCCCACCAAGCTTGTCTCGGTGGATTCGGGCTTTTGCACTACGCATGTTTCACCGATTTCTGACCATCGTAGTGCAAAGGCCCGCGAGCTACCGAGGCAAGCTCGGTGGCGACGAAGATCAGAACACAAACAGGAATTCGTTGGCGTTGAATAACGCGCGGCAGAGTGCTTCTAAGCCGTGTTGTCGGATGAACTCTGCGGCGTTCGAGCGTTCTTCAGTGGTCGGCATGCGCCCGAAAGTGGCCTGAAACGCGAACGTCGCTTGAGCCGTCGCATCGTTGCCCGCGTCGCGACGAACTCGTTCCGCGAACAGCAACGATTGCTGCACGATGAAGCGACCGTTGAGCAGATTGAGTGCTTGCAGCGGCGTGTTTGACGAGTTTCGTTTCGGTGCGACTTGTCCCGCGTCCGGGCAATCGAACGCACCGAATGTGTCATCGAGTTGCATCCGATGTTTGTGAGCGTAAACCATGCGCCGAAAATCGGTCGCGGCAACGAACTCTTGCTTCGAGTTAAACACGCGGACGTAGTTCGAGTTCGGTTCAAATAGATCGAAGCTGGTTCCACCGCTACGTCGATCAAGCTGCCCGCTGGTTGCCAGGATCGCATCGCGGAGCACCTCCGCTTCGAGTCTGCGTGGAGGAAACCGCCACAACAATCGCGACCCCGCATCAACGGCTAGCCTATCGTCGCGAGGAGAACTGGATTGCCGATACGACGCTGAAGTGACGATCAATCGGTGCAACCGCTTGAGTGAAGCCACGGGCGATTTGAACTCTCCGCTTTCAGATTTGAAATCGGAAAGCTCAGCCGCCAGCCAGTCGAGCAACTCCTGATGCGTCGGCTTGCCGCCGTTGAGGCCGAAGTCGCTGGGCGTGTCGACGATGCCGATACCGAAGTGGTAATGCCACAAACGGTTAGCCATCACCCGAGTCGTCAGCGGATTTTTAGGGTCGGTGATCCATTTGGCGAGTTGCACGCGGCGCTGTTGCTCAGCGGCATTGAAATCGAGTCGCCATGTTGAGCCGAACGATGCGAGGCTGGTTGGAGCGACTGCTTCGCGTTTCTGCATCGGGTCGCCGCGATGCAAGCGAAAAGTCTCTTCTGGAGGAACAAGCCGACCAGAGTACGCCATTGGAAATGCGGACAATTCGGCCACAGTTTTCTGAAGTGTCGCTCGTTCGACGGTCAATTGAGCAACGCGAGCTTTCGCTTCTGGAGTCAATGTGATGGATGGGCTTGGCGGCACTCGATCCGGCGAGCCCGCGACAGCTTGCCACTTTGCACGATCCGTAGAGATTTCAAAGATGTACTCCTTCGCCGTGCGATCTTTGAATTGAGCCGGTTCGCGATCACGGCTCCAAACGATGCGATCAATTTCGGACTCTTGCGGAAGTTCGAGTTCTACCCAGCCGCGGCTGGGTTCATTGGAAATCCAACTGAAGCTGTTGCCATAACGCCCATCGTTAACGTGCTCCAACTTATGAATCGCAACGCCCGGATAACTGCTCGATGCCTTGGCCTTCGTGCCACGCGATGCGAGTGCCACGTTTTCCGGCTTCGCACCAGTCGTGAAGACTTCCAGTTCGTCGATGCACGGCTCCGAAGCGTTCGTCGCGAAGATGGTCATCCGCACGAACTTCGCCTTCGTCGGTGCAAATTGTTCGACAAACACGGCCCCGTTCCATTTCGCCTGCGGGTCCAGCTTTTCAATTTCTGCATCAATGGCCGCGATTCTTGCCCGCAATGATTGTGGGTCAGGCTTTCCTGGCCGGTCACTACTTGAGTTCGCTGGTCGCAACGCTCGCTCGCCATGTTGAACCCCCGCAAAGCAGGCTTTCATGCCGTAGTAATCGAGTTGCGAGATCGGATCGAACTTGTGGTTGTGGCACCGAGCACACCCGACCGTCAGTCCGAGGAACACGCTGCCGGTGGTGCTGACCATGTCGTGAAGTTCATCGGCTCGTTGTTGCAATGTCAGTCCGAGGTCTGGGCTTTTGACTTGATCCCACGAACCGCCAACGAGGAATCCTGTCGCTTCGTCAACACCGATCGCGTCTCCCGCGAGTTGCTCAAAGACGAATTCGTCATACGGCTTGTCCTCGTTGAATGCGCGGATGACGTAATCCCGATACGGCCACGCATTCGGCCGAGGATTGTTCATTTCAAAGCCATGACTTTCCGCGAACCGCACGACGTCAAGCCAGTGCCGAGCCCATCGCTCACCAAAGTGCGGCGATGCGAGATACCGATCCACGAGCCGCTCGTAAGCATCCGGTTCGGGATCGGCGACAAACTCTTCAACTTCATCCGGCGTCGGTGGCAGTCCGAGCAAGTCAAACTTCAATCGCCGAATGAGCGTCGCGCGATCCGCCTCCGGTGAAGGCGATAACCCGCGTTTGAGCTGAGCATCAATGACAAACCGATCAATCGGATTCCTCACTTCGAGTTTCGAGTTTCGAGTTTCGAGTTTCAAACCCTCAGCCTGCGGCACACGCGGGCTCACTAGCGGCTGAAACGCCCAATGCGACTTCGCCCCACCCTCCTTCTCACTCCCGTCATCCGGCCACTCCGCCCCGCCATCAATCCAGCGTTTGAGCAGATCAATCTCCGCCGCCGTCAATTTGTCTCCATCAGCCGGCATTTCGAGTCCAGCTTCCAGCCCCGCCACGACGCGAAACAACGGACTCTCGCGACTCTTTCCCGGCACAATCGCCGCGCCAAGGTCGTCGCCTCCCTTCAGCGCCGTCGACTTCCGATCAAGCCGCAATCCCGCCTTCTGCTTCTCCGGCCCATGACACGAAACGCACTTCTTAGCGAGCAGCGGTTGGATGTGATTCACAAAATCAATGACATCGTCGTCGGCGAAAACAAATGGTGCGCTGTTTAACAAAATCAGAAGGATGGTAATGCGAAACAGTCGCCGTAAACCTGAGAGCCATGCGTGAAAACAACTCAGGAAGATTTCGTAAGGTTCTTTTTTTCTGCGAAGTCGTGTGGTCGGATATTTAAGCATCACTCTCAAGAATTCCTCGCAGGCGTCTGATTCGGTGTGCCAAACCGTTTCGCAATTTCTATTGCCGTGTTCTGAGTAGAAGACGTACCACTTCTCACCGTCTTTCGAAAGGACATAGCACTCGCCGTCGTTCGGGTCATCCGGCAAACAATAACACCGAGGGTTGCAATCCTCAGCAATCAATCTCGCGTGAAGTTCAGTTGTCGTCATCATCGGCTCTTAAAGTGCGTATCCCCGTTTACTCATGGAGTTCGGCGCGGGAATATCGGCGGTCACGTCGGTCTCCTGAGTGACATGGCCACACTTTACAGACTTACTGCCGATGTTGTCGTCATCGTCCACTTCGCCTTCGTGGCGTTTGTGGTGTTCGGGTTGCTGCTGACTTTGATTGGTGGCGTGCGGCGGTGGGAGTGGGTGCGGCGTCTGCGCTTTCGATTGATTCATCTGGCAGCCATTGGACTGGTTGTCATCGAGAGTCTGTGCGGGATCACCTGCCCGTTGACAGTGTGGGAACAACGGCTGCGTAACCTTGCGGGTGATGTGACCTACCGTGGCGACTTCATTACAACTTGGGTTCACGACCTGCTGTTCTTCGATGCTGAGCCGTGGGTTTTCACGATCGTTTACTGCTCGTTCGGTGCTGCCGTGGCACTGTCGTGGATATTCGTGCCGCCGCAACGTAGCCCTGTCGCTCCGCGATAGGACAGCCGTGTTGTCAATTAGTCCTCAAACAAGCAACTGCGATCGCGAATTTGTCGCTTTTGCGAGCGCACACTCCGAGCGTGTCCGACGTCGTCGGCGATGAGTGTTGGGCGGTGGAGTTGTCAGTGAGCGAGGCTTTCGGTTCGCAGAACCAGTGAGGCG
>JAPLNX010000561.1 GCA_026400935.1 Planctomycetia bacterium | reverse complement strand
CCGTTGCTCTCCACCCCGTCTCACGACGACGCAGTTACGTTCGGATACAAAGTTCAAACCAACTTCGACGAGGACTTGCACCTCGCAGATTCAATCCACTTGCAAACGCACTAGCCGTCATCGCTCCGCGTGACGAGCCGATCGCTTCAAACAGGCCGCAATTCGAGCAGAATTTAAGCGGTTTGAAGCGTCCGGCTCATCACGCGGAGCGTGATGGCTACGTAGTTGTGTAGAGGCACCGAGGCTAGCTCGATGGGGTATTGATCAAGAAGTTAGTCTCACGGAATTGACTGCCGAGGAACGATCGTTGGCAGCGGTGCGATTTCCGTCGCATCGACTGGTTGGATCACCTTCGCTTCAGAAACAGTCTTTGCATTCAGCGATCGTGGCCGTCGTCCCACAACGCTCGGCGTGTGAATTTGTGGTTTCGCGGCCCCTCGCTCACCGTCGCGGGGCGCTTTGCTGTCAGGGACAACCGGCGTTTGCGTTGGACCGGCGGGTGCTGGCGGAGTCGGTCCATTGGCCGGTCCTGAGACAGCTTCCGCATCAGGCCGTCCTGCCGCATCCAGATCTTTGAACCATTGGTCCGGAATCACTGGCGGCAGCAGACTCTCATCCGGCCCCATCTTCTCAAACTGATCGAGCGGCTGTGCGACCCACAGGCCGTTCTCGTCCAACTGCATCACGCCGAGATCGCGAATCAGCGTCATGTGCTTGGCGTAGTAATCTAGCCAGACGCTCATCACGTTATTCTGCACGCTGCGCAAGTCCGACAGCGCGTCCAACAAGTCGCGGGCAGCCGTCGGTCCAAACTGTTGCGGAGCCGCTCCGGGTGCTGCTGGAGCGACGGGCTTATTCAAGTTCTCGCGTCGTTCATCGACACGACGAATCGCGATGGCCATGGCACGCCGCTGAATCTCCAGGTTGGCTCGCTGTTGATTGAGCTGTCGCAGATTGACTCGCAGAGTTTGATGTACAGTGTCCTCAAAATTGATGAGTCGCCGTCGCGCCTGCTGATAGGCAATGAGCTGTGCCCGGTAAATGTTTCGTTCGTTCAATCGCGTGAATGGTGCATCGAACCGCAGACCCGCTCGCAGATTTCCCGTCGTGTGAGCGAAGTCCGTTGGATTGTTGCCCGTTGTTCCGACGTCACCGCTGAAGACGATATCGAGACCCGTCTCCAAGGCGTTGGCATTGAATTCAATCAGACGCCAAGTATCGATCAGCGCGGCTCGATTGTTCATCCAGTCCACACGATTGCAACGAGCGATCGCGAGTGCTTCAAGCGGATGCAACTCCACTGGCTCGACCGTGATGATTTCCAGCCGCGACCGAGCTTGTACCAACGACAACTCTTTGACAAGGTTATCCAGATACACCGCCAATGAGACTAGTTCTCCCATGACCTTGTCCGCGGACTCAGGTGTCAACCCGGCGCGAATCTCGCTCAATGTATTGCCGGTCTCGGCGAGATCTTTGATCAACCGTTCGCGAGTCTCCTTGAGCCGCACCCATTCTTCGCGAGTCGTCCGCTCGTCTTCCGGCGTGATGTCTTTGAATCGCACGCCATCAAGCGTATCCAACTTTTGAAGGTCGTTGTGAAGCACCGACAATTGTTTTTCAACATCGCGTCGCGACGCCGCAATGCGATCCGCCATCGCTTCCAGATCGGAGATCGGCCGCTTCAACTTCAAATCCCCTAAGTCGGAAAGGATCTGAGACAAGGTGTCTTGAGCTGCCCCCAAATCCGGATCAATAAATTGGAACTGTTTAATCAAGGAATCGTTCAATTCGATCGGCACATGCGGAGGAAGTCCGAGCGTCTGGACCTTGAATTGGTCGAGCTGCGTCTCAAACTGAGTCTTAGCGTCCAACATGTTGGCTCGTTCAGTTTCGATATTCTGCCGAAACTGATCGACCTGCGCGATATCAATTAATCCTGCGGCGAGATTCGCTTCCAATAACGGTCGAGTGCGTGCTTGAGCCTTGATTAGCTCTTGCAAGTTACGAATCTGCTGCAATCGCTGCAGCAGTCCTAAAAATCCATTTTGTGTCGCTGCTCCACCACCTGCGAAGCCAGTTGCACCACCACCACCAGTCCCACCGCCTGCGTTGTTATTTCCACCGCCACCCAAACCAGCCAAGTCGCCTTGGCCGGCAAACCCAGATGTTCCCTGCCCAGAGAAACCTTCTAAGCCCGCACCCGTGAAACCACCGCGACGTTGTGGTCCAGTGATTCCTCCGTTGTTGCCAATCGCGATCTGCGTGAAGAACCCTTGCCGATACCGATACATCGATCGCACGCCTGCCAACAGTGTTCGTTCCGCGAGTGTGAGTCGCTCCAATCCAACAACCCGTCCGCCTGCTCGCAGCAACGGTTGCAAGAACGAAAAGCCTGCAATTGACGCGGCCGCGCTTTGATCTGGCCCCGCGAACTGCCAGACAAAGCTATTGGCGAACCCGACGACCAATTCGCCCGCCGTAGCAAAACGCCGTCTAGCTTCGATGCCATTATTGGTACGGAGAATGTCTCCGGGCACTCCGACAAAACCTTGTCGTGAAGTTCCTCCGAACGAACTCGCTCCCGATGACGAATTGCTTGAGTTGCCTACGCCGGTCCCTGTCGGGGCTGGCCCCTTGTGGTTGTAAAACGTCCCGTTGCCACCAAAGAACTGCGTCTGCAATCGAAACCGCTCGGTGCTGACATCGAGCGACGACAAATACAGCGTCTCTAGCTGCTGCTGGTACGTTGGCGAATGAATCACTGCCAACCGCATCGAATCTTCCAGCTGCAGCACATATGCTCCACTTGGCGAACGAGTCACGTATTGGTCGAGACACTGTTGCCAAGTTGGATTTTCCAACCCCGACCGATCACCGTTCTCATGCCATTTTGACCAACCCTTCTTGCCGTAAACACAGTGCATCAACTCATGTGATTCTGGATCATCCGGCGGCATCGGCGGCTTTACCGGGTCGTATTGGTCGTAATAGCGACTGGCCGGATTCATCTCGATGTTGAAGCCCGGCATCGCCCAGCGTGGGTCGCACGATTTTTCCTCGACCAGTTTGCGTGCGTCGTCATCGGCTTGCTTGCGATAGAACTCACGATGGCATCCGCCGAGCGTCGCGGTCATAGCGCACGCCGCGATCCCAACCAGCAGCTTCCGCCGCCAAAATGCCTTTGGTCGAATCATCATGGTCCCCCCAGACCAGTCCAATCGTAGTCAGCGTAGACGATGTAACCGCCGCGCGACTCTCTCGAACTTTCACTGGTTTCGGACCTTTGACTTTGCCGACTTTAACGATTGTCTGAATCATGCTGGTCCGCAATCAAATGCCCCCATCGAGCTTGCCTCGGTGGTTACTGGGCTTTTGCACTACGACCATCGTGAATTAGATTTCGCGTAGTGCATAAGCCTGAATCCACCGAGGCAAGCTCGGTGGGGTGTCAGCATCGAAATGATTGAGCAATCGGAAACATCTCAGTGTCGCCACACGCCATAACCTTTGACGGCTCGCAATTCTGGGTCACGCACCGCCGCTGCAATTACGGCCCATTCGACTACGAATGGAGCCGCGACTTCGCCGGTGTGGAATTGCTCTACCGCGGCGAAAAGTTTGGCGAGTACGTCAGCCGCAACGAAATCTATGCGGACCTCAAACAGTTCGAACTCCCGCAGCGAGTCGTCGAGGTCGCCTGCATCACTTTGGGTGCGGTGATCTACGGAGTCCTCAACGGACTCGACGAGCCACATAAACGCTGGACCGTTTACGACCACCTGACACGCCGCGGCCTCGATCGCTTTGCAAAACAGATTCACCGGCAGCCCTCGTAGAATAGGCGGCTCACCTGTTTGTCCTGTCGTGTCAAATCACAGGCGAGCCGCCTGTGCTACGGTGGCCTGTCTCTTTCATATTCATACTTCGCCGCTGGTTTGGACACGCCGCGCCGGCCCGATACACTCCCGCCCTGTTGTCACTTCACCGTTTTCAGAGGAGTACCTCATGCGTTGGGCCGCTTGTGTCGCGTCGTGGTGTTTCGGATTGAGCCTGCTTTCGAGCGCTGTCGCAGATGACACGCCGGTCAAGTGGGAACGAATCAAGCTCGAAGAAATTTTTCGCGGCGAAGGAGTCGCGGTCGCTGACATCAATAAAGACGGCTTCATGGATGTCGTGAATGGTGAAGCGTGGTACCAAAATCCTGGCAACAAGACGCCGCGGGACGCCAACTACTTCAAGTCCGGTAACTGGACTATGCACCCGCTGCGAGCTGACGGGATTCACCGCTATATCGCCGATGGCGACTACAGTCACGGCTTCGCGGTCTGGACCTACGACATCAGCGGCGATGGCTGGCAAGATGTCATCGTCATCGACTTCCCGGGAGTTCCGTGCCATTGGTTCGAAAACCCACAAGGCAAACCCGGTCCGTGGAACAAGTATGAAATCTGGCACAGCGCGGCCAACGAGACTCCGCAGTTCTTGGACATCACCGGCGACGGCAAGCCGGAACTCATCATGACGTCCGAGCCGGAGCAGATGATTGGCTATCTCGAAATTCCGTCGCCTGCTGACGCCAAAAAGGGCAAGTGGAATTACACGCAAGTTAACGGCGAGAAGCTCGGCCCGCAGTTGGCACATCGTTACTACCACGGCTTGGGTGTCGGCGACGTGAACCACGACGGTAAGCAAGACATCGTCATCCCTCACGGTTGGTGGGAACAACCAGCAAAGCTCAATGAAGGCCCGTGGGTGTTTCACAAGCATGTGCTCAAAGGGAACGGCGAAGGAAACCCCGAAACTGGTGCCGACATCTATGTCGATGATCTCGATGGCGATGGGGATAACGACATCCTGATGAGTGCCGCGCACCACATCGGTGTTTGGTGGTTTGAAAATGTCGGTGGTTCGCCCGATCCGAAATTCAAACAACACGTCATCGACGACAAGTTCTCGCAAACGCACGCGCTGCATTACCAAGACGTCAACGGCGACGGCGTGAATGATCTGATCACCGGCAAGCGTTTTTACGCGCACGGCTCCGGCGGCGATCCGGATGCAAAGGGTGAAGTCGTGATGTACTGGTTCGAGGTCAAGAAGACTGCTGGCCAACCACCGCAATTCACGAAGCACAAGATCGAAGCGGGAACAGACACCGGAGTCGGTACTCAATTTTGGGTCGGCGACTTCGACGGCGACAAGTTGTTGGACATCGTCTCGTCCAACAAAAAGGGAACGAACGTCTTGTTGCAACGCCGGTAAATGGGCTGTTGCTGAAGAAACTGGCGCACAAGTGGGGCACGTTTTCAACGTGCCCTTTTTTCGTGAGTTTCGTCTTTGAGGCGACGTGCTCTAACCCGTAGAGCAACAATTAGCAGCGCGGCTCATTTCCAGAACGTAAATAACACAGTCAGCACCGACCGCGTGACGGCGACGTACTTGCGACTTCGCCAGCTCGCCAAACTCCGAGCACGTTGAAAACGTGCTACACAGCTTTCAAGCAGCCTCACGTTCAACGTAGCTTGGCATCAACAACGCGGACTCAACCGCCTGAAGCAATTCGCGATATTGAAACGGCTGAGAAAATCGTTTCATCTGCGGAGAGTCTGGGATAGAGGCTTTCCCGATGACAATGTGTGGAACTGAGTCAAATCGCCATTGCTTCGATTGCCGTATCACCTCGTCCGCATCATTCGCGTGCCAGACGACAACACTCGGTTGAGCGGTCGATTCTGCGTCGAATTGCGTTTGTCGAACTCGGCAGACCGCATGCCCACGAGGCTCAAAGACCGCCTTCAAAACCTCGGTCGTTTCCGACAAACCATCGACGACCAAAATACTCTGTCCGCGTTGAACCACGATGCCTGCCTTCCCTGTTGGCGATCGTTAACCAAACCACCGCACGACTCACTATCCTTCGTGATCACGGCGTTCTGGCAAAAGGTGCGGGACGGTAACGAGGCATCGCGATCGTGTCAAAACGAGTTCCGCCTCGCACGAGTGCGAGCCAATCGGAGAACCATGACGATGTTGATTGCCTTTGATTGCGAGCGTTGTGGGACGAACTACAAAGTCGACGAATCCCGTGCCGGGCAATCAGCCAAGTGCCGTAACTGCTCGGCGATGTTGCGAGTTCCGGTCCCGCCGCCTCCGGTGGAACTCACCGAATCCGGCGCCCCCGTCATGCGACATACCGAACGAACGAAACCGTTCGAATTCGCGCCCGGCGACAGCGACAACATCGAAGCGATCGGGCGGCACATCGAACAATTCATCGGCCCCATTCCGATGGTCTTTCACGAACTCGTCTCGGACATCGTCCACATCGACGTACATCACGTCCCACCGACTCCGGGCCGCGACTTTCATACGTTGATCACGTCCGGCATGAGCGATCGTCCGATGACCGTCCCGGAAGGTGTCGAAAATTTTCAATTCGCCGAGTTACTCCTTTGCCTGCCCCCCGACTGGCAACTCACTCGCACCGCGTTCGCTGACGAAAAAAACTACTGGCCGATCCGGTTACTGAAAGTGCTCGCGCGATTGCCTCACGAGCACGACACGTGGCTCGGCATCGGACACACAGTCCCGAACGGGGGAGAAGAGCCTCAGCCCTACGCCGACAACACGAAGTTTTGCTGTGCGATGATCGCGCCCCCGCTGAAGTTCGCTCCCGAGTTCCGCCAACTCGAACTCGACGATCGAGTGATCAACTTCTACTCCGTCTGGCCCCTGCTCCCCGATGAGACTGAGTTCAAACTCAAACAAGGCTTCGACCCATTCGTCGAACGCCTACTCGCTCGCGGAGTCAGCGAAGTCATCGACATCACCCGCCCCAGCGCCTGCCGCCGCAAATGGTGGCCGTTTGGGTGACATACTCGACGAAACGATCTCGAAATCACGTTTCATCGAGCACGTCACGCAGTTGTTCTCGCAATTGACGGAGCACTCGTGAGCGAGCTTGATAGACCGACGCCAGTGAGAGTCCAAGTTCCGCAGCGACATCCGCTGGCTTTTGGTCTTCGACGATTTGCTTCCATGCGGCTTGCCAGATCGGCGTGTCGAAGTCAGTTTGCATCAACTGCAAAGCACGAGCGACCAATTGCTGTTGATATTCTCGTTCCCAGAATGCATTGCCGGCATCGCTGTCTTCAAATTGACTGAGTCCGCCATCGTCACCGCCCGCGGCCACGGCGGGATTTCGCCGCCGCTGACGTTCGCGACACTTGTTGACCGTCACTGTCCGCAGCCAACCTCGAAAGCGACCTCGTTCGGGCGAGTAGTCGAACCGAGGCAACTCTGCCAACAAATGGATCAGCACGTCCTGTGACAGGTCGGCGGCATCCGTCTCCGACAGGCCAGCCCGCTTTCCCCAATCAAAAATTAACGGCGTGTAGAGTTCCACAAACCGCGTCCATGCCAGTTGGTCGTCGGGCTGGCGAACTCGTTGCAACAGTGTGGGTGAGGTGGTGTGCGACATTCCGGCGTGATGCGTTCAAAGACGTGCGAAAACGGAACGGGGAAGGAATGCCACAGTAGCTCCCGCGTTCCGCAAGAGGAAGCGAGTTCGTCGCGACCTGCGGGAGTGTTGGAATGCCGTCAACAGTCCCCATCGATTCATCCGGTAGCTGACGCCATCCGACTCGCTTGTTTGGCGGTGGACGACGGCCATTCTCTCGCTCGGCCACGAGTTACAGCTTTTTGGCAATTTCTTGTCAGAACCGAAAGGTGAGGCGCATATCTCTGGTGAACCGGGGCACGGCCTCGATCAGACGGCTCGCAAAGAACTCAATCCAAGGAATCTGCCATGAACGCCAAACTCATCTCTTCCATGCTGACCAACTGGCTGACACGCTCGAATCGCCGAGCCAGCACTTTCAAACGCCGATCTCAGCAAAACCAGCAATGTGTTGCCGCAGAGGTTCTTGAAATTCGACAGGTTCCCGCTGCGACCGCGATCTTGCAGACCGGTGTGTTGACCATCACCGGCAGCAATCAGGACGACAACATCGTCGTGACCAAGACTGGAACCAAGCTGGCAGTCAGTGGCGTGACAGCAACGTTTACGGCCAGCAGTGTCCGCTCCATCGTCGTGAACGCGGGCGGTGGTGACGACACGGTTGATCTGACGGCGGTCAGTGTTCCGACGAAGGTGTCAGGCGGCACGGGCAACGACTCGCTCACCGGAGGATCAGGCAATGACACATTGATGGGTGAAGACGGGAACGACATGCTTCGCGGTAACGCGGGCAACGATTCGCTTGATGGTGGTGTTGGCTTCGATCTGGTTCGCGAAGTCGCCAACGCGAACTTTGTACTCAGAAATTCAAAACTAACTGGAGCGGGGACCGATGCTCTCGGCAGCATTGAGACGGCGTCGTTGGCAGGTGGTGCGGGTAATAATCGGTTCGACGCAACACAGTTCTCTGGATCGGTTACGCTTCATGGAGGAGCCGGCAACGACACACTGATTGGTGGATCGTCTGACGATGAAGTTTTTGGTGAAATCGGAAATGACGTTGTTGATGGCAGAGCCGGGATTGATACGGTAGATGGCATCGGGAAAGACGTTTCCAAGAATTCCGAACGGTTACTCGGACAGGGCATTGAAGGGCATGATGAAGGTGCGGCTAGTACCACGACCGAGAATTGATACTACATAAAAAGCGAGTTTGTGTCATTACTGCATCACCTTTAACGGAGGGTGGTGCGATGCCAAGGAAGGCAGTGCGGATTGAGGCGACGGAGCGGCAACTGGAAATCCTGCGGACGTTGAGCGTTTCACGGTCCGAGCCGGG
>JAPLNX010000556.1 GCA_026400935.1 Planctomycetia bacterium | reverse complement strand
GCTTGTTGTCTACATCGAGCAGGCGGCTCGCCTGCGTTGAGTTCTTCGTTCTGCTTTGATTTCCGATTCCAGTCACAGGCAAGCCGCCTGTGCTACGTTTTTCCTGTGCCACGTTTTTAACAGTGTGATAAGCCTCGGCATGATGCCGTTTCACGAGCGAACTCTCCAGTGACCCGGATCGCTGGCTTCGTACTCAGACGTTCGTCATTCTTCCCGCCCGTGTCAGGTCTTCTTTGTTTGCCCTGTTTCCAACAAGCCCATCAAGGCAAGCTCGGTGTGGTGACGGCAGTAGGGCACGTTTGCGGTTTCGTTCCGAGGCAGCATCATGGCAGAGCGTTGTTATTTGGCGGTCGATTTGGGAGCCGAAAGTGGCCGAGTTGTCGCCGGGTTGTTCGATGGACAGCAAGTGCGGCTTGAAGAGTTGCACCGATTTTCCAACGGAGCGGTCAACATCGGCGGCACGCTTCGCTGGGATGTGCTGCGGCTTTGGTCTGATATCCAAAACGGCCTGACCAACGCGGCGGCGAAATTCGGAGCGGCAATTGCCAGCGTCGGCGTCGATACTTGGGGTGTCGATTACGTCCTGATGACAAAGAACAACGAAATGCTCGGGGCATCGTGGCATTATAGAGACGCTCGCAGCCAAGGAATGCTCAACCACGCTTTCACGAAGGTGCCTCGCCGTGAGATTTTTGCTGCAACCGGGTTGCAGTTCATGGAAATCAACACGCTTTATCAGTTGCTCGCCATGCGGCAAACAAGCCCCGATTTGATGCGGCTGGCTGATGTCTTCCTGATGATGCCAGACTATTTGCATTGGGCCATGTGTGGCAGCCGAGTGGTCGAATTCACCAATGCGACGACCACTCAGTGTTTCGATGCCACACGTGGGACGTGGGCGTTCGACTTGCTCAATAAATTGGAGATCCCGACCGACTTCTTCCCGGAAGTCGTCCCGCCCGGTACCAAGTTGGGAGTCTTGCGAGACGAGATCGCTCGTCGCACCAACTTGGGTCGTATTCCAGTCGTAGCTCCGGCGACTCACGACACCGGCAGCGCAGTCGCGGCGGTGCCGACGCAGAACACCGGTTCGGCCAACTGGGCCTACATCAGTTCCGGGACGTGGTCGCTGATGGGGGTCGAAGTCCAGAAAGCAGTTCTCACGCCGCGTGCTCTCGAATTGAATGTGACCAATGAAGGGGGCATCGACGGCACCTATCGGCTCCTGAAGAACATCATGGGACTGTGGCTGGTCCAAGAATGCCGCCGCTCGTTCGAGCGACAAGGCCGACCGCAGGATTACGCCCCGCTCATTCAAATGGCGTCTGTCGCGAAGCCGTTCCAGTCGCTCATTGATCCTGACGATCCGCGGTTCCTCAGCCCAGATGACATGCCGACCGCCATTCAAGACTTCTGCCGCGATACGAACCAACCGGTCCCAACATCCGAGGGTGAACTCATTCGATGCTGCCTCGAAAGCCTCGCGCTGAAATACCGAGTCGTCATGGGTTGGCTGGAGGAACTCACGGGAACACCAATCGAAGTGATCCACATCGTCGGCGGCGGCACGAAGAACGAACTCCTTAACCAATTCACCGCGAATGCGTGCGGCCGCCCGGTGATGACCGGCCCGGTCGAGGCGACGGCACTTGGCAATGTCCTGATTCAAGCTCGAACGTGCGGCGAGATCGGATCGCTCGCCGAAATTCGTGACGTTGTCCGCCGATCTTGTGAGATGAAGCAGTACCTGCCGCAGAACAGTTCCGACTGGCAAGCGGCCAACGCGCGGTTCGCGGAGTTGCGATCCGGTCCCAAGGTGTAAACGATACCGTGTCCCCGACAATCGTGACGAAGCCGTTTCTAACGATTCGTTGTTTCTTTCCTCGAAAGGATTCTCATGCCATCAGTTTCACGTCGTCAGTTTTGTGGTGCGGTCGCCTCAGCCGCAGTCGCGGGTTCTGTGTTGACTCAAGCCGCCTCGCAGGTGGTTGCGCAGGACAAGGCTTCGAAGCCGGAAGACATTCCGGAAACTTATCAAGTGAAGTTTGACACCTCGAAGGGCGAAGTGATCATCGAGGTGCATCGCGCCTGGGCACCAATCGGAGCGGCTCGCTTTTACGACGCAGTGAAGATTGGGTTCTATGACGACACGCGGTTCTTCCGCGTGGTCCCTGACTTCATGGTGCAGTTTGGGATAAACGGCGATCCCAAGGTTCAATCCAAATGGCGCGATGCCAAAATCAAAGACGATGCGCCGAAAGGCAAGGACAAGCAGTCCAACAAACGTGGCTTCATCACGTTCGCCACATCAGGACCGAATTCACGAACGACGCAGGTCTTCATCAACTTCAAGACCAACTCCTTTCTCGACGGCCAAGGTTTCACGCCGTTCGGAGAAGTGATCAAGGGGCTGGAAATCGTTGACAAGATCAATGCTCAATACCGCGAGCAGCCCGATCAAAGTGCGATTCAGTCCGAGGGGAACGCGTACCTCGACAAGAAGTTCCCAAAGCTGGATTCGATTAAGAAGGCAACGATCGTGGAGTCGAAGTAATTCCGCGAGTTGGACCTAAGTAGCCGTAACGCTCCGTGTGACGAGCCGGTCGCTTCTTGGAATACCAATGAAGTAATCGGTTCATCAATGCGGAGCGTAACGGCTACGTTATTTGTGAGACGGTTTCCATTTTCAGAAAGGACCACACATGATGCCCATCACTCGACGCCAACTGTTTGGTTTCTTTGCGACAGCCTTTTTGGCTGGTTGTTCCCAGCCTGAGCCACCCGCTCCGCCAATCCCGATGGGCCCGCCGCTCGAAAAGGTGACGTCGTCGACGAAGGAGGAGGTCGCGCATTTGGGCGACACGCCGCCGCACTTTGAAGTGAAGTTTGAAACCTCGAAGGGAAATTTCGTCGTCGAGGTTCACAGCCATTGGTCACCCAATGGTGCGGCTCATTTCTACGAGTTGGTTAAGAACGGCTTCTACGACGATTGCCGCTTCTTCCGAGTGTTGCCTGATTTCATGGTCCAATGGGGAATCAACGGCGACTCGAAGGTGAACGCCAAATGGCACGATGCCAATATTCCGGACGATCGTCCGACGGGTGAAAATAAAAAGTCGAATCTGCGCGGCTTCATCACGTATGCAAAGACTGGTGCTCCGAATTCACGCAGCACGCAGCTCTTCATCAACTACGCGGATAACAGCCGGCTCGATTCCCAGGGCTTTACCCCGTTCGGGAGAGTCATCGAAGGGATGGAGGTCGTCGAGAAGATCAACGCCAAACATCGCGAAGAACCGCAGCAAGATCAGATCAACGCGAGTGGCAATGAATACCTCAACGAGAAGTTCCCGGACTTGGACTACATCAAGAAGGCCACTCTCGTCGATTCGCATGCAACTCCGACAGAGTCTGCGAAGAACGTTGACGAGTCAAAATAAGACAACGCCGACCGAGGGAGCCTTCTGCGACGACTCGGCAAAATATCAACAGTCTGCAGATCGGGATTCCGAAAGCCCGGCACTTCAAAAGTGCCGGGCTTTTTTCGTGCGAGCAACATCGACAGTCCGCTGCTCGACGGCGAATTTTGCGCGACCCGTCGAATCGTTCTTTTCGCTTCCTGTGGAGCAATCGGCACAATCGAACCGATAAGTTCGGGGAGAGTGCCTGCATTGCGCTGGGGGGATTGTCGCGTGGTCTGACGGCCATGAGTCGATGACCGGCAAGCAATGCCGCAAGGGGGGAACGACTATGTTGCTGCGCCGATCATGGATCGCCGCGGGAGTGCTTGCGGTGTGGATGGGCTCCGCGTTGGCGTGGGCTCAGACGCCGACGGAGAGTCCGTCGGTTGCCGCATCAAACCCGCCGGAAAATTCGTCTTACTACTTCGACAACGGCGATGGCTTCGCCGATGGCCTTGAGCTGGGACCGCAGTTCCGAGTTCAAGCGGACTACGTTTTCTTCACGCGACAAAACCGCGCTAAAGAAAACCCGGTCCTGAATGGGCCCGACATCTTTAGCCAGCGTGACACGAAGTTTGACTACAACTCAGGCTATCGTCTTTCCGCCTCGTTCAAGAACGACGACTACGAATTTGAAGGTTCGTTCTTTCAACTGAAGGGATTGGGCGGATCACAATCTGGTGCGTTCGCGACGTCGGTCCTGTTTGATGGCCCCGATGGCTACGCCGCAGCCAGTCCGACTGCGCAAGCTGCGGTTGGACCAAATCCCAATACGTTCTCGCAAAGTACGTTGTTCTCTCCGCTCAACACGGCGGCCAATTTCAGCTCGGTCACTCTGGCGAATAACGAGACCAACGAGTTGGAATTTCTCGATCCCGGTGCAACATATCAAATGCACTACAACTCAGACCTGCAGGACTTTGATTTCAACATGAAAGGCCGACATCAAACGGGACAGCTAGTCCGTTTCGGCTTCGGTTACCGCAACATTCAGCTTCGCGAGAGTGGTTCGGTCGCAATACGCGGGACGTTCAATACGGTTGATACGGACGGCGATGAAACCCTTGGCAACAACGACCCGAATGACGGCTTGTCCGATGCGGCACTCACTGGAGCCGGACTAACACTCGTCAGCGGAGCAGGGGCCTTTTCAGAGAACACACCGCCAACACCGGCGGATGTGCTGCTCTTTACCAACTCGACTCGCACGACCAACCAATTGAACGGCATCCAAGCAACTGCCGACTTCTGTTTTTTGGAAACCGATTACTTCACGTTGGGAGCCTTTGCGAAAGCGGGTGTGTTTCATAACTATGCTCGCGGTTCGGTGACTGAGACCTTCCAAGATTTGCAGAACGGCCTCTCGAAGTACCGGCGAACATTCTCCGACACGAAAGATCGCGTCGCCTTCGCAGGCAACTTGGGAATCACCGGCACATTCAATGTGCATGAGAGCGTGCGGATCTTTTCGTCTTACGAAGTGATGTACCTCAGCGGCATTGCGTTAGCGCCAGATCAAACTGGCGGCATCAGCACGGGCATCAACAACACAACCTCCCTCGACCTGCGGACTCACGGCACCGCCTTGTACCACGGCGGGCGAATCGGGATCGAATTCCTGTTCCCGTGAGATCGACCGCCTCGTGACTCGTTTAGGGAAATAAACCATGCGCTTTCGTCAGTCCAAGATCGCGGCCGCGTTCCTGAGCGTTTGCCTGAGCACAGCCTTGGCGTCGGCTCAAGCGCCTCCCGCGCCACCGCCATCACCACCGAATCCGACCACAGCCGCAGGCTACCCGGCTCCGTATTCGGCTCCGAGCTATCCCATCGAACAAATGTTCGACGAGGGCCAAAACCTCGAACGCCAGTTTCGAGTCCAAGCCGACGCGCTCTACTTCACTCGTGACAACCGCTCGAAAGACAACCCGGTCATCGCCGGGCCGGAGTCAGAATCATCGCGGTTCAAAAATTTGGACTTCGACTATCAAGCCGGCACTCGCTTGTCTGTCGGCTACTTTGAAGACGACTACGAATTCGAGGGCGCGTTCACCACGCTGGGGAATTGGACCGCAGGGCAAAGCGGGACGCTAATTCATGGGCTCAACTTTGATGGCCCCACCGCTTTCGGAGCAGCGACTCTCGCCGCACAAACGGCGGTGGATATTGGCAACGATCCGAACTTCATTACAGGCAATACTTATTTCTCACCGATGAACGCCGCCGCCAACTCTGCTGCGGAAGCGAATGAATTGGAGTACCTGAAAGCGGGAGCCAAATTCTCCACGCATTACACCTCCGATTTGCAGGACATTGAAGTCAACTTCAAGAAGCGTCCACAACCGGGGCGCTGGGTTCGCTTCGGACTCGGTTATCGCAACTTCCAATTCAATGAGTTGGGCCAGACTCGTTTGACGGGCACCTTCGGAGCGGTCGATTCCGGTTTGATCGCTGTCCCTGCCGATGCGGGAACCTCAGACCAAGGGCTGTCCAATGGCTCGTTGACTGGTGTGGGACTGGCTTCTGTTTTCACTGCCACACCTGCGGCACCAGCACCATCTACCCCGCTCGCCAACGGTTTCAGCGATGGCTCGACAACGACGCCGACCGCGACCGCACCGGACGTGTTGCTGTTCTCGTCCAACTCCAGCGTCGTCAATCAATTGAACGGCGTGCAGGCCACCGCAGATTTCCTCTTCATCGAATCAGACTATTGGCAGCTCGGCGGCTTCGCCAAGGCCGGCATCTACCGCAATGCCGCGCGAGGCACGATTACCGAACGATACGCCGACATCCAAAACGATAAGACCACTTACTCGAGAAACCTCAACGCCTCGAACAACGGAGCAGCCTTCGCCGGACACCTCGGACTGACAAGCCGCGTGCTCGTCACGAAAAACATCCGAGTCTTCTCCGCCTACGAAGTGATCTTCCTCAACGGCCTCGCCCTCGCACCCGACCAAGTACGAGCGGTTTCGAATGAGCCCACGCCAGGGGCTTCACTCAACTTGCAAACACATGGCAACGTGATCCTGCACGGCGGCCGCTTGGGGCTTGAAATCCTGTTCCCGTGAGAAATCATGATTCCGAACGATTATGGCGAGGAAGAAATTGGCATGAAGGGGTTAATGACGAACACGCCATCGAAGTCCATCCCGTGTCCCATGTCTTCGGAATAAAGTCGCGTGACTCCCGCATCGGCACAAGCCGCAATTAAAAGGCTGTCCCAATGCGAAAGACTGAACCGTTCAAATAGCTCCAGAGCGTAATCGAAGACCACCGCACGTGGAATTTTGATGGGGAAAATGCCGCGAAAACTTTGGATGTAACTGTTCGCTGTCTCAACAGAAATCCGTTTCTTATGCGACCAAGAACGTAGCTGCGACGTTGTTTCACACAGCACTTGCCAAGGAAGAATCGTTCGGTCTGATGAAGTCCGAAGATCACGCAGAAGCTCTTGCGCCATGCCGCGTTTGGCTGGTTCCGAAGCATCCAACGAATAAAGCAGGACATTGGTGTCAACGGCGATCATGCAGTTGCGATCGCGTTAGGCGATCGCCCTCTGTCGCCACGCTTGTTGTCTTCCAAAGTTGCTCCAATTGATCCCAGGCTTGCGAGCGATTTGGACGAATCGCTGTTTGAAGACGCGCCGGCCCCTTTTTGTTCGGCCGTTTGGAACTCACAAGAGGTTTTCGCATGGGGGCTCTCCGATTTTGAATAAGTACCAACGATCGGTATCTCCTTGTCCGATTGTGGCATAACTCCACTAAATCCGTCGAGCGGGATTCAACCTGTCCGCGACGCTACTCAAACGCAAACAGCATTGTGAACGTTTCGTCGATCTGTTCGACCGATGACAGGAGTATGTCACCAACGTCTTTCTTCCCTTTTCCGCCACGAGCAAGTCCCCCTTGTCCGCCGAGTCCCTTGTCGCTCCCATCACCGCCATCGTCTAAGTCTTTCCCGGTTCCACCGATCAGCAGATCGTCACCGCTGCCACCTTTCAAAGTATCGTTTCCTGCACCGCCGCTGAGTGTGTCGTTACCGGCGGCCCCATCCAATGAGTCATTTCCGGCGCCACCACTGATTTCATCGTTCAAGTACGAGCCGACAATCTTGTCATTTCCAGCATTGGCTTTGATCACGACCTTGGTGAGCTTCGGATACAAGACCGCAGACAAACCAGACAGGTTGATTTCGTCGTTCCCCGATCCGCCGATCAGCGTCAATGTTTCGACAAAGCTCGGTTGGTAGGAGGAATACTCAACGCCGTTGATCTGCACCTTGAGCACCCCATCAACCACAAAGGCACGCATCCGGGCAGCCCCCTTGGCTGCGTAGATCACATTCGGCTGGAACGTGGTGATTGTGAAAGTCTGGACCACGCTCGTATCCACGCCGCCGTTAGCCGTCCCACCGCTGTCCTTCATCGTAACCGAGATTTTCGCGCCGCCGCCGAAGCCATTCTTTGGTGTATAGGACAGTGTTCCCGATGAAGTGATCGTCGGCTTTACGACAAACAACGCATCGTTGTTTGTCGTCACAGTGAAACTGACAGATTGGCTCGACTCGTTTGCAGCACCTTTATTGATCACCGCCCAGCCCGGCACCGATTGATGTCCAGCATCAACACGGACCAACTGATCCGAGCCGGTAAAACTTGGCGCGTCATTAACCGCAGTGACCGTGATTTGAAACATCTGCGAGTCACTCGTGTCCGTGCCACCGCCGTTGTCGTGAATTTTGACCGTCACAATCGCGGTGCCATTTGCGTTCGGGGCTGGTGTGTAGGTCAATACGCCGCTTGGTGAAATCTTTGGTTTAACGCTGAAGAGAGCATCGTTGTTCGTGGTGATCTGAAGAAAGTCGACGACTTGCCCTGCTTCATTCGCAGAACCTGCGCTGATGTTTGTCGCCCATCCCGTGGGTGTGACTGTCAGTGCCACACGATCGGTGTAGACGTCGAACGTGCCAGTCCCATCCGGGTTGTCTCCGGATGAGTTGGAGTCATCCACCCAGACAGGAAATGCAACATCGCCGTAGGCTGCGATTCCTGCGTAGTCGCCGAAGTCATTAACGTTGTTGTCAGCGCTGGTGCTTGGATCGCCATCATCGTTGTCTTGATTCGATGCCTTAGTGCTCACCAGCACGTTAGGTAGGAACGACACTCCTCCATCAATGCTCGCCGCAAGGAAGACTTGCACATCCGTGTTCGACTTGCCGTCGGTGTCAATTCCGCCTGATCCCGAATCATTTCGAGCGTCGTACCAACTGAGAAAGACATGGCCTGTCACCGGGTCAACACTGATGTTCTGGAAGAATTGACTGCGGTTTGTCACGTCATCGTTGACACGAATCGGTTCGCACCACGTCGAACCATTGTTGTCGGAATATCGCAAGAAGATATTCGTGTCTGAGCTGTTGACGCTCGGAGAATCCGCGTACGTGCAGTAAAGCCGACCGCGAAATGATTCGTTGCTTTGATCGTAGGCCAAGTATGGGCTTGCGAATGTGCCACGATCAGGAAAGGGGGTAGTGGGAAATGTCCCGAAGGTTTTGAAGTGTACTTGAGTCGTCGAGATTTGAGTTGGAGTGGTCAAAAAACTTAGCCCTCCAATTAATCCATTGAGGTCTCTGTTGAATTTCACGTTTGAAGAGCCGGAAGACGCAACAGGATCCATATAGGTGACGGCGAATTCGCCTTTGGGACCAACACTCGGTACGGCAAATTGTGCAGTCGATGGGGCATTGATCGTTGTTGCAGCAGAAAATGAATCAACACTCGCCAGCTCTGTGACCTTCGCGCCCTGCACGACAAGACCATTCGGACTCAAATAGGTGACGAAGACAGCATCGTTCGGGGAGTTTTCGGAGTAGGATCCCGTTGCAATCCACGGCTTGTCGTTCCCCGCCGCGACGGGACTCAATATCCGAGTGCTAAATGTCGTGCCGCCGTCGCTGCTCAACGCATAGATGATCGCTGAAGTTCGTTGTGCAGCGTTGATATCGGGGTCGGCCATGTAAACAACGTGCAAGTTCCCATGTCGGTCAAAGGCGACAGCGCCATCAAAACGGAAAGGATTTGCACCATTGATTCCGTCCTGCGCAATGCCCAGTTGATGATTCTCCCAAGTGACACCTCCATCAAACGAATTCGAGATGAACTCTGCGGACGGATCGGTCCCGCCACCATTCGACACGATAACCAAGTTCAACGGATTCTTCGGATTGACGGCGATATGAACCTCGGTTTGTGAACGCGGCAGCCGACTCACATTCACGTCTTGTGTCTGAGTGAATGCCGTTGCCGCACCAGACACCGTCTGCGGCCCGGCGTCTTCAAGTACGGTTTGATTTGGACCCACAAGGAAACTGGGGACGTGATTGGGTGGAATTACGACTTGAAAGATGTCTTCGGCAGTCCCGCCACCCGATGATGTCGCTGTGAGTTTGATCTCCACAGTGCCTACGTCTGTTGGCTGGGGCGTTCCGCTAAAGATGCCAGTCGGATTCGTGGCAGCCGACGTGGGTCTGAAGTTGAGCCATGACGGCAAAGGAGCACCGCTGGATTGCGTTGCTGTAAGCGTCAACGTGTCTCCAGCATCGGCGTCGCTAAACGTGGTCTCCGGCACAACAAGCACAAAGTCTGTTAGTACTCCGACAGTCTGATTCAAAATCGGATTATCCAATGTTGGGGCGGCCAACAACGTTCGATCCTCCAGCAACTCCAACCAAATCTGGCGAGGCAATCGTTTAACGTGACGTCTACGATTTATTCTCGTTGCGAAAATCATCAGGGGAACTCCTTGCCGCGCGATTCGTTGAGTGCTGGGAATGGCATTCGCAATCCCCACGCCTGCGTCTCGGCAACTTCTGCCGGTTTTCGATCACGCTACTCAGCGCACGAAGTGGCCGCCAGCAGGGGATCGTCAGATTCGACCCCTGAACGCGATGAACCGTCCATTGCAGCACGCGGTTCTCCGAGTCAGCTTTGATTCTCGTCGAAAGACTCAACGCGACTGACACGACCGGCAGGAGAAAGTTTGCCTGAATGGGCGGGAAACGCAGTCATCATCGACGCGGCACGAATCGGTCGTCGGATTACCCAGCAAGATACTCTTTCAAAATGGCTTCTGCCCATTGAGCGTCATCGGCAACCAGCTTTGGCTTGGGAGTTCCTCGATAGATTCGATGTCGGTAGCCGGCGGTCGTAGATGGTGTGTAGGACGGCTTGCAGATCGAGTCGAGCGTCGGGATCGGGGGCTCGTAACGGGACGGGAATCGACGGCAACCCATCTCGCAAACGGATCGGCCAGACGCCACATGCGCGATCGCCTGACCTCGCAGCCTGACCAACTTCATCCGCCGCCGCGACCAACGCGAAGCGCGTCGGTGCCCGATCGCGAGTCGCCCGCATCTCCTTGGGATACACATACGCCTGCGGCAACATCCTACCCCGCAGCATCCGAGCAATCTTCTCCGAATCAATCTTGTCGCTCTTCGCCTTCCCGCCGTGAATGGCTTTCATGTAGAGCGCATGCCCCAACACGAACGTGATCCCCTCTTCGCGACACAAATCCGCCAGCCAGTACCACGCGAACAAACATTCGCAACACACACGAACTGCTCGCGATACGGCTGGATCACCTTGAGAAACCGCCCCGGATCACACTGCAAATTGACATGCTCTTGAGTCTGCCCCTCCGCATCAACCACGCACACATGCATGGTTCTTGCGTGCAGATCCACCCCGCACTAGAAAGAACGCGTCGCTTGATAGAACCTCATCATCGGTCTCCTGGAAGAAGAAGCGTCTGATCCCGAAACCCGCGCTGGTCCCACAAGAACCAGCCTGCGTGCCTCCGGGCATCGCGCTCAAACTTAGGACAGATTCCTCCATCCCAGGAGGCCATGATGAGTATCAATGCGCTGCAGCGAACCCGGCCCTCGCGCTATTGTTGTAATCGACGCGTCCCGTGGGCCGGGTCGCTGAACTTGGGTCGTTAGGACGCACCGGTTTCAACCGGACTCGGTCTTACAGCAACCCGCCGAATTGCCTCAGCGCCTCATAGACCACGGTGTTCGCGGTACTGGCGAGGTTCAGGCTGCGGACTTTGTCGGACATTGGGAGGTTGAGATTGTTGTCGGTGTGGGCCTGCCGAATGCTTTCTGGCAAACCGCGAGTCTCGCTGCCGAAGAGCAGGATGTCACCTCACTCAAACGAGGCATCTCAAACCATGCGTGTCGCGAACTTCGCGTTGCACCACCAGCGACGACCGGGCAATCGCTGCAAGACTTCGTCCCACGAATCGACCGCCTCCCAATCGAGGTACTGCCAGTAATCCATCCCCGCTCGACGAAGATGCTTTTCATGATGAAGCGGTTCAAAACTTGTTCCGACTGTTTATTTATTCGTCAGCTCAGTTCTTTTTGGTCGATGTCGAGCGGCCTGATTTGCGGTACAGCTCGCGGAAGCTCTGCTTTGGAAAGACAGGGAGTTCGCGTTTGCGGCCCCAGGGGTTCAGCGGGTTGTAAAGCATGAACCGAGGAAGCAGCGGCACGATACGGCGCGACAACCAGCCAACGAAGTTGAACAGCTTCGGACGCTGCATCAGCAGGCTCGTCGCTCCGAGCGCGAACCGTTTCGACCACGGCACGAGTCCGCGCACGGCGATCTCTTTCCGCCAGGTCAGTAGTTGATGATGCAAATCAATCTTCACCGGGCAGACGTCGGTGCAACTCCCGCAAAGGCTGCACGCATACGGTAGCGAATGAAATTGCTGAGCGTCACGTGACGGAGCGAGGATCGAACCAATTGGGCCGGGCACAGTCGTTTGATAACTGTGTCCGCCACTGCGACGGTACACCGGGCACGTATTCATGCAGGCTCCGCAGCGGATGCAATTCAGCGAACGCCGAAAGTCATCGCTGCCAAGGATGTCGCTCCGGCCGTTATCGAGCATCACGACATGCAGCTCGCCTCCTGGCTTCGGGCCGTGGAAGTGCGAGCTATACGTGGTGATCGGCTGCCCCGTCGCTGATCGGGCCAGCAGTCGCAAAAAGACGCCGAGATGCTCGGCCTTCGGAATCAACTTTTCGATTCCCATGCAGGCGATGTGAACCGGCGGCAGCGAGACGCCGAGGTCGGCGTTCCCTTCGTTCGTGCAGACAACGAAACCACCGGTCTCCGCGATCGCGAAGTTGACTCCCGTGATCCCCGCTTCCGCACGCATAAACTTGTTCCGCAGTTCGATGCGAGCCGCTTCGACGAGCGGCTTCGGTTCCGCAAGCCCTTCCGGCGTTCCGAGAACGCGGTGAAACAACTCGCCCACTTCTTCCCGTTTGATATGAATCGCTGGCAGCACGATGTGGCTGGGAGCCTCGCCGCGCAACTGCACGATCCACTCGCCGAGGTCCGTGTCGACCACTTCCATGCCATGCCGTTCGAGAAACGGGTTCAAGTGACATTCCTCGGTGAGCATCGACTTGCTCTTCACGACCCGCTTGACGCCGTGTTTTTGCAAGATGCTCAGCACGATCTCGTTGTGCTCGGCGGGTGTGCTGGCCCAATGCACCGTGACGCCCAGTTTCATCGCATTCGCTTCAAACTGCTCCAGCAAATCGGCCAAACGCGAGATCGTGTGAGCCTTGATCGCCGCTGCCGTTTCTCGCAGCCGTTCCCATTCCGGCAACGAGTTTGCCATGCGATCTCGCTTGGCCCTCACAAACCATAAGGCTTGATCGTGCCAATGCGTGCGAGCGTCATCTTTCGTGAAAACAGTAGCGTTGTCGGCGTGATTCATGATTCGAGTTATTGTGAAGAATGTAGCGCACGCGGCTCGCGTGCGTTTTTTGTGAGGTGATTTTTCGATAGGGGTAGGAACGACCGATTGATTTCGGTCGCCCCTCCCTCCGAACCGGACGGGCGGGTTTCCCGCATCCGGCTCTCCGGTTGATGGTCTTACCTGCGAGAGGATTGAACGGCCAGTGCATGGGCGGTGGTCAGG
>JAPLNX010000093.1 GCA_026400935.1 Planctomycetia bacterium | reverse complement strand
CTCGGCTTGTCGCCGGGCTTGTCACTCGGCTTGTCGCCGGGCTTGTCACTCGGCTTGTCGCCGGGCTTGTCACTCGGCTTGTCGCCGGGCTTGTCACTCGGTTTGTCGCCGGGCTGCGTCTTTGGCTTGTCGTTCGGCTGATCTTCCGGCTTACGTTTCTTGTTCTGACGCTGAGCAATTTTCTCCAGCGCCTTGTCGTCTTCTGTGCCATCGTTTTTTACCGAAGGCTTGCCTTCATCCTTGCCGCGGTCTTGTTGTTTTTCTTTCTCGCCAGTTTTTCCTTTGCCGTCCTTGTCATCTTTTTCCAGCTCGTCCTTTTTGGGCTTGCTGCCTTGATCCTGCTTCTGTGGGTTTTGTTGAGGATCGGTGTTGTTGGCGTCGTCATCTGGCGGTGGATCTTGAGGTTGATTCGGATCGGCTTCGCCGTCAGTACTCACCGGAGTTGCGTCCATTATTACCCAGCGGCCATTCAAGTACGCTTCGACCCAAGCGTGTCCTGGCCAACGGACGACGAACTCACCGTCTTCAATCTTGCCCCCTTTGAGACCCAAGATCATGCGTGCGGGGATTTTGAACTCCCGCAGCATCAAGGCGAGCGCCGAGTTGAATTGTTTGCAGTCACCTTCGTGACCTTGCAACAGAAATGCTTCGAGCGAATCGGTACGCGGCAAACCGGCGTTCGGCTTCTTGTAAGTGAACTCCGGCCGCTTAAGTCTTCCGAGCAATCGCTTTGCGATCTCCACTTGATCAGGGACCGGTCCCTCTTTGTCTTCGACCGCTTGTCGTGCAAATTTCCGCAGGTCATTTAAGCCTTGAGGCATCCGGCAGTAGTAGTCGCGGTCTTTTGCAGCCAAATCAGTTTCCATCGTGGCGAGCGCAAACGGCAGGCCTTCTTGACGCGTCGGCTTGGCCGAGTTGACGACGTACTTCATCTCTTTGCCCTTCGGCAACACCTTCTCGCGATACAGCGATGAATTCACACTCCCTTGTGCAACACGACCTTGATCCAAGCGACAGTCACCGTACAGCGGCATGACGTGCAGGATCCCCGGATCCAAGACCTCAGCGTTCGGCTGTTGTACGATCTCTTGGCGGATTGTCAGCTTTTGCCTCGCGGCTTGAATCGCTCGACGGTCGCCATCTGGTTGCTCGCGTGTGCTGACGACCCATTGTCCGTCCGCGTCAATGTCGCTCAGTACGTAGCCGCGAAACAGTGGTTCGCGGAGTCCCATTGCTCTCGCATAACGGTTGACGTCAAGCGGTTGGTTCGTTTCTTCATCAAACAAACGCACGACCAATACGACATCATGATTCATCTGCCCGTCATCGAGCGGCTGCTGTTGATCGTTTGGATTATTCTCGGGCTTGATCGGGTCTTTGAGCTTCTTGTCCTGCTCCTGCTTTTTGTCGTTGAGTTGTTTCTTGGCCTCTTCTTTCGTGATCTTTTCAACGATCGTGATTTCTAGCGGTTCAGTCTTCGCAAGGTTGTGCGTTGGCAGTCGGTTGTCTTGAGCTTCGATCCAAAACTTGATCTTGTCGCCGGTCTTTAGCTTGAGCAGTTCCAGTGCGAAGTCATGCTTCACGCCGACCTCTTGTTGAGCACCATCAAAAAGTGGCTCGTCAGTGATGTCATCGTCTGCGCGTGCAATCTTCAGAGTCACAGTGCGAAGTTTGAAATCTAGATCACGCGCGGCGACGGCGAGTGGCACGATGCCGTTGGCTGGCATTTCCAGGCTGGCGGTCGGATCAAGCAGTGCAACTTGCGGAGCTTGATCGATTCGCACGTTGACCGGATAGACAGTTGGCTTCGGATCGGGATTTCCTTCGTCGTCCCAAACCTTGACGCGATAGAATTTCGGAAATTTGTTGTCCTGATGACGCGGTTCTGCTCGCCAATTGATCGCGAGTTTTTTGCCCTCTTCGATTTTGACCGACGGGCCAGGATAAAGTCCGGAGAAATCTTCGGTGTCAGCGAACTCAAGCTCGGCACGCTTAATCGGGATGTTGGTTGTGCCGCTGATGCTGACCGCTGTCCGTTCCCACACGTCGATCACTCCGCCGTGTTGAGTGCGCGGATCAAGCTCCATGTATTCAGGGTACTGATAACGCTGCTCGGTAATCGTCGCAGATGGGGGCGTGATGATCGTGACGCGGTATTCCGGCGAACGAGCGTCGCCCGCAACGACGTAATAAGCAAAGCTCTGTAACAATCCCTGTCCGTCCTCGCCAAGCAGACCTTCGAAATGTTGAGGTTCTGTGTTGGCGCTGAGTTCTAACGGTTCATCTACAAAGCGGCGGTCGGCAGTCGTGTAGTGCAACGTCACCTTGCTCGGCATTTCACCGCGCAGGTGGACTTCGATTGGCAACGAGCCACCCGCTCGCAGTTTCGCGTTCCCAGGTTTGACTTCGAGGATCTCAGTCTGAGTCGCTGGTGTGACGTTCGTGAACGGAGCAATCGCACGTAGCACGGACGGGCCGAGTTGCTTCGGACTGAGCACCGAATACAAACAGAATGCGACGACAATCGTAAACAGTACATACAACGTGCGGAGCAACGGTCGTTTGTCGATCGCATCGTCGATGTTCAACTTCGAGAGTGTGACCGCCGCTCGTTTTTCCATCGTTGCCAGAATCATCGGCGACACGTCTCGGCCCGCTTGCTTGAGGTCGATCAGATTCAACAGGCTGCTGTGAAACTCTGTGGAAGACGCTTCGAGTGTCTTCGCCGCATACAGCCCGTTGACGTTCTTCAATGAGGGTAAAATTACTTTCGCCCCAATCAACCAACCAACAAACCCGATCACTGGCAGGAACATCAACACTCGCGCCGTGTTGCCAACTCCGCCGTCGAACAGCCAATGATCGCTGAGCACGAACAGCAATACATATCCAATCAAAACCGTGATGGCGACGACGCCCGCCGTGAGCATGTCCGTCCGCTTGATGCCGACCTGCGTCTTGCGAAGCTGATAGTCAATGTACTCGTCCGGCTCCGCGTAAGGAGCATGCGACCGTTCGGAAGCTGTGGCAGTCGACATGAGTATCCTCTTGATCGTTGTTTTTTAGTGAGCGGACCTAAGTCGCGTAGATTTCCGCAAGATTTGTCGATCTTGTTTTAGACGAGAGATGTCTTTTTCGGTGCCGTTCGTCAAGTTGAAAGAAAGGTCCATTCATTCTACTCGGAACGTTGCCCTCACATTCTGAGACTTTGTCCTGACCTTCTCGCACGCCGACAATGACTGGGTTGCCATTCATGATGGTCCCGATTGTCCCAACAGATGCGGTGGTCTAGCAATTGTCGGGAGGAGATTTTCGCAAATACGCAATATAGCGAATATGCTCGAACTCACTGAGTTTAGCCAGAATTCTACTCTTCAATAGATGGTCCAAGATGACGCGCGTACCACGGGCTGAACTGGGCAATGCGACTTGGAGAATGCTGGTTTCGGCCGGTGTGTTTGGCGAAGTCAGAAACTCGCTCAAGAATGCAGTCGATACGTGGTTGTCTGATTTGCGGTACAACAGAAGTCATTGCTGACTGCGGTTAACATTCAGCGGAGATAAGTTCTGCGGCCAGACTCATGCAATTCTGGCGATGAGTTGATGATGTTTGGCACAAGATCACCAGTTGTTGGTTTCGCTTTCGCGGCTTTGTGTCTGATATGAGGACAGGAGTCGTATCGACTTGTGGCGACAGAGCCAACTGAGTTGCGACCTCGGAGGTGCGATTCTTGGCAAACGACCACAACCACGAGCTTGGTTTGAAACTCGTTCATCACTCGCGCGGGCTTCCTCAAGACATCTCGGCACTGGCGGCTCATGCCGCCGTGGCCGATCCACCTCGTGATCTTGTCGCGGAGGCATTCCGGTTTGCAGAAGAGCTGCCCAATCAAGCGGATGATCCCGAGAACTTCGGCCATGCGACAGAACCGCACTGCACGACCAACCTATCCATCTTCGTTCGATTTCAAGCCGTTCAGAAGGCTGAATGAAAAGAGCAGAAGCAGACCAGCGCCGCGCTTATCTGGGGTGACAGGCTGTCCCCAATCCCAAAATATTTTGGACCGACCAGCCGTCGTGTCCGACAAGGATCTGTAGAAAAGAAAAACCCGGAAGGAGAATCTCCTACCGGGCTCGACTCACAACCAGATTCCGGCAAAAAGGCGGAACCGCTAGCAAATGTAAGTCGGGATGACAGGATTCGAACCTGCGACTTCCTGGTCCCAAACCAGGCGCTCTAGCCAAGCTGAGCTACATCCCGTGATCAAGGGGGCGGAGTCTAGGTGCCGCTGTGAAGAGCGTCAACAAGCTGTTTCACGTGAAAAGTATTTGGCGGGTGAGTAATGGCTTTTAAGTGCTATTGCGTCCCGTATGCTAAGGCCAATTTCTGAAAAGTTCGAAGCTCAATGCGACTTAGCTGGGGCTATTTGCGCTTCGAGGGGATTTTCTAACAGGCCGCTTCATGGCTACTTCGATATGTCAGCGAGTGATCTTGTTTGTGATCAGTTATTGGAGTGTCGTGCAAGTGTCTGGCTAATAGCTGATTCGGTTTAGGCCGCCCGACGGACGACCCTTAGGACGCGTTCGAAGTCATCGTTCGAGTTGAAGGTGATCACGATCTGACCGGACTCCTTGCCTTTCAATTTGATTTCGACTGGCACTCCGAGCAGATCACGGAGCTGGCTTTGCAGAGAGACAACATGCTGAGTTGGTGTTGCCTTCGATTTTGATTTTGCCGTCGAACTAAACGGGACCGTTCCATCGTCGGTTTTCGTGGCCGCCAAAAGATCGCGAACCGCCGCTTCTGTTGCGCGAACAGATAAACCTTCGGATTCGATGCGCTGGCACAACGTCAGTTGTTCGGCGGCAGGTAATGACAGCAAAGCACGTGCATGGCCAGCGCTGATCTTGTCAGCTCGGAGCGACTGTTTGACCGGGTCGGGAAGGTCGAGCAATCGGACCATGTTCGAGACGGTCGAACGATCCAAACTGAGTTGCTTCGAAAGCTCTTCGATTGTCTTTCCAAAACGCTGCAAGTAGTCCTGAAACGCCTGGGCCTTTTCCAGAACATTGAGGTCTTTGCGTTTCAAATTCTCTTCGAGCGCGACTTCGGAAACTTGTTGGTCTTCGAGAACGAGCACTCGACAGGGGACCGTTGCGAGGCCCGCTGACTTAGACGCCAGCCAGCGTCGCTCGCCAGCAATCAGTTGCCAGCCGCCGTTGGGGGCGGCTCGCACCAGCAGTGGTTGAAGAACGCCGTGTTGTCGAATGCTGTCGCTCAGTTCGCGTAACGCGGACTCCTCAAACTCAGTGCGCGGCTGAAACGGGTTGCGTTCAATCGCATTGACCGGAACCTGTCGGAGTTCACCGGGAGGCGTAGGTGCCGAACCTGCACCGGGGAGATGAGCGGCTTCAGGTGAGTCGTCGTCGGATCCTAATAAGGAACTGAGTCCACGCCCCAAGCGTTTGCGAATCTGAATTTGATTTTCAATCTGATCCATCGTATTGACCTCAACCTGTCGTCCATGACTGAGCAGCTCAGAACGCGATGAGAAAAAATACTTCTATCGCGCGGAGCGGAGTCTTAGTGGCGAAAGTGAGATCGCCTCAAGATCGGTTTCCGCACGAACCATTCAGAAGCGTGAGCGAGGGAGAGCGATTCACGTGATTCCGAAATCGGAGCTTTGTGGATTGATCGCCCCCGCTGATGCTTCGAATTGATTCAGGCAAAGCCCTTCGCTTTCCAAGTCGCGTTTCACGTGAAACTAGGTAAGCGGCATCGGTCTCTGCGGAGTGTTCCACGTGGAACGCGAGCGGCTACTTCACTCGGTAGAGCCGGATTTCACACTTCGCCCGCTCGACTTCAAGCTGCGACGGCGGCACTTGGTCGAGCAACACGAAATCGCTGGCGGCATAAGGCCAGCGTTGGACCAACTCGATCCGCTCAGCATGTTGCGCCACTTGCTCTTCAAACGCGGCACTGCGATGCGCGTGTGGCCCGGTCGCTAAGAACGTCGGCAGGCCAGTCGAGGGAGCATCCGGTTTGAGAAAGTCCAAGCTCCCCGCCGGTGCCACTGCGAGATCATCCGCCGGCAAATGAAAGAACAATCCCGGCTCGGCGAAGACGTACAACACCGCTCGCCGACCACCGACATCGTGCGAACCAGCTTCACTGACAACTCGCCGAACGACCTCTTGAACCTGCGGAGCTATGTCTGCCAGCGCCGTGCGTGATTGCCAACCGGCGATCCACCGAGCTTCTCGTGAGCGAGGGACTTCGATGAATTCGAGGCAGACCAAAACGATCAACAACAGAACGGTTCCTGGCACTGAGAGCCAACGTGGAATGCGAACGTTTTCAAATCGTGCTGTCCCCAAGAACAACCACACGATCCCCAAGCATCCGGAAATGAACCACGGCAAGGCGAGTCGTGGGTAGGGGCGATAAAGCGGTGTCGCCAAAGTCATGCTTGCGAACCAAGCCAACAATAACCATTCCGTCTGGTGCAACCGAAGCGGGAGGGCCAGTGACAGCGAAGGTGGTGCTGGCGGCAGGGATTTCCACTTATCAATCCAGGCCCTCGATCGACTTGGCGTTAAGAATAATGCCACGATAAGCGCGACTATTACGGCCACACCGGTCAGCCCTCGAACAACATAAAATTGCGTTTGTGACTGCCTGAGAATGCCGTCCCGCCATCCCGCGAACCCAACGACATACTGGCGATGGTTCGCTGCGACTTGCGAATAGCCTTGTGGCAGCGACCACCAGAATGGACTCCAAACTACGAGTGCCGTGACGGCGGCGATTCCCCAGAGTATCAAGCGGCGGCCGAGTTGCCGTTCTTCGCGCGACGCGAAAACCGACCAGGCCAACAAGCCGCTGAGGCTGATGGCCAGCGGTAGCCAGCCGTTGTACTTGGTCCACCAGGCGAGGCCGGTCACGACTCCGGCGATCACGGCGCGGGCGGGGTTCAGCGTGCGAAAGGCGGACTCAAAAAAATAAACGGCCAACAGCAGCCAGAAGCCGAGCGTCACGTCGGTCAGTGCCGAGCGACTGAAGAGGATGTGATAGTCGCTCAAGGCGGCGAGCGCGGCGGCGGACAAACCGGCGGCGGGGCCGAACCAGCTTCGACCGACCCACCAGATCAGCGGGACGGTCAGACTTCCAAACACGAGCGATGGGACCATTGGAGCCCACGGCGTCGAACCGAACAGCATCAGGCTCCATTCGATCAACGCCGGCAGCAACGCGGGGGCGTAAAGATGCCGGTCGGGATACTGAAAGCCGCTGCCCGGACACCACAGGTTCGAGGCGTAAACCCCTTCATCGAAATGCTCGACCGCCATCGCCGAAGGGAACGCGACCCGCACGGCGACGCCGATCAAAAACAGCACCAGTGCGGCCAGCAGTTCATTTCGCGACAGCGCCGGACTGCTTGATTGCGCGGGAGTGTCGTCGGGATTGAGGGGACGGTTCATCGTGGTGGCCGCTGAAGTGAAGAGAGCAATCAAGCGGCCCATGATAGTGCGATGAGATCAGCAACCATCCCGCCACCTGCCTTCATTCGTCGTCTCCTTCAATTCGTCGTACCCTTTCAAATCAAGAGGGAAGGGTACGACGAATTGAAGGAGACGACGAATGGGAGACCCAGAATTCGCGGCTATTCGACGTACAAAAACCGATTGGAACTGACCAGCGATTGAACCCACAACGCCATCGCTTGACGAGCGGGGTCGGGTGGCGGAGTGGCTCCGTTCGGAGCAGCGGGCTGAGCGGGCGGCGGTGTCTTCGGCTGAAAGATTTCGGTCTGTGCTGATACGAACGTGACGGAGTCGGCCAGTTCGGACTCTGTCGGATCGGCGGCAAAGACCAGCCGCCAGGCGAGCACAATTTGTGAGCGCACGTCCGAGCCGGCTTCGGCGACGAGACGATCCGCGAGATTGCGAGCGTGCTCTTGGACGAACTCGCTATTCATGAGCAACAGCGACTGTGGCGAGACGGTCGAGGAGTTGCGTTGCGGACAATTCGGATCGAGCACCGGCAGATCGAACGGTTCCATGACGGTCAGCGGTCGGCTGCGGCGTACCTGCACGTAAAGGCTGCGGCGGAACTCCTCGCCGTTGAGCGGCAGCATTTTGTCGGGGACACCGTTGCCGTTGATGTTGTCGATCCCCAGGATGAACTGGCCGATCTCGTCCTGCATCACCGGCACCGGCTTGCCGCCGAGCTTGTCGTTCAGTTTGCCGCCGATCGCCAACACCGAGTCGCGGACCTCCTCCGCTTGCAGACGCCGCAACGGAAAATGTCCCAGCAGGCGGTTGTCGGGATCGACGGTGTCTTGAGCCGCGTTCCGTTGCGAGGACTGTCGATAGCCGGTCGAGAGCAGCATCACCCGATGCAGGTGCTTCAGCGACCACGCTTCGCCGGAGTCGACAAACTCCGACGCGAGCCAATCGAGCAACTCGGGATGAGAGGGACGTTCGCCAGCGACTCCCAAGTCAGCGGGTGTCGCGACCAAACCGCGACCGAAGTGTTGCATCCAAACTCGATTGACCAAGACTCGCGCGAGGAGCGGATGTTTGCCGGAGGTGAGCCATTTGGCGAACGCGAGCCGCCGACCGCTTGTGGGGATCGCGGGATCGTCGAGCGGAATCGCGACCGAAGGTTTATTGGCGGCGATGACCGACAGCTCGCCCGGTTCGACTGGCTGCTTCGGCGCGAAGTGCTCGCCGCGAGCGAACAACACCGTCGGCGGAATCACGTTCGGGACTTCGTTGAGCACCATCACGAACTCT
>JAPLNX010000405.1 GCA_026400935.1 Planctomycetia bacterium | reverse complement strand
TTCATTTAGAGAACTACTTAGATCGTTATCGCCGAAGGCGATGTTTTTGTGACGAGGTTTTACGTAGCCGTCATCGCTTCTGCGTGACGAGCCGGTCGCTTCACAGAACGTTGACTTACAAACAGCTCGTCACGCGGAGCGATGACGGCTACGTACTTGCGGCTTCGACGCTCTATATCATTGGGATTTGGCTTGCCCTCTTACGCCGGAATGCAGATTCTTCACATGGGTCAATACTCGTTCGGTGTCGAGCACCAACAGTAAATCTTGCGGCAATTTGTAAGCACCGTTTAGCAGCCGGGCCACTTTGCGGTCCACGATTTCTGGTGTCGGTAGAAAACCGGACTCGTCGAGGTCCAGCACATCTCCCATGCGATCGACAAACAGACTGACTGTGGCCCCTTTTAGACAGACAACCAACGACAGCGGCAAACGAGTGCTCGTGCTTGCCGCTCGTTGTAGGCACTCACGCAAATTGACGGCGGCGACAATCTGTCCTCGCAAATTGATGATCCCCGCCACCGTCGAGTCGGTTAGCGGCACACGTGTGACATGATCGGTCTGCACGACCTCTTGGACGTGCGAGACATCGACTCCCATAAACAGATCGTCGAGGTAAAATGTGCAGAGTTGGCGAGCGGTCATGTTGAAACTCAGTGAGAAGGTCAAAGAACGACGAGTGCTAACTACTTGCAAGTTTCCACGTAAAGACGCGAAGAAACGCCAAGAATCCAGTTCGGTTAATCGTTGGCGACGACACGCTGAGAACCTTTTTGAATTGCTTTTCTTCGCGCCGTTCACGCCTTTGCGTTGAAATCGTTCCTCAACAACCTGATCAGTTTACTAACGACTTCGAGTCTCGAACTTCCTTGCGGTCAACTCCGAAACTGGCCGACCAAGCCTTGTAACCGTACCGCGAGACTCGCAGATTTCTGTGCGGCTTGCTGAGTGGTCGCGGCCCCTTCGGCGGTTCCAGCAGCAGCTTGAGCGACAGCGATGATGTTTTCGGCGATCTCGGTGGAGCCACGAGCGGCATCGGCCACGTTGCTGCTGATTTGCCTTGTCACCACAGTCTGCTCTTCGACCGCCCCAGCGATTGAGTTTTGGAAATCGTTAATCTGTTCGATGATGTGGCCGATGCGGCGGATGCCATCGACAGCGTCGTGAATGTCACGTTGAGTGCCATCGATTTTGCGGCTGATGTCTTCTGTTGCCTTCGCCGTTTCTTTGGCGAGCTCTTTAACGGCGTTCGCCACGACGGCAAACCCTTTGCCCGCTTCACCCGCTCGTGCCGCTTCGATCGTCGCATTGAGTGCCAGCAAATTGGTCTGCTCGGCAATCGACGTAATGACTTTGATGACTTCGCCAATCTCTTTGCTGCTTTGGCCAAGTCGGGTCACCGTGACATTCGTGCTGCCGGCGACTTGTACTGCTTCGGTGGCAACGCGAGCTGCGTCTTGTGCGTTCGACGCGATTTCGCGAATGCTGTTGCTCAGTTCGTCCACCGCCATCGCGACCGCTTGAGCGTTCTTGCTGACCTTCTCCGCGGCCTTCGACACGATCTTCGCTTGTGCAGAAGTTTCCTCGGCGTTCGCGCTCAGTTGATGACTGGCTTCCGTTTGATTTTCCGAAGCCTGTTTGAGCTCTTCAGCACTGGCACACAACGAGTGGATCGCCTCTCTCATGCCGTCTGCGGCTTGATTAATGGCTCCCGCAATGTCACCCATCTCGCCGTGACTGCTCGAATCCAAGCGATGAGTCAAATCTTTCGCGGCCAGCTTTTGCAATCCGCTAACACAAGTCGCCATGGGTTGTGTGATGCCCTTGGCAACTTGGATCACTAGTGCAACTGAGATTGCCAACGCCAACAGCGTCAGCACGAGCGCCAGCAAACGCCGGTGTGAGTGTGCGTTGTTCCGAATTTGCAGCAAGATATCTAACTCTTGCGCACCGGTCGTCCAAAGCCGGAAGCTGGCATCCGTTGCACTCTTCACGATGCGTTCAAAGTCATCTGGAGTTGCCTTTGGCGCTGGTGATTCCGCGATGATCGACATCAGGTTGAGCAGTTCCTCGGTCGCGTTGAGGTATCCATCAAATGGCGTTTCCAGGTTACGAAGTGATGGGCTAACGCCATAGAAAGTGGAGTCTTCATTCAATGCCGTGCGGACGCTGTTACCAATAGCGGCGAGGTCAGACTCACGAATCAACGTCATCAAGACCGACATGCGGAGTTGATCGGCTGACGAAAGCTCTTCCTTCGCGAGCATCGTGCGACCTTCGACCAAAACATCAGCGAGCCGATCCTGTGATTGCGGCAAAGTCGCGAGCGCAACCGACAAGTAGTAGCTGTCGAGATCGGGATCAAGGACAAGATTCGAAGTATCACCCGCGTGAGTCAGCATCGTGCGAATGGTTTCCCGCAGATGCCGATGTCTCGCGTTGCTCCCATTCGGATCGAGCGATTTGAGGTCTTGTTTGAGTTTCCCCCAAGCCGCCGTTAATGCCGTCTGATTGGAACTGGTCCGTTGCCGCTTTCCCAGACCTTCGTCGGTGAATTGCAGCTCAAGGCCATAACGCCGATTCACAGCATCAAGCTTTTGCAGGGCTTGATCGAAGCGCGTTTGCAAATTGTGCAACTGTCCTTCTTGTTTCGCTTCACCACCGAGTGCTCGCTGCGCAGCCGCTTGATGCAGCAACGTCGCCTGCAACAGATCTTCAAGTGGTCGCTGAAAGTCATTGCCGTGCAACTCCAGGGTCGCAAAGTGAATGTCTTTGTTGATTCCCACGACGGTGAAGTACAACAGCACCGCGATCGGTAACGCAAAGCTGAGGCTGATGAGCAGCAGCTTGTGAGCAATGCGTGTGTTGCGAAAGAGTCGGCCAGTCATGATGTCATTTCCAAGCTTGGAGGATGGGCACTCTTGCCCGTCATTCAAATTGCTTCCACGGGTTCTAAAAAGCGGACGCCAGCAGACTCAATCAACCGTGTGACGTCGATCAAGTCCGTGATTTGTCCGAGTACAACAGTCGTCCCGACCACAGGGCTGATGTGCGCGGAAAGTTGCGGCTGCGTGGTTTGATCGGCGATGTCCACGACCTCACGCACCACGAGTCCAACAGTGCGACCGGGGGCTCCGTAGACGACCAGCGAAAGTTCCTGATTGAGAGTCTCATCACCTTCAGCGGAGGTGATTGTTGAAGGGAGCAAGTCTCGTGATTGGGCGACATCGGTCAACGCGAGCACGCGGTCAACAAAAACCAGCGGCAAAATCTCGCCCCGATATTGTAAGACCGCTTGCCCATCTGAATGTTCAATGAGCGACCGCGAAACGTGCTCGATACGAATGACGCCACGCAGCCAGAACGCGACTCGATGACGCTCACCAACTTCCGCGACGAGGATCGCCTCTTCGACCGACATCTCCGACTCGTTTGGTTCGTAAGCGGTTGCAGACTGCGCCATCGGACGATCGCTGGCGAACAATCCCGCTCGTTGAGCAATCCCGCGCACATCCAAGATCAACGCGAGACTGCCGTCTCCCATGATCGTCGCACCGCTGTACTCCGACATACCGTCGAGAATGAATCCAAACGGCTTGACGACGATCTCTTCCGAATTACCAATCCGATCAACGATCAACGCGAACTGTCGCGTGCCGGTCTTCAGGATCATCAAATTGACAGAACTTGGAGCATCAAGCGGTGGCTTGGATGAAGACATCTTCAGTTGCTCGGCCAAGTAGACAACGGGCAGTACTTCACCGCGCAGCCGCAAGACCGGCGAGTTATGAAATTGCTCGATCCGCAGTCCAGAACTCTTGCGCATCGACAGCATTTCCATCACGTTTGTCTGTGGAATCGCAAAGCGTTGACCATCGCAGGCCACGATGAGTGCCGGGATGATCGCCAACGTCAGCGGCACCGTGAGCCGGAATGTTGTGCCGACATCTTTCTGTGTTTCGATTTCTATCGTACCGCCGACTGCTTCGATGTTCGTCTTCACGACATCCATGCCGACGCCGCGACCGGAGACATTGCTGATCTCTTCGGCGGTCGAAAAACCTGGCATAAAGATCGAATTCTGCAAGTCCTTTTCCGACATATTCAACGACTCGTCCTGGTTGACGAATCCACGTTGCACTGCCTTCTGGCGAATCTTGTCGATGTCTAGTCCCGCGCCGTCGTCGGTGATCTCGATGCGAACTTGACCGCTTTCGTGAAATGCTCGCAGTGTGATCCGGCCCTGCTTCGGCTTGCGTTTGATCGCACGAAGATGCGGACGCTCGATGCCATGATCGATCGAATTTCGGAGTAGATGAATCAACGGGTCGGAGATTGCTTCGACCAGTGCTTTGTCGAGTTCTGTGTCAGCGCCGATCATTTCCAACTTCACATCTTTGCCGCATTGCCGAGCGAGATCACGCACGAGCCGAGGGTATCGATTCCAGATATTCCCGATCGGGTGCATCCGAGTTTTGAGCACTCCCTCTTGCAGTTCGGTCGTCAACACATTGAGCCGTTGCACGGGATTGAGCATCGCCGGATTGGACTGCCGCGATTGCATCTCCACAATCTGATTTCGGGCCAGCACCAACTCGCCGACGAGATTCATCAAGCGATCGAGCAGATTGACGTCCACACGTACCATGCTCGCCGCACCGCTGCCACTACCGCTCTCCGCACGACTACGCGGCGGAATTGTCGAACTTGAATCGCTGCTCAATACTGCTGCCGGAGAAACGATCGACGATCCGGTATCAATGATCTCTGCATTCGGCAGCGGCAAATTAACCTTTGGATTCTCGTGAGCGACGCCGACGGATTCCACATTGTCTGGCGAGCCGGGTGGAACGGGCGCGGAAGCAAATGCGGGAATCGGAACATGATCGAGGGTCTCACGGAATCGAGACATCGACATCCCTGGAGCCCTTGAGTCCCCACTTAAATCCCCATGAGCATGCAGCGCACTTTCAGAGATCGCATCACCCGGCCCCACTTGAATTGTCGTCAACCGGCTAGGCTGAGAAGTCGGTGACGGGAGTGGCGACTCAGTCGCCGCGGCTGACGCGACGATTGTCACAGTTGGCGATTTCGGAGCAGTCTTGGTCAGCCCTGCGATGCGTTTGAGTTCAAACCGCACCGCCGCGAACGAGTCGTCCCCTTCCGAACCTGTTGTCTCAATCCGTTGCATGAGTTCACGCAGCGCATCGAGCAACCGAAATAGCACGTCAGCGATCGTTGGATCCAGCGTGATCTCGCTAGAGCGCAACCGCTGCAACACCGCTTCTCCTGCGTGAGCAATCTCACCGACGCGCGGGTAATCCAGGAAGCCAGAATTTCCTTTGATAGTATGCAAAATTCGAAACGCTTGATCGCAATGACCGATCGCTTTCGGATCCGCTTCCAACGCGACCAACTCACGATCCAGCCGTTCCAACCCTTCACGGGTTTCAGCGAGAAACTCTTGAATGAATTCTGGTGACGCGGCCATGAGACGCCGTATTGAAAAATTGAATCGCGTGGAATGGAAATTCGAGGCGGCAGTAGACCTTGGGCTTAGATCGTTCGCAAAGGAAAACGCCGTAGCAACCACAACGATCGACTCTCACGCGTAGACGTTGAGGCATGTAGGGATCAGTCAGGCTTGTTGCAACTTCGCCCCTTCGCCCGTCTGTTGTGGCCGGTCTCCAATCATCGGAGAGACCTACCGTCATCGGCATGTGGCTCGGTCGGCGACCGGCCGCAACAACGTTGCAACTTCGATTCTTCTTGGTCCGCTCTCACACAAACAGACGGAAAATGATGTTGCGAACCATGTCCATGTCGAACGACTTGCCGCAGATCGCAGAGACGCCGAGTTGATAGACCTCGGCCAGCTTCGCGGGTTCGTATTCGGTCGTGACCAAGACGATCGGAACTGCCTTCTGGCGGCTCTGCTGTCGAATCCAAGCGACCAAATCGCGACCATTCATGTCGGGCATCGTGTAGTCGGTGATTACCAGATCAAAGTCTTGCTGCCGCATGAGCTCAACAGCCGGCTTGCCGTCGTCGGCGGTCGTGAAGTTGACGAAGCCCAATTCAGTTAGCGTTTTCTGAATGCTCTTGCGAGCAATGCTGCTGTCGTCCACGATCAACACACGCCGCGATGCGAGGCCGTTGAACGCCAGCGTGTCATCCAATTCTGCCCGTTGCAGTTTGCAAATCGTGTCAGCCAACGTTGCGGAGTCGAACGGCTTTTGAATCAATCCGACTCGGCCCAAATGACTGACCGCGTCTTGAAAGCTTGGAACAACTGCGTCAGATGTCATGATGATGGCGGTGACTCGCGACCAACGCAGCCCTTCGCGAATTCGCTCGGCTAACAACAGCCCCGACATGTCGGGCAACTGCAAGCTGATCAACACAATGCCGGTCGGAATGAGCGCCAGTGCTTCCAACGCTTCCGTACCTGACGCACAGGCCAGAACTTCGTGAATACCGAAATCTTTCAACAACCGAGTGATCATCGCCGCTTGCAGACGCGATTGCTCGACGATGACAACCTTCGTGCTCGCCCATTCGGACGCGGCCTGAGCCACTGGTTGCTGGCGACGTTGCTCCCACTGATCCAGCGCGGTGATCAAATCATCCATCGAAGTGAAACGCTGATCCGCCTCTTTGGCGACCGCGCGTTGGAAGACGACATCGAGTTCCGGATCGGCTTGCGGAACAGCCTCGTGCAACTTGGGCGGCGGGTTCGAACGATGAGCCAACAATCGCTTGAGCGGCGCTCGTGATTCAAACATCACCCGTCCGGTGAGCAAATAAAACAGCGTGCAGCCCAAGCTATAGATGTCCGCTCGACCGTCCGCCATCGCGGCATCAATCCCTTGCTCCGGTGCCATGTAGTCGATCGTTCCCGCGATGATCCCCACGCCATCGACCGAAGTTTCTTGCATCTCGTCACCATCGCTGGACACGAGCGCGAGCCCTAAGTCCGCAACTTTGATGCACCCGCTGAGATCACGCATCAGATTCGCTGGCTTAACGTCACGATGCACCATGCCGTGCCGATGCGCATATCCGAGCGCTCGTGCCGCCTGCCGAATCGCATCGACAGCTTCGCCGACGGACAGTGGACCTTGCTTCTCAACGATCTGTTTGAGGTCCGCCCCTTCGACGTACTCCATCACGAGGAAGTCGCCCAACTCGCACTCATCCGCGTCATACGCCGAGACCGCATTGGGATGATTCAACCGCGCTGCCGCGTGAATCTCCTTGCGAAAGCGTTCGATGAAATCTTTTGTGGCCAGTTTTTTGCGAATGACTTTGATGGCCACGACCCGCTTCATTCGACGATGCAGAGCCTTGTAAACCTCACCCATGCCACCTTCGCCGAGCCGACTTAACAGGATGTAATTCCCAAGCACCAGTTCTCCGGAACGACCTTCGGCCACTCGCTTTCTTTGATACTCTGTCAGCCGACCACTATCGGCCAAATGCCCCAACAACCGATCGGGCGTGACGGAGTTACCGTCGCTCGACAACTCGCTGCATACCAACTCCAGTTCCGTCTCCGACAACAAGTTTGCACGCAGCAGTGAATCGGCAATTTGCTCCAACGGAATCGACATCAGCAACGGCTCCAGTTTCTCGGTGTGGTCCCTAATTCCGCACGAGCCTATCGCAGCCGATCCCACAGCGCCAACCAGCATGCCACCTGAATGATTTCGTGTCGCCAACTCGTAATCCGGAGTGTCAGTTCTCAATGGAGTGACCCCACCGAGGCAAGCTCATTGGTCTCTACACAATTCGGTGGCTGTGGTATGGATCATAGGATGGAATCAAGATACGTCTGAAGGATGCACGGTTGTCGAAGCGTTGTGTGGAGCTTGTACGGCGGCATTGTGATGCAGT
>JAPLNX010000396.1 GCA_026400935.1 Planctomycetia bacterium | reverse complement strand
TTTGCCAGGCATCGACTCCGGTGACGGTGCCTGCACGATGTATTGATAAGTGGTCTCCGTCACTTCAAGCGGACTGCTCCAGTCGATCTCTTTTTCCTTCGTTCCGAAGAGCATGAAGAGGTCACCCTTCTTGCCGGCTCGGAAACGAGGAACCGTGATTTTGTCGTCCTTCTTGAGCTTATCCTTCGGGCCGCGGGCGACCTCAATGATCGAGTATGTCGTGCTTCCCGCCGATTTTTCTTCCGAAGCTTTCCCCTCAATCCACTGCACCAACACAGCGGCATCGGCAGCCGTGAGCTGTTCGCTGAGCGTCAGCGAAGTAGCCGAGCAAAACGGGCAGCAGCGAGCGGCCATCTTTACGTGCCGCTCCGCGCGAACGGTCTGCGGCACGAGGAGTGCAAAAGCGGCGAGGACAATGAGCAGGCGAAATTTCATATCAGGCTCCCTGTGCTGGAATGCCAGTTGGTTAGAACGATGTTTTGGATGGCCCGAAATGGGTCGCCACGAGTTCAAAGGCAGGTTCAAGATTGCCGAATTTTGTTGAATTTCGTATCCGGAATTCACCGGCGACATACAGGAGTCCCACTTGGATGTTAGCTGTGCTGCCCTTAGCCATCCGAACCTTGATCAATTCTGACAGATTGGGCGTCGGTCCAAAACCGACATCGTGATTGCCTTTGCAAATTATGAATGACGTAAGTCCTTCGATGTTCGGCTCAGGATACATGTAGCCTTTCACAAACAAACGTTTCCCATCGAGATTATGAATGGCGGGATTCACTCGTTGATTGTCGGCGTCGTTGATCATCGCTTTCTCGGAGAATGCGGCAAAGCTAAGTCGCTCAAATCCTTCAGGGACTTCCGTGTTGTACCGATAAAATTGAAGACCAAGTCTCGCTGCCAGCGGACTCAAAAACAGGATGGCAATCACGATTCGCAATCGAAAAGATTTCATGGAAACACTTCTCAAACCGACAGACTAACCAGAGCTGATTCCGGACTATTTTTCGATGACGATTGCGTCTTCGAGTTCGTACATCGCGGTGAATTTCTCGATCTCGGATTTGATGCGAAAAATCCCGACGACATCAAACGGGCGGTTCTGAATGTAATTGGTCGTGACATCTTTGCGCAGGAACGTATCGACCAAGTCGTATTCTTTCGGAGTGCGACCAAAGCAGCAGATTTGATTGTCGCGTGCCAACACGAAGCCTCGAATGCCGGTGTCTTGAAATGGCGGGTACATGAAGCCTCGAACTCGAATTCGCTTGCCGTCGAGTGCTTTCAGCCACTTCGGCAGTTTTTCCACAGCATCAGCCGGTACCGGATCGAGGTTCATCACTTTCAGCAGATCGAAGTCATCAAAACTGATGCGGATTGCGTGGTCCGGCCCTTCGACCGAAAAAGTACGAGTCGCTTCAGGATCGACGGCGATCACCGGTTGATCGACTGTTGGGTTTTCAGTTGTACCGGATTCGTTCGAATTCGATTTTGCTGCGTTGGCCTGTAATTCGTTGGAGGCGGGGACGACATCGGTGTCGATTTTCTTCGACTCTAATGCGGTCGGATCAACTAGCACGGCTTCGTTGCCCAACGTGACAGTCGGTGCCGGATTCGCGGAATCACGTCCTTCCGAATGGCCGCAACCGACTGAGCTGAGTGCAAAAGCAACAACTCCCGCGAGCATCCCTGCGAATCGCGAAGAGCATGCCTGAGATACTTGGCCGAGTGACATTCTGGAACTCCGTCCGATTCGTCATTGAAAAGTGCAGCCACGCTAATACCACGTCTTCGCTGGGCCGAAGTGGGTTGCCTCCAGTTCAAAGGCGGGCTCAAGATTGCCGGCTCGTCGCAAATCACGCAAGCGGAATGTTCCCGCGACAGAAACCATGCCTTGACCAAGTCGAGCGGTCGTACCTTTGGCCATGCGGACTTTGATCATGTCGGTCAATTTAGGTTGACCACCAAAACAGCAATCACCGTTGTCGCGACAGAGGATAAAAGTTTTGATCCCCTCAACTTGTCCTTCCGGGTACATGTACCCCTTGAGGAAAACTTGCTTACCGTCGAGTTCTTCAATGTCCGGATGAAACTTCTGCTGATTGCCCTCAATCACGAACCCTTTTTTGGAGATGTCCGTCGAAAAGCTCAAACGCTGGCATCCTTCAGGAAGTTCGGACTGAAACCAATAGACGTGCAACGCGATTCCGCTCACTAACAAGGCGGCTGACATGGCGACTCCCGATTGAGCAATCCAGCCGCCGCTTAGCCCGCCGTCTGAACCCCGAATCTGCCGAACGGCGATCCAGCCCAATAGAACACCAAAGGCGGCAAACAACAGCCCCAGCGGGCTCAGCAATCCGGACAGCCCGCAAATTCCCAGCAGCAGCGAGACCACTGCCAATGGCGGGATCGGCTTGTAATTAAAGTCGTCAAAACCGGGCTCTACCGAAACCGGCCGCATCTTTGCCGCCGAATTGGAAGCCGCAACTTGCTCAACAATCTGGGACATTTTCAAAACCTCGGAGAAACCTCAAACATGATTTCAAACAGTCTGCCACACACTCGCCCACGACCATACCCACCTAGCTTGTCTCGGTGTCTCGCGAGCTTTTGCGCTACGCGCCCTAACATTTCAGTCTTCAGTCGTAGTGAAAATGCCCGAATCCAGCGAGGCAAGCTCGGTGGGGCGACAACTTCATCGACAACTATACGCCGCTCCGCCCTAAAGCGACGGAAACTGGCCAGTTATGATACCAGCCAAGAAGGTCTGAGCCACCCTGTCTCACCATGTTCGTCAAGACGGCCCGCGAATGACTGTGTTCGGCGACTCTGCATTCGGCTGGATGATTCGCTGATGACTGCAAATCAGACCTGACTCAAAGCAGTATTGTTGCTGCGGACGAAAACAGAAGCCGCAAGCGGCAAAGCAAAGTGAAGTGACTCCGTCCGAAGATTTGTTACGTGACACTCAAGCCGCTCTTGCCGGTGCGAAGGCGATCGTTTTGACCTTGCCACTCTTGGCATCAATTTCCAAGTGAGCGGTCTCCTCAACGATGACGCTGACAGAGCGATCCATGTGCTTGCCGACTAACCAGTCATGAACCACTGATTCGATCGTACGTAAAGTTTTACGCCGCTCATCCGTTGATACGCGCGCTTCGAGTTTCACTCGAATAAGTAGCTGATCCGTTCCTGCAACAACCACTTGGAATCCAGGAACCGGAGGGATTGGCAGATACATCATGGAAAACGTCGAGACCTTTTCCAGTTGCCCGGCGTTGTTGACTAAGTCGAAAGGCTGTGTGCTTCGTCCGGCAATTTGTTGCAGCAAACGGAACGGGCCTGATTTTTCTGTGGCAAGCGGGATCAACACGTCGTCTAAACGATATCGAATCAACGGGATCGTCCGGTTGAAAAGATTCGTCACCAACACGTGTGTCGGAAAGATTTCAAACAGGATGTCATCTTCAAACAGCATCACTCCTTCGCTGGAGGAAGCAGCACCGATGAAGAGTGTTTCGCAGGTTGAATAGAGATTGACCACGGTCGCTTGAAACGTGTTTTCGAGCGTCTCACGAACAAACGGCGTCATCACCTCGCCGGAACTGCACACGAATTTTGGTCGGATATTCAATCGCTGTTGCTGCTGCTCTTGAGCCAAGATCATCAATAAGTTGGAGTAACCCGAGAGCACTTGCGGTTGGAACTCATTGAGTTGAGCCACTGTTTCCGAGACAGGGCGATTGACGTCATAAGTGCGGCAATTGAAAAACAACTGATTAAGCCCGCGACGGCCGGTCAGCGCCAAACTGACTCCCGCCAAATGCTGGTGCGTGACTCCATAAAATGCGACTCGTTGCCGCCACTGGATACCGGGAACCACTCGACTCCGATGGCTGCAACCTCGAATCCATTCGCGAGTCGAGTAAGCCATGTAGGTCGGATCACCTGTTGTCCCGGAAGTTCGCAGCACGAAAAAGCGATCGTTCATCAACTCTGTCGGATCGTTTGAATTCTGCAAGAACTCACCGATCCTCTGCCGACTCAAAGCCGGTTCGGTGGCGATGCGATCGAACTCTTGGTTCAACGTCGCCTTGGTCAGTTCGGGGAAGTCCGTGAGTTCACACGTCTGCGGATCAAGTCCTCGGTTGTTGACCACATCGGCAAAGTACGCTGAATGCTTGGCTGCGAAGGCGACCAATTCATGAAACCGTCGAGCATGATCAGCTTCCAGTTCGGCTCGCGACCAAGCCGCCACACGACGACGGTCTGCAAAATCTCGTAACCAGAACCGCAGTTCATTCAATGCGTTCAGACTCATGAACTCGCTCCACATCGACTGAGGGGTTTTAAGTTTTCTTGGTCGATTACCTCAGTTCTTCATGGCAACTGAAGGCAGACATGTTGTTATCGGACAGTTCGACCGTTTCGATGCTGTCTGGATTAGTAATGGTTGATTTCGGCGAATTTCATGAAGTTAGGGATGTCGCACGAGTCGAATCGCCATTTCGCCGATCTTGAGTTCAATTCAATTTTCGTTTTAGTATCGAACTCAATCAGGACCGGATGAAATGAATTCTCCAACAGGGATGCAGGCCATGATGGCCTATTGGGAGCGTTTACACGCCATCAACGCTGTGCAAGTCGCAGAAGTCTCTGCGGAAATCACCATCGCCGATTTGCAAACTGCGACAGACCGCCTGTTTCGTAAGTTTTTGGCGGCAAGTTCTGGACAATGGCCGTCACTTTCGGAACGTCGAGCGGCCCCAAACTTCGGCATAACAGCTCAGTTCCATAAGTTACCATCAATCGAATCAAGCTCACTGGAATCGCTGGCTACTCAGCTCTTAAACGCACCGTTTGCTGATGACGAACCTCCGTTTCGAGTTGGCTTGGTTCAGCAAATGGGGACGCGCTACGTCTGGTTGTCGTACCGACACTCGATCGCTGATGCTCGCTCGATCGCGATGCTCCTGCAAAATTTGCTGGAGGAACTCATGTGGGATCGGGACGAGGAACTGCCACTGGGAATCACTCACACGACGGAATCGCTCGTTGACTTCTTTCCTGAAGAAGCCCGTCGCACGAACGTGCTGCGATCAATCGGTCCCGCAATCAAAACGCTGTGGAATCTCCGACGTTCACACCGACGCCCACCGGCAGATCCAACCGAATTTGAAATGACCTTTCAGATTCATGCCGAGCATCTGCCGCTCGCATCACTCCGCAATCGAGCGAAGGAGCTGAAAGTGACTGTCGGTGAGTTGGTGATCTCGGCCATGTTGGATTGGTTCATACAACAGGATCGTGAGTTGCCGAAACATTTCTTGTCACCCAATCGCTGTATCAGCGTTCTGGCGGACCTCGTTGGTAGAGCGACACCGAAGCGAAATAATCTGTTTGGACAATTCCTGGCACCGCTCAACATCTCCGCAAACAGTTATCGCCAGCAATCGTTTGAGGGCCTTGTGCATCACGTCCGCCAGTCCGTTGTGGCGTTGAATAGCATTACGCAAAATCTGCGAACGTTGAACGGGTTACGAATCAATTCGTTTTTGGTCCAACAGGTCAGCCGAGCCTTCGCCAACTGGTATCAAGAATTCTTATTTCCGATTAGCGGAGCCCTTTCCAACATCAACCTGCCAGCAATTTTGCCGCCGCCGCGAACCGCGTTACCAGTGGTCAATTATTTTCGCGGAACGTGTGCAACGCAGTTCTCTCCCATGATCCTTTGCCTGACGACGATCAAAGACACCTGTACGCTGACCTCATCGCATCGAAACTCAGTCTATTCAGACGATGAAATGCGAGCGCTTTCTCGACACGTTATGAAACGAGCATTTGGAATGACTGCCGATTGCGATCTAGCGAATTACTGTGTTGACAACGCGGCTTAACTGAGATCGTATTTCAGCGGACACTAGTGCCACGACCAAGAAATAACCTGCCATTAGATTTGGAGTGCGGCTTGTTGGATTTTTGTGGTGCGGGTGATGCGCCGGTGCGGTGGGCAGAACCGAGCTACGGGCTGCGATTGTGTCGGTTTGCCGGTGTAGGT
>JAPLNX010000330.1 GCA_026400935.1 Planctomycetia bacterium | reverse complement strand
GGGCGTTCGAGCCCACTCGAGTGATCGGCATTTAACCGCCAATGCAGCCATTTCACGCGACTCATGGTTGTTCGCGTTGCCAATTATTGACGGCACAAAAGCGGGCGACGAGATTCGAACTCGCGACGTACAGCTTGGGAAGCTGTCACTCTACCACTGAGTTACGCCCGCAGGAGGGTCGCTAAGTTAACCCGCTGAATTGAGTTGTCAAGCAGCGACCGGCAAGCTGCGACCATCGCGTCGTTGCGGGGCCTCGTATACCATCGCCCGTGTAATAGAGAGCGGAGGTCGTTCGGTGGCAACGGTGAAGGATCAGCAGAAAATGGCGGCGGATTTTTACGCAGTGTTGGGTGTTTCTAAGGGCGCGTCGGTGGAGGAAATCCGTAAGGCGTACAAGAAACTCTCGCGAGACAATCATCCCGATCGAAAGCCTGATGACGCGGCTGCGTCCGAAAAGTTTAAGCAAGTTCAAGAGGCTTGGGACGTACTTGGCGATGAGAAGAAGCGTCAGCAGTACGATCAATACGGGACGACTTTTGGTCCCAACGGCCCGCAGTTTCGGGGAAGTCAACAACCCGGTGGCGGCGGAGGGCCAGTTGACTTGGGCGACCTGTTCGGTAACGGACAAGTTGATCTGGGTGACCTCTTCGGCAACATGTTCGGCGGCGGCGGAGGAGGTGGAGGACAATCTCCGTTCGGACGGCAAGGTGGCCGCAAACAGCGAGCAGCCAAAGGGGAAGATATCTCCGCAGAAATCGAGATCCCTTTCGCGGTTGCAGCGGAAGGTGGTTCGCATGAAGTGCAACTCAGTCGCAGCGGTCAGGTTGACCGGTTAAACGTCAAGATTCCTGCTGGAGTTGGCAGTGGGAGCGTCATTCGCTTGGGAGGCCAGGGGCAAGCAGGACGTGGTGGAGGACCAGCCGGAGACTTATTGGTCACAATCAAGGTCGCTCCACATCCTTACTTTCGTCGTGAGGGAAGCGATCTGTTTGTGGATGTTCCGATCTCGGTCAGTGAAGCCGCTTTGGGAGCGAAAGTCGAAGTCCCAACTCTGTCCGAAGGCCGGATGATGGTGACGATCCCAGCGGGAACATCCAGCGGTGCGAAACTGCGATTGCGAGGCAAAGGAGTGCTCGATCACAAAACGAAAGAACGAGGCGAGCTGTACGTGACCATCAAATTGATGTTGCCGCCCAAGCTGGACGCACAAACGCGCGCGCTGTTTGAGCAGATTGCTGCGGCAGCGCCTTATGATCCTCGAACCGACTTGTGGTGATCCGATGACAAAACCCAAAACCAATCTTCTTAGGACGGGCACTCTTAGCCGTCGGAAAATGTTGTCCACAACCATTGGGTTGTCGCTCGTCTTAGCCGCGTTGCCAATTCGACTGACTCGCGCCGATGAACCAACTAACGAGCAACCCGCTGCTGAAGTCAAAGCGGCCTCGACGGAATCGTCCACTCCGCCGACTGATCCAGCACCGGTGAAAAAAACAGCGGCTCCTGTTCCGCCGCTCGCCCCAGAGAAATTCCGAGACGTTGATGATGCCGCCAAGCTGTTGATCTGGTTGGTCGTGTCATGCGGGCTGGGATTGCTTGTACTGTTGTGTGTGATCGTACTCGGAGCGAAACGGATGCGGCGGCTGACGCAGTCGAAGTCGCTGAAGTCCAAGTATGACGAACTCGAATTCTTGCGATTGAAACACGGTCGTGAAGCAGATGGACTCACCGCTCCCAATGAGCCGAAGACTGAGATTCGTTGATGTCGAATTTGGTGACGAAAAATTGATGACGAAGAAATTGACGTTCCCGAAGTCGACGCACATCCGCAGTCGCTTGGACTTCGCTCGTGTTTACGAACAAGGTTCGCGTGTCAGCGATGCGGTGCTGCTCCTCACGGCTGCTCGGAACGATGAACCGCAAACACGGATCGGCCTTTCGGTCTCAAAACGTTGTGGCAATGCAGTCCATCGCAATCGTTGGAAGCGGCTGATTCGTGAAGCGTTTCGATTGACTCGCGCGGAGATGCCCAGTGGACTCGATCTGGTTGTGCAACCACGATCGGGTACCGGCACTGAACCCGATGCGTTGGCAGTTCGGCGATCGCTCGCCTCGCTGGTGAAGCGTGTGGCGAAACGATTGGCCCCGACCGACAACCATCAAGCGACCGCTGAGCAGAATCTCGATCAACCTCTGTCGAGCGATCGCTCATGAGTTTGCTGCGCCGCCTCGTGAAGATTCCGTCATTGCTGCTGATCGCGATCGTTCGGCTGTATCAAATGACGTTGAGCTACATCATCGGCCGCCAGTGCCGCTTCCATCCGACTTGCAGTGAGTACTTCATTTTGTCGGTCACAAAGTACGGCGCGATTCGCGGCACACTCAAAGGGATCGCCCGAATCGCTCGCTGCCACCCATGGCATCCCGGTGGTGTTGATTGGCCGTGAGTCATCGAGTGACGCCAACCCCAACGAGCTTGTCTCGGTGGATTTGGGCCTTTGCACTACGAGGATGAATCTGGAGCGTCGTAGTGCGGAAGCCTGCTTCCATCGAGGCAAGCTCGAAGAGGCGTTATTCCATGCGAGTCATATCTCAATCGCGAATCCAAGGACCGCGTTCTTTATTGCCAATCCAGCGTTCTGCTGCTTCCGGGGTCAGGCCAGTTCCCGTTTCGATGCAGGCGATTGTGTCTTCCGCTTCGGCAGACATTGGCCACCAGTATCCGGGAGCGAGCCTGTGATCTTGGGCCGCAATCTCTCGAAGCCTTGGAAGTGCTGCGTCGAATCGCTCATTGTGAACGCGTTGGCCGATGCGGTTTCGCGAGGCGAGCTTGGCAATCGCGAACATCGACCAGAATTGAACGTCGATGTCGGATTCGCTCAGGCCACGCAAGGCGGCAACCCAGGTTCTCTGAAACAATCGAGTCCGACGATCTGTCACATCGAGTGCGTCACCAGCATCACCTCGCAGCCAGCCGGCGAGGTCGGTTCGCTCAAAAATCGTGACCAGCACATCTTCCCCGGCGTCACTGTCGGAATACTTCAAGCCATGAATGACCGCTTCGAGGATGAAGCGATTCGGGACGGCAGAATTCAGCTCACGACGCGCGATCTGGACCAGAGATTTCTCGATTCGCTTTCCGCCAATCGCATTCAACGCGCATCCGCACGACAACCGACCGTCCGTGTCATCGGACAACATTCGCAGCAAGACGGGAACGGCTTGTTTGGCCTTCAGCGCTTGCAACAGCGAGATGCCGAAGTCTTTCAGTTTGCTAGGCAACGTTGGCAACGTGTCGAGAAGCTGACCCAGCGTCTGAATCCGTCGTTCGTTCAATTGCCGAAGACAACGATCGCCGGTCTTCGCAAATTTTCGCAGACACCCGGCGATGGCCTCTCGATGCTCGGCGGAGCGACTCGGAAGCTTGGCCGATTCTTGTTCGAGATGACGCTGAAACAATGCCCGGAGATTTTGGCTGGACCGTGCCATTAGGATTGACTCTTGTGTTGGCTGCAGAATGACCGGGTGGGGCAGGTCTTCTAGTCGAATGCGAATTCCGATTACACTCTCGCCGTTTATTCGACAGGCGGAATTGCCAGGAGTCTGAAATTATGCCCGAAACCGCGACCACACTCTCGCCCGAAGAGATCGCCGCGCGCGGTGACAAGCTGTACCACGAAAAGATCGAAGATCAGCTTGATCCTGCGCTCGCTGGACAGGTCGTGGCCATCGACGTGCTCTCCGGAGATTTCAGTGTGGCGGCCAACGCAAGTCTCGCCGTCCGGGACTTGCGGACTCGAAAACCCAACGCAGTCACATTTGGAGTGCGAATTGGCAGCCGAACCTTTGCTCGCATTGGACGTGGACCAAGGAAGGTGAAATGATTCGCGGAGTCGTTACCAACCATTTGGAAGCATGGGTCGATCTGGCGGTTGTTGGCGACGACCTTCCGACAGAGAACTTCTCCGCCGTCATCGACACGGGATTCAGCGATTTTCTGACCTTGCCAATTGCCGTCTTGGAAAAATTCCGAGCGGTCCCAGTCACGCATGTGATCGTGACACTCGCGGATGGCAGTGAAATCATCAGCCAGCTCTTTGAATTGACCGTGATATGGGACGGTGTTCCAACAACGATCGACGTCCATGCCGCCGAAGTCGAACCACTCGTTGGCATGGCGTTGTTGGCTGGCCATGATCTCCACATCCGTGTCGTCCCCGATGGCGAGGTTACGATCGCAGCGATCCCTAATGTGTAAATCGCCGAAAGTCGCGCACTCAATCTTTCCACTTTTCACTCTCAACGATCTTCAAGCACCATGACCGAACTTGCCAAGCAGTACGAACCGAAAGAAGCTCAAGCCAAGTGGTTTTCGTTTTGGGAGGAACGCGGCTATTTCGACGCGAATCCGCCGAGCCAGCAGGCGGATCCGGCTCATCCCAAGAAGCCGCACACGATCATGATTCCGCTGCCGAACGTGACCGGAGCGCTGCACATGGGGCATGCGCTCAACGGCACGTTGCAGGACTTGCTGACTCGCTGGCGGCGGATGCAGGGGTACGAGGCGCTCTGGATGCCAGGCACCGATCACGCCGGTATCGCGACTCAGGCGGTCGTCGAGCGGCGGATGCTCGAAGAAGAGAAACTGACGCGGCACGACGTCGGCCGCGAAGCGCTTGTCGAACGGATCTGGAAATGGAAGGACAAGTTTGAAGAGCGGATCATCAGCCAACAAAAAATGCTCGGAGCCAGTTGCGATTGGCGGCGCGTGCGATTCACGCTGGACGATGTTTGCTCGCGAGCCGTTCGCCGCACGTTCTTCAAATTCTTCAGCGACGGCCTGATCTACCGAGGCAAGCGGCTGGTCAATTGGGACACGTACCTGCAAACCGCCGTTGCCGATGACGAGGTCACTCATGAAGACGTCGCCGGGCACTTTTGGACATTCAATTATCCGATCGTGATTCAAGACGCCGCCGATCGGGAGGGCGAGGCTCCCGCCGAGCCGTCGTCGGTGCAACCCGCGTTGATCGCCGCAACGGCTCGGCAGGAGCCTCGCCCTCCCGACGGATGGCAGCCAACCGGCGAGCGCATCTCCTTCTCCACCACCCGCCCCGAAACCATGCTCGGCGACACCGCCGTCTGCGTCCACCCGACCGACGAGCGTTACACGCACCTCGTTGGCAAGCACGTACGCATTCCGCTGACTGGGCGAGTCATCCCGATCATTGCCGATGCTCTGCTGGTGGACAAAACGTTGGGGACGGGGTGCGTGAAGGTCACGCCGGCTCATGATCCGAACGACTATGCGTGCTATCAGCGCAACAAGCAGATCGGCGTCATCAACATCTTGAACCCGGACGGCACGCTGAATGAGCACGGCGGGCAGTACGCCGGGCTGACGATGTTTGCGGCTCGCGAGCGGGTCGTCGCGGACATGCAGTCGCTGGGCCACTTCGAGAAGGTCGAGGACCGCACGATCCCGCTGATGCACAGCGACCGCTCGAAGACCCCCATCGAGCCGTACTTGAGCGACCAGTGGTTCGTGAAGATGGACACGCTCGCCGAGGCCGCCATGCAAGCCGTCCGCGACGGCAAAGTGAAATTCTTCCCGTCGCGCTACACGACCAGCTACATGGACTGGCTCGGCGAGAAGCGCGACTGGTGCATCAGCCGCCAGCTCTGGTGGGGACACCGAATTCCGGTTTGGAAGAAGACGTTTCTACGACCTGCCGATGAGACCGACGAGCAGAAGAAAGTCGTCATGGATGCGCTGCGAATTGCGCTCGATGATGGCTGCCATCTCGATACGAGCCACCGAGAACTTGATTCAGGCGAGACGGAAATGCTGTGCTTGGTCTGCATCGACGACGGGCGGCCGGACTTAGAAAGTCGCTTCGAGGAACAAGGATTCAAACGCGACGAAGACGTGCTCGATACTTGGTTCAGTTCGGCACTGTGGCCACACGCAACACTTGGATGGCCGAATTCGACAGAGAATCCACCGACGATTTCACGTTCCGAAACCGAACTCAATCCAGCCGTTGAAGCCGCTGATTTCAAGGGCGTTCCGGTTTCTCCATTCGCCTTGGCAATGATCCCGGAATCGGTCGCACGAAAACTCAACATCCTTCCGGTGAGCCTCGATACTGACGGCTTGACGATTGCAAGCATCGCCATCAAGGAACCGGAAGTCTCGAAGTTCAGTCATGAACTTGGCTGCAAAGTCAAATGGATGGTGGCGTCGAACGAGGAGATCGCTGCGGCAATCGATCGTGTTTATTCCTCATCGCCCTCGCCCCTCAGCCCTCAGCCCTCGGCCAAGAACCAAGTCCTCTCGTACTTCTACCCCGGCAACGTGCTGGTGACGTCTCGCGACATCATCACGCTGTGGGTGGCTCGGATGGTGCTGACGGGGTTGTACAACATGGGGGAAGTGCCGTTCCGGCATGTTTGCATTCACCCGAAGATTCTCGACGGGTTTGGGCAGACGATGTCGAAGTCGAAGGGGAACGGCGTCGATCCGCTGGACCTGATCGACAAGTACGGCACCGACGCCGTGCGGTTCACCATCGCCAGCTTCGCCGGCGAAACCCAGGACGTCCGCCTGCCCGTCGGCTACGAGTGCCCGCACTGCGGCAACGTCATCCCGCAGACGCTGGAGCACCAAAAAGCGGTCCCCGGCGGCGGAGCCAAACCGCGCGTCAAATGCGCGAAGTGCAAACAGTCGGCGCAATACAGCAGCCCCTGGTTCGAACCCGATGCCGGTGAACCAGTCGCTCGCGTCGTCAGCGAACGCTTCGAGTACGGCCGCAATTTCTGCAACAAACTCTGGAACGCCGCCCGCTTCGCGATGATGAACCTCGAAGGCTACACGCCTGGCGAAGTCCGTAGCTCAGGCGGCTCGCCTGAGTCTTCTGCGACTTCCGAGTCTTCCGCCGATCCAAACAGGCGAGCCGCCTGTTCTACGTCCGATCTGAAACTCGAAGACCAATGGATCCTCAGCCGCCTGTCGCACACCTCCGGCGAGGTCACGTCGATGCTCGGCCGCTACCGCTTCGACGAAGCGACTCGCATCCTGCGCGACTTCGTCTGGAACGAGTTCTGCGACTGGTATCTCGAAATGATCAAGCCGCGACTGCGCGACGACGCGATGAAACCCATCGCTCAACGCATACTGGTTTCCGTGCTGGACACGATCGTGCGATTGTTGCATCCGTTCGCTCCGTTCATCACCGAAGAACTTTGGCAACGCTTGAACGAGATCGCCCCGGTGCGTGGTCTCGTCGCTTGGCCCCTCTCAGCCGAAGGCACCCAAGCGACAACCTCAGTCATGACCGCCCCTTGGCCCGACGTCCCGACGTCCTGTCAGAACCGCGACCTCGAACGCCGCTTCGAACGGCTGCAAGAAACGATCGTCGCCGTTCGCAACGTGCGCGCTCTCTACAGCATCTCGCCGAGCACTCCGATTCAACTCCACATCCGCTGCAACGCGGGTATCGCCTCCGAGATGCACGACGTCGCCGCGCAGTTCGAGAACCTGTCGAAAGCCCTGCTCGCCGCCGCCGGAGCCGACGTGCAACCGCCCACCTGCTCGGCCAGTTTCAGTCTGACCGACGCCGACGTCTTTGTCCCGCTGGAGGGCCTGATCGACCGCGACGCCGAACGCGCCCGCAACACCAAAGAAGCCGAACGACTCCGCAAAGGAATCGAGTCCAACGAAAAGAAACTCCAAAACGAAGCCTTCGTCGCGAAGGCCCCTCCTGATGTCCTCCAACAAACCCGCGACACGCTGGACAACTACAAGAATCAACTAGCCAGCGTGGAAGCAATCATCAAGGCGCTGGAGTAATCCCAACTACAGGATACAAACCAGTTGTGCGACTCAGACTGCTTGGTCGGGACTATGAAATGCCGTGCTGAGCAGTCTGAATCGCATCGGCTACTCTGATCGTGCCTTCGTAGATCGCGCGACCGATGATGGCACCGATGAGTTTGGGTTGTGAGCGGCTGACGGTGGCGAGTTTGCGGACGTCGTCGAGTGTTGTCACACCGCCAGACGCGATCACAGGGAGGCCGAGTTCGGCGAGGTGGATCATGTCGCGGATCGTAGCATCATCGACACCTTGCATCATGCCGTCGTTGGCGATGTTGGTGTAAACGACCGCTGCGAGATCGAGGTCGGTGTATTGCTTGGCCAGTTCGATCGCGGAGGTCTTCGAGACATCGAGCCAGCCTTCGGTGGCAACCATGCCGTCTCGCGCATCGATGCCAAGAACCAAGCGACCGGGCCAGCGTTGAGCCATCTCACGGAACCATTGCGGCTGCTTGAGCGCCTGCGTGCCGATGATGACTCGTTCGATGCCGACGTCGTCGAGCATCAGTCGAATTGATGCCTCGTCGCGAATGCCACCGCCGAGTTCACACTTCACACCAGTCGCTTGCACGATCCGCCGCACGACTTCGTGATTGACCGGCTTCCCCGCTTTGGCTCCATCGAGATCTACGAGATGCAGCCAGGCCGTCCCGTCGTTTGCCCAACGTTGAGCCATCTCGACGGGGTCATCACCGAAGATCGTTTCTTGAGCGTAATCTCCTTGCCGGAGTCGGACACATTTTCCGTTGCGGAGATCAATAGCGGGAAGGATTTCCATGCGAGTTCCTGAAGCGGTTGATGAAAATTTTGAGCGGGTGTCGTTTAGGGCGTTCGTGATGTGAAGCATGGCAGTGCGCCGAAGCGACGCCGCATTCACACACCACCGAGCTTGTCTCGGTGGATTCGGGCTTTTGCACTACGCGCTTCAACGCTGCCACTGTGACGTAGTGCAAAAGCCTGCGAGCCACCGAGGCAAGCTCGGTGGGGCGTTTGAAATAAAGTTAATATACCGCGATGGCTCGGCCGTAACCGCCGCGAGTCCCTTTGATCTTAACCGGGGCGAAAATGAAGAAGGCTTCTTTGCCGTTGATTGAGTTGACGTTGGTGAGGAACTCAACCGGCAGCACTCCTTGTTGAGCGGCGATCCAATTGACGAACAAGGCGTTCTCGCGATTCACGCCTCCGATTGTCGGGCCGTCGGTGCCGATGCAGCGAACCCCTTTTTTGCCGAGATAGGCGATGACGTCAGGGGCCGGAGCGGGCCAGCCTTCGGCTTTGCCAGCGAGCGGCGCGGCCATCAACCGATCAAGGTCCGGCGATGCAGGAAGTGGCTTGAAATGCTCGTCGGAATAACCAGAGAAGAAGATCACGACTTCTCCCACACGGATCGGACGAGTCGCCTCGTGTTGTTTGACGAAATCGAGCGTGATCTGCGGAGACGCGGGCCAGTCGGACGACTTTGTTGTGCCGATGAGTTTTCGGACGTCTATGACGTGTGCCTCGCCGAGTGTTTGCTCCAACGGCATTGCATCTAAGGTCAATGAACTGTTTCCGAGCATTCCGAATTGCGACTCAAACTTCGCACGTTGAGCCTGAACGTCTTTTGTGAATTGGCTCGCTTCAAAACCAGCGGGCGGCAGCGAGTAGCTCGGCAACACGACGTGCGTGCCGGCTTGGCCGTCGAGCATGTGAGTCATCGCGAAGTACGGCCCACGAATCGCGCTGAAGGCGTTAAGCACTTTGCCAACATAGCGACTCGCTTCGTCACCAGGACTGTAGCCCGGCCAAGTGATGGGGAAGTCTTCATGCAGCGTGACGGACAAATCTGCGATGTGTTTGTTGCGAGCACTTTCAATCAACCGTGCGGCGAGCTTCGGTTCGGTGATACCGATGCAACGGCACTCGCCACCAGATCCACCCGCGTGTTTCGCTGGCAACAAGGCATAGAACGCTCCGGTCGTCGGTAGCGAGCCGAGGTTCGTCGCGCACTCAGTCCAGATCATGCCGAGCTTTCCGCCCGCTTGATGAGTCGCGACGGCGAGGTTTGGGAGCGGTCCCATGCTCGCTCCGTCGAGGCCGAGCGTCTTCACTCCCTTGCTGCCGAGATACTGCATCGTCTCTGGTGTCGGAGCGGGCCAACCTGGAGTGTCTTTGCGCAGAGCGCTTGTGACGAATCGCTCGCCAGCGGGAAACGGCTTGTAATAACGATCGCTGTATTGGCTGCGGAACAAGACGACGTCGCCAAACTTCAGCGGTCGATTCTTTTTCTCCCACGCTTGGACAATTTCTGGGCCGATCAGATAGCTCTCGCCATCCTTGGCTTCGTCGATGTGTTCGCTGATGTCAATGACGCACGCTTCGCCGCAGAACTGCCACGCTGGAACTTTCTCGCCGGTGATCAATCCCATCGGACCCGCACCGGGCAAACCTGAATCGGGCGGCGGAACGAAGTGCGCCGGAGCGTCCCACTGGGTACCGGTGTGCTCATCGATGATGATCAAGTCACGGTGATAAGGTCCCGGCCCGAATGTGCGGCTCGGCACGACAACATGTTGAGTCATCCCCACCGGCCAGACACATGGAAGATCCGGAGCGATCAACAGTGTTAAATCTTTCACGTGTGCTGCGGCGACTTGAGCATCGGCACGTCCGTGGTTCATTGACCACAAACTCAATACAAACGCGATCGTCAAACGAGCGAGTTGGCGATTCATCGGTCTCTCCTTGACATCCGTTAATTCGTTTTTGAATTCAGGGACATCGTTGTCAGTTTTTGTTTTTGGGTCGTGACATGATCAGCAACTGATATTGACGCGGTACTTGTAAGTGACGCGAGCCAAGGCTTCCACTCGCGAACAAGTTATCGGACTCACTGGAAAACGGATTGAGCTGTTGGAGTGATGTTGTTTCTGTCTGAATGAAGAGCAACATCCATTTGCAGTGCGATAGCATGAGCGATCGTTTTTCAGAACGTGTCATTCAAGATTTCGTAGCGGAGTTTGCACCACGTCTTTTGATAAACTGCGACCTGGATCGCCGCGTTCCAATTTGTCGTGGCATACATTCCGTCACGACGATTCAATCGAGTTCCAGATCGTGCTTGATTAGACTCCCGCAACTTGTGACCGCGTAGCGTGGTCTGCAACTTTGAACGACCTCTTTCGGAAGGAACTCGATCTATGCGATGCGTTCTATGGGGAATGATGTCTGGGCCGCGAGCGTGGATGGCGGCGGTCGCTTTGGTGGCGGGCGTCTCTTCGACGGCGCAGGCTGATGTGAAATTGCCGAACGTGTTTGGCGACCACATGGTTTTGCAACAAGGTCAAAAGAACAAAGTTTGGGGACTCGCGGACGCGGGTGAAGATGTCACCGTTTCGATCGACGCTCAAAATCACAAGGCGAAGGCAGGAGCAAACGGAGAATGGCATGTGATGCTCGATCCGCGGAAGGTTGGCGGGCCATACGCGTTGACGGTCAAAGGAAAGAACGAAGTTAAGTTCGAAGACGTGCTTGTCGGCGAAGTTTGGATTTGCTCCGGTCAGTCGAACATGCAGTGGTCGGTGAATGCCTCGAACGACCCGGACCTCGAACGAGCGACTGCGAAGTACCCGAAGATTCGCATGATCAACTTCCCACAGATCGGTGTGCAGGAACCGATCTGGACTCACAAAGATCGCCAGTGGCAAGTTTGCGCACCGGCGACAGTCGGCGGTTTCTCGGCCGTTGGTTACTTCTTCGCTCGGCAGTTGCATCAAACGTTGGATGTCCCGATCGGGATGATCAACAACGCCTGGGGAGGATCAGCCTGCGAAGCGTGGATTCGCCGTGACATTCTCGCGAAGGACGAAACTTACAAGCCGATGATGGATCGCTGGGCCGGGATCGAAGCGAACTATCCTAAAGCAAAGGAGGAGTACGCTACGAAACTCGCCGAATGGAAAGTCGCAGCAGAAAAAGCAAAGGCTGAGAACAAGCCTGCTCCGCCACAACCAGGAGGAAATCCGGACGGTCAAATGAATGGCAATTCGCGACCGGCGAACATCTACAACGGCGTGTTGAAGTCGCACCTCGGTTATGGCATCAAAGGGGCGATTTGGTATCAAGGGGAATCGAATGCCAGTCGCGCATATCAATATCGAACGCTCTTCCCGCTGATGATCAAGAGCTGGCGTGACGAATGGGGCAACGGCGACTTCCCGTTCTATTGGGTGCAACTCGCCGACTTCATGGCCGAGAAGCCCGAACCGGCAGACAGCTCGTGGGCCGAACTGCGTGAAGCACAGACGATGACAATGAAGGCGCTGCCGAACACCGGCGAAGCGGTCATCATCGACATCGGCGAAGGCAAGGACATTCATCCGAAGAACAAAGTTGATGTCGGTCGCCGACTCGCTCGCTGGGCACTGGCGGAAGACTACAAGGTTGCGGGGATTCCGAACCGCAGCCCGCTTTACAAGTCGATGGAGAAGCAAGGAAGCAAAGCCGTGCTGACCTTCGACAACGTCACGAACGGCTGGCGTCCGTTCGACACGCAAGAGCCTCGCGGCTTTGCAATCGCGGGTGAAGACAAGAAGTTCGTCTGGGCTTCGGCGAAGATTCTGCCTGACGGGCGCATCGAAGTCTGGAGCGATGCGGTGAAGGAACCGCACTCCGTTCGCTATGCGTGGGCCGACAACCCGGTCTGCAACATGTTCAACGGAGCGGGACTGCCACTGACGCCGTTCCGGACCGACAACTGGCCCGGTGTGACGATCGATAGTAAGTAGTTGGATGCAGTGAAGTGACTTAAAGGACGGAAGGGACCAAAGGGATCAATGGCTGGCTGAATCGCGTTGTGATTCTGTTAGAACCTTTGATTCTTGATGTCCTTTCCGTCCTTTTTCTTTTCAACGTGCACCTTCAACGTCAAAACAATCGCAACTGCCCGGACGTCGGAACCGGCGGACGAAAGTGTCGCGTTTCCAACGGCGGCAGTTTCCGATCAAGCTCGTACTTGCGAGCGAAGACTTTGAAGCTCTGCGCGATCTGTTCGGCGATGTTTCCTTGCCCGCGCATCCGCCTGCCAAACTCAGAGTTATTCAATTCGCCGTCTCGACATTGTCGGATCAGCGATTCGATTTTGTCCTTCTTCGTCGGGACTGCTTTCGCGAGCCAGTCGGTGAAGACCGGCCTGACCGTCAACGGTAGTCGCAGCAAAATGAAGTGCGCTGATACGGCTCCCGCTTCTTTTGCTGCACTCAAGATCGCGGGCATCTCGTTGTCATTCAGGCCGGGAATGATCGGCGCGACCATGACGACGGTTTCAATGCCGGCAGACGATAGCTCTCGAATCGTCCGTAGCTTTGCGGCAGGCGAACTGGTTCGCGGTTCGAGTTTACGTGCGAGATCAGCATCCAGCGTCGTCACGCTCAACATCACACGCACAGTTCGCTGCTCGGCCATGCGTTGGAGAATGTCGATGTCGCGAGCAACGAGCGCATTCTTGGTGACGATCCCAACGGGTTGACCACAATCAGCGGCAACTTGCAGACAACGTCGAGTCAATTCAAATCGCCGCTCCGCCGGTTGGTAGCAATCGGTAACACCGGAAAACGCGATCAATTCTGACTGATAGCCATCGCGAGCCAGCCAGTCTCGCAGCAGTTCTGGAGCTTGCTCCTTCACCATGATGCGGCTTTCAAAGTCGAGTCCAGCGTTGTAACCGAGATACTCGTGCGTTGGCCGAGCGTAACAGTACGCACAGCCATGTTCGCAGCCGCGATACGGATTCACGCTGAATCGAAACGGCACATCGGGGCTGTCGTTCTCACTGACGATCGATCGAGATCGATCGACGATAAACTGTGTCTTCACAGGTCGCTCATCGAGATCATCAGGTGACGCCAGATGCTCAAAATCTGGTTCCTCACGCCAAGCCGCAAACCGATTCGGTGGATCAGTCTGAGCACCTCGACCATGACGCTCCAACGGCAGATCGTGTGCCATGATGCATTCCGTGTGATGATTCCGTCCTCACCGACACTGTTCGGCGGAAAGTAGACTAGAAATTAAGGAACGGGGCCGCAATAACGTCCCGCAAGGGTGTTTCATACAAGCCCGACGCGCAAACGCGGGAAGTTCGTCGCCATCCCTCGCTTGCGCGTCGGGCTTGTATGAAGCGATGAATAATCCCGAATAGCATCCTGCAATTCATCGGGAAGAAGCGGGCGGACTGAATTGTTTTCGTTGTTGGTACGTGTTTGACGATCTTGATTCACTCTGGTTAGCCTCACGTTTCAAGTTGTGGAGTTCCCCGAGCTAGAGAATGCTCGTGTAGTGCCGAGAAGCTTTTATGTCTGTTTCACCTGTATCTACTAATTCGTCGCCCGATGCGTTGTCGAGACTCCGTATCTCGCGAAATGAACAGCCGCGACGTGGGTCGTGGGGAAGGTGGATATTCGGGGTAGTTGTTGTGCTGGCGGTGCTCGTGGGAACGGCGGTGCTGGCCTACAAATACGGGTGGCTGGGGATCGGCAAAAATTTGCTGACGATGCAGGAAATGATGCAGACTCGACCGGAGGTTCGGCAGGCGTCAGTGACGGTGGAGACTGGACGATCTGCTGAGGCTTTGGTCGTTGCGACCGGCTATTTGGAATCGCGACGACAAGCCAAAATCGGCGCACGAGCGACGGGGCGCATTGAGCAAGTGAATGTCGAAGAGGGGAGTCGCGTCGAGACGGGACAAATTCTGGCGGTGCTCGAACATGCCGATTTGGACGCGTCGTTGTCCGCTGTTATGGCGTCACTGGCGAAGACCAAAGCGGCTCTCGCAGAGCACGAAATCACGATCATGCAGGCGCGACGCGAACTGGATCGTGTCGAAAAGCTCTGGAAGTCCAAGACCGCATCGGAGACGGATCTCGATGATTCCAAGTACAAACACGAAAGTGCCGTTGCGAAACGTGGTTCGCTGGCAGCAGACATTGCTCTGGCCGAAGCACGAGTACGAGAAGCGGAACAGATGCAGGCAAATATGTTTATTCGGGCTCCGTTCAATGGGACGGTGATCTCGAAAGACGCCGAAGTGGGTGAGTCGATTTTGCCCGGTGGAATGGGGGAGGCTTCGGGGCGAGGTTCAGCGGTGACGGTCGCGGATCTCGAACATTTGGAGGTCGAATGCGACGTCAAGGAAGATTACATCAGCCGAGTGACTCCCGGTCAGACTGCTGAAGTTTCGGTCGATGCGGTTCCGAAGTTTCGTTACCAAGGCCGAGTTCGCAAAATCATACCGATGGGAGATCGCGCACGAGCCACGATCAAAGTGAAGGTTGAGATTCTTAACGTCGATGCTCGGCTGTTCCCAAACATGAGTTCCACGGTTTACTTCTTGCCCGAAGAGACAGAAACGAAGGCTAGTGCTCCGGAACGCCGAGTCTTCTGTGACACTGAAGCGATTCGCGCCGATGACGCCAGCCGTTTCGTTTGGATCGCGGATGAACAAGATCGAATTCGTCGCCAAGATGTGAAGACTGGCAGCGAACGTGACAAACGCACGGAAATTACCGAAGGGTTGTCAGGTGGCGAGCGAGTCATCATCGCTACGCCCGGTTTGGAATCGGGGCAATTGGTGAAGATCGCTCGCTAATGGAATTGGGAAAGTCGCGAGCAACGGTTCCCTTTCGCGGTGCGAAAGGACGTTCTTTCGCGGAACGACGGACGACACATCAAGAAGAATGGGGAGAAAGACTTTGGCTGATATCAATTCCGGCAACGGCGAACCGCTGATTTCAATTCGGGACGTTTGCAAAGAGTTTCGCCGAGATGCAATCACGATACCCGTGCTGCAGGGAATCAATCTGGAAGTGGCTCCTGGAGGCTATCTCGCGCTGATGGGGCCATCGGGGTCTGGCAAGTCCACACTGTTGAACCTGGTCGCGGGATTGGATCGTCCAACATCCGGGACCGTCACGGTCTGTGGTCAGAGCTTGGAGCGGTCGTCCGAAAGCCAGCTTGCAAAGTGGCGTTCGCAGCATGTGGGATTCATCTTCCAGCTTTACAACCTAATCCCGGTGTTGACCGCGTTTGAGAATGTCGAACTCCCACTGACACTAACTTCATTATCGCGTCGCGAACGACGAGAGCACGTTGAAGCCGCGTTGCAAGTCGTTGGGTTAAACGATCGGTCTCATCACTACCCGCGCCAGTTGTCCGGTGGTCAGGAACAGCGAGTTTCTATTGCTCGCGCGATCGCCACAGACCCGACACTGATCGTGGCTGACGAACCCACAGGGGATCTCGACGCGAAATCCGCCGCCGAGATTCTCGATTTGATGGAACGGCTCAACCGTGACTTTCACAAGACGATCATCATGGTGACTCACGACCCTGACGCAGCGGCTCGCGCACACCAAACCCTGCACCTCCAAAAAGGGGTGCTCGTCGAAAAAACACACGAGTAGATCAGGCAGCATTCAGGGTTTAGCAGCCACATTTACCAAGAGCGTGGGCTATTCACGGAATACCGACGCTCTTGACGAGTTTGGCTAACGAGAAAACGAAGGCAACGAAATTAATCATGCATATCTTGTTCTACATCTGGCGCAATCTCACACGGAACAAACTCCGTTCGATGTTGACGATCCTGTCAGTCGGATTCAGTCTGGCATTGATGACCGTCTTGCATGGCTATCAGGCGATGCAGGCGAGTTGGGGCAAAGAGGCTGAGAAATATCAGCGGCTCGTGGTGATGAGCACTCAAGGATTTTCAGGGCAAGTGCCGATTGCGCACGTTGATCGGGTTCGCGGAATGGACGGAGTCGAGGCCGCGACGCCGTATGCGTGGTTCGGCGGAAAATACAAAGACGAAGAGATGGCGTTCGCTCAATTTGGTTGTGATCCCGCAGCCGTGTTCAATGTTTGGGATGAATTCAAGATCGACTCTCAACAGCTTGAGGAATGGAAACGAACTCGTAACGGCTGCGTTGTGGACCGTCGTCTGGCCGAAAAGCGTGGTTGGAAAGTGGGTGAACGAATTCCGTTGCAGGGAACGTTCTACTCATTCAACCTCGATCTTGTGATGTGCGGAACGTTCGATTCGCCAAAAACGAACGACTCAGTGTGGTTCAACTGGCTGTATCTCGACGAAGGCTTGCAGGCCATGAAAGCTCGTGGCGCGGGAAACGCTGGGACGATTTTCGCACGAACTCAGAAGGCCGATGAACTCGCCAAGGTCGCCAAGGCGATCGACGATCGGTTTGCGAGTTCGGAAAATCCAACTCGCACGCAGACCGAAGCGGCGTTCGCTCAAATGTTCGTGGACATGCTCGGCAACGTGCGAGTCTTCATTTTGATCATTGGGGTGGCAGTCGTGTTCTCACTATCGTTGGTCACGGCGAGTGCGATGGCGATGTCCACGCGCGAGCGAACCACAGAAGTGGCGGTGCTCAAAGCGATTGGTTTCTCGCGACGGCGAGTGCTGGTGACGATCCTCGGTGAAGCGTGTGCGATCACATTGATCGGCGGATTAATGGGGATCACCATTGGCGGCTCCTTCCTGGAGTTGTTGCACGTTGTAAGTTCTCAGTTCTTTCCGTTCTCGTTCCGAGAAATGCTAGGAACGTGGATCGTCAATCTGATTTTTGTCTCGGCCGCAATCGGCTTGGTCGGCGGGATTGTTCCCGCGACTCGAGCGGCACAACTGACCGTAATCGACGGCCTGCGACGAGTCGTCTGATTGGACGCAGTTCGTCCGCCGGAACATGTCTTTTTGAGTTTCGGATTTCGAGTCTCCCGAAGGGTTCTGCTGCCATGATTCCTGCCAAGTACAACGTTCGAAATCTGCGAGTACGCTGGGTCACAACTCTGATGACGGTCGTCAGCACGGGCCTCGTTGTTTGGGCCACGGTGTTGACGTTTGGTTTGGTCGAAGGCTTGGAACACGCGCTGCGAATTAGTGGCGAACCGCTCGATCTGATCGTGCTGCGCAAAGGGACGACAGAAGAGACGTCTAGTAGCATTGAGCAAAACGTCGCTAAGGAAATCTCCAATTTGGAGGGGATTGCGACGGATGCTACCGGCCAACCGCTTTGCTCATCCGAGTTCGTGACGATCCTGACCAAGCCGCGACGCGGCGATGGCGGGACAACGAACTTGATCGTGCGCGGCTTGCAGGAAATGGGCCGAGCCATGCGTCCCAGCTTTAAAATTGTGCGTGGCCGTGACGTCAAGCCTGGCGTCAACGAAGTCATCACCAGCGAGCGGATGGCCGAACGATTTCAGAATTTGGCACTTGGCGAGAAGCTCGAAATCAACAAGGTTCTATTTGAGGTGGTAGGCTACTTCGAGGCTGCCGGAAGCTCAGCCGAGTCCGAAGTTTGGACCGATCTTCGTGATCTCACCGGAGCACGACGAACTCCCGAAGCTCTGTCCTGTGTGAATCTGCGCTGCCGCGATGAAGCGGCGAAGTCCACATTGTTGAAACGCTTGCGTGAAGACGAGCAGTTCAAGCTCGACGCCATTGACGAGCCGGCTTACTTCGAGCGTCAAATGAACGCGGCCGTCGCCATCAAATACGCAGGGATTGCGATCGCACTCTTTCTGACAATGGGAGCAATGTTCGCTGCCGCGAACACGATGTATGCCGCCGTCGCCAGCCGAGGCCGCGAGATCGGCGCGCTGCGAGCAATCGGTTTCAGCCGTCGCAGCATCCTGTTCTCGTTCTTGCTTGAGTCTGTCATGCTCTGCTTACTCGGTGGGGCACTCGGCTGCCTTGGAACACTCCCGCTCAACGGCTTTTCCACGGGAACCGCCAACTGGGCGACCTTCAGCGAAATCACTTTCGCCTTCCGCTTCGGCCCCACGGTCCTGATGCAAGGAGTCCTAATGGCGGTCGCGATGGGACTTGTCGGCGGACTGTTCCCCGCCCTGCGAGCCGTTCGAATGCCGATTATCCAAGCGTTGCGAGAGACGTAACGCCCCTACGCTTTGATCAATTCTGTCTGACTGTCTGGAGAGATTTGATCGTTGGATGTTGGATAAGTTGTATTCATGGGGAACCACGAACCAAACCGGCCCACTTCGGCGGGGTGTGAATCGGTGTCGAGCTTTGCATCATGCCGTACCCCCCTCGGTCACTTCAGTTAGTCGCTTGATAAGGATCGTTGCGTAAGAACCTCGCGGAAGATCAAACGCGAGCGTCAGTTTGTGGCGACCGACATACAAATCGTCGGGCTCGGTTTGATATTCCAAACCCGCTGGGACATAGACCGCCGCTCGCTCGCCTTTGGAGAAGAAGCTGTCGCGAGGATATTTGACCCGCATCTCACGCGGCAGGAGTCCGAATTCGGCAAGCACTCGGTGCAGACGATCGTAGAGCGGTCCGGACTGCAACTTCAGTCGACCAGACGGAAGCGGCAAATCGAGATTAATGAGATCACGACGCTGTGATTCATCGAGCGTCAAATAGAACGGTGCGGGACGCTCGCCAAAGTCGATCACGAAGAGTTGCTCTGGACGACAAACATCTTGCAAAGACTCCGCTAGCAGCCGATTCCATACGGCGCTCTGAAACGCCGACAGCCACATGCCGCGTAAGTCGATCCGCATTAACGCGAGTGCGCGGCGAAAGTCGGTCGGATGATCGCACAGGTAAGTCACAATGCTCCGCCGACTGCACTTAGGCAATGCGGCCTTGAGACCAAGCCAGTCACCCCACTTTTCGCGAATCAGCTCTTTTTCGCGACGATCGTCGGGCCGATCATGCTCGTTGGCTTCGGCTAGCGCAAGCCACAACGCTCGTTCGTAGTCGCCTCGGCACCACGGTGCGGCGATGAACTCACGCGATTCACCGAGTGAGCCGAAACGCTGATCATCAAAATAATTCGGCACGCCATCAACTTCGACCTCTTGCAACATCCGCTCCGCACGCTGTGCTGCCACCTCGGACATGTCTCGCATTACCAACGTGAAGCGGTTCCCTGCGATGTCAGTCGGTTCGAAAGGACGATCAGTGTTGCCGAGATATTGAAACTCCACATTCGTCTGCGAGAGATCGCGTCGTGGTCCGTTCTTGATGGTGACGTATTGCTCCGTCACCGCGTGCTTGTCCTTCAGGCCGCCGTAACTGACTTGAGACCGCGACAAGTTCCAGCGATGCAAGGCAGCGTCAATGGCTTCTGGCGTGCCAAGTGCTCGCTTGATCAACCGATAAAGTGCAAACGGCCCGCGACCATTCGGCATGCGATCGGTCAATTCGACGACTTCGAAATCTTCCGGCAAACATTTGAGCTTCATCAGGTTTCTCATGAGGTGCGGTCAGGTCGGTTCGGGATTATCTTGCCGCACCCCGCGCGTGTCGAATGACTCGACCAATGGCTTCGTAATCTCTCTCTTTCGTTCGCGTATTCCGGTTCCAAGTCATCTCAACGGAATCGAAAGATATGGGACACGGACAACATGGAAGGCACGGATAAGGCATGTCACCGCCTCGCAAACTAAAATCGTCAAAGCCGCAACCACAAGTCGGCGAAATCGAACGTGAGTTCGGTGTGCCAATTCCTGGAAAGATTTTGCCCGCAGAGCAATGGGCGAAAACGGCGTTCAAGAAACTTCCGCCGGGGCTTTGGAATTGGACTGAGCTGTTTGGCCGGAGCGCTCCGATTGTCATCGACATCGGCTGTGGCAACGGACGTTCGACCTTGAGTTGTGCAATTGCGCGACCGGAGTTCGATCATCTGGGGATCGACATCCTTCCGGTCGTGATTCGCTATGCGACTCGCCGAGGCAATCAGCGCGGTTTGAACAACATCCGCTTCGCTGTCGTCGGCGGACGAGAGTTACTGAGCGAGCATGTCTCCACCGGATCAGTCGCTGAGATTCACATCTATCATCCGCAACCATACTACGAAGCGGCAAAGATTGATCGTCGCCTCATCACGCCCGAATTTCTGACGCTAGCCCATCGGTCGCTTGTACCGGATGGAAAGCTGCTGTTGCAGACCGACAATCCGAGCTACTGGCGTTACATCAAAAAGATTGTGCCGTTCTTCTTCGACCTGCAAGAACTCGACGGCCCGTGGCCCGAAACACCCACGGGCCGCACTCGCCGCGAGATCATCGCCCGTCGACACGGCCTCCCCATCTTCCGAGGAACCGCCCAACGCCGAGACGACCTCAGCGTGGACGAAGCCATTCATCTTGCCAACGCACTACCCGCCCCAACATTCAACGCCGACCGCCGATTACGCCGGTTGGACGAGATCGAATCGCGATCATGAAATAAGGGCCGGAAACGCCTGAGAAGCTGATAGCCTGAGTTAGCCACTGCGATCAGTTGTTGGCAAGCGTCACCTCTTTGGTATCAGAGCAGAGGTTTCCATTGAACTCGAAGTTGCGGAAGCAGTCGAATTCGTCAGGCTCTTTAAGTGCGCCAACAAATCGGCGAAATCAGTCTGACGGAAATCCTTGATCAACCCAACAGGCATCAACGATTGAGGCAGCGTGCGGCGGAGTTCAATGTCGGACGTCTCGATACGCACCGTTTGATTGGTCGAGTTTCTCAACAAGAATCCTTCGGCGGATTCGTAGACGATTAAACCCGTATGAACTTTGCCTCTTTTGGTTTCAACCTGAGTTGTTTGAAAACGAGGTGAAACGTCACGATTAGGCAGCGCGATCGCGATAAACAAATCTTCGCGAGAAAAGCGACTTGTCACACCGGCGAGGTCCGGGCCGAGTCCTTTGCGACCGCCGTGACATTGAGCACACGCACGCTTCTCAAACAGTTGCCGACCGCGAATCGCCTCACCGGCGGCCCAATTCACGGTGGCCAGTTGCTCCTTGAGCCAAGTCAGCGTTTCCGCATCCCCGCCCAATTGACGCGTCGCTTCGCCGGGATACTTCTTCGTCAGGTATTCACTCCAACGTTGAATCGCCTCATTCTGCGGACGATGCCCGGCGACTCCGAAGACGAAGCCGAGATCGCGATCGTGATTGCGATAAAGCAACTTCGCGATCTTGTCACGAATCGGGTACTCCTTGGCATCGGCACCTAAGCGACGTATCGCTCGCACCAACGCAAACTGTTCGGCGGGCTTTGTCCCTTTCTCTAATTTGGTCAGGGCATCAACACACGCGGCGAGAACTTCCGTCCGCGATTCGTCCAAACCTTCGACATACTTCTCGCGATCACGCTCTTCGGGTTTCGCGGACAACACAACCAGAACCGCGCCTCGCACTTTGAATTGCTCAAACTGCTGACGAATGAGTTCGCGATGTTCCGGCAGTTTTGACTCGCCGATGACAAACAGGACTTCGTTCGTCCACGGATAATCTGCCTCCGCTTTGATCGCTTTCACATACGAGTCGATCACACGCGGAACAAGGTCGGCGGGCAACTGCGACAGAAACAAGACATGACCAGGTCGCCCAAAATCTGGCTGAGCGACAATCATGTCTGGCAGATCCGGATCAATGCGTGCGAGTTCTTTGTAAAGTTCACCGACGCGATCGTCCCAGTTCAAATCTTGATTCAGCTTGCGTGCGGCGATCTTTAGTTCGAGCCGGACCAAACCTCGTGCGATCGCTTCCGCCTGCGGTCGATTACGAGTAATCGGAATGCGCGAAGCGACAAGCAAGTAATGAATGTCTTCGACTGGATCGCTGTCGTCAGTGATCTTCACCAAGACCTTGTCGAGCAGTTTGGTGTTCGCTGGTGCCAGCATCGCGAGTGCTCGTGCGAGTTCGCGATCAACGTTCGCGTCGCCCGTCGGAAACGTATCGCACAGCCGAATTCGCAGCGGATCAAGCTCGCGTTCAAACGCCGACAAGTCCGCTCGACCGACATACGCTTCAAGTGCTGGCACGACTCCGGACGGCGGCACAACATCGCCCAACGCCAACTGCACGAGCCGCGCGGCGTCGTACTTCACTGCCGCGGGTTGCTTCCCTTCCAAAACCAATACGCCAATTTTCAGCGCGTAGGTTGTCGATGCCGCCGAACGCGGCAAATAGCCAACCGAGTTCGCGATCGCCGCCGGCCAACCGAGCTTCGTGATCAGTTGCGATAATTTCTGAAAATCTTCTTTCTCCAACTTCACGACCAATCTCGCCGCCGTCATACGGTTGAAACGATCCTCACTGGCAAGTTGTTGCGACAGGCCGTTGACCAACTCCGACCAATCGCTGACTCGCTCCGCTTGTAACAACGCTTCGAGTGCCGCTCTTCCGACGAACGGATCACTCTCTTCTAAAAATGCTTTGACTGTTTTTGCGTTGAGCGGATTTGCGTGAGTCCGTCCGAATGACCAAATCGCGCGAGCTCGAATCTCTTTCGGAGTCGCAGTTGCCAACGCGGCGGCTTCATCATCAATAAGCCCACCGAACATTTCCGTGAGTATTTCAATCGCTCGCTGACGAACCCCGGGCAACAGCGAGTTGTTGTTTGCGGCTTCTAAAAATGGATCGCGTCCCAACTTCTTGGCCAGCGGCTGCCATTTCGCTCGCGACCAACTGCACAACGGCTGCGGAGCTGTCAAACAAGCAGTGAGTTGCTCGGCCACAGACGCAGCGTCATCCAAGTCTTCGCTCGCGCGTTTATCACTAAGTCCCGCCGGATAACTGATTCGCCAAACACCACCGCGAGTCCCTCGACCGCCGACACTTACGAACAAGCTGCCGTCGACGCCAACCTCGGCATCCGTTGGTGCGAAGCCATGATCGTCTGCCGCCGACAGAAACAACTGCGGCTCCGCTTTCCACGCAGAACCACTGCGGGCCAACGGCAGAGCGAGGACTCGACCGAACGTCCAATCGAGCGCGAATAGGCACTCGCGATACTTCTCCGGAAACTGCCTATGTTGATAACAGACAACTCCCGTCGGAGATCCGCGTCCCGCCGCAGCAACCACCGGTGGCATGTCGAGAAAATCGTCCGGCCGCTTCCAACTGCGAGTCACCCAACCGGCATTTGATCCCGGCAACAATTGGAAAACGCGCGTCGGGCGATACCACGGCAGCGTGACATCTCGCTCATCATCACTGTCGAATGTGAAGATGTCGCCGGTACGATTGAATGCGAAGTCATACGCATTCCGCAAACCGTCAGTGACCACTTCACCTCCGCCGCTGATGTCTGGCTTGAGTCGATACATGACTCCCGCTTGCGGTTGTTTAATCGGAGAACTCGGAAGCGTGACATATTTCGCGTCAACTCCCGTATCGTTCCCAGCAATCAAATACCACCAGCCATCCGGGCCGCGTTGAATTGAGTGTGCGTGATGCTCACCGCCTGTTTTGATCTTCAACAACACATCAGGCAGCCCATCCGCTTTGTCATCGCCATCGCGATCGCGATAACGGAGCAAACCTTCACCTGCGACAACAAGTAAGTCGTTGCCGTGCCAGAACATGCCTTGAACGCCAGTCGCCGGCGGTTCCACAAACAACGTAGCCGTATCGGCAACACCGTCAGCGTCGGTATCGGTCAGAATCTTAATATAGCCGAGTCCCGCGACCGTAATTCGACCGCGTGAATCAATTGTCAGGCAGTGAATATCGTGAGCGAGATCATCGTCAGCAAACAGCGTCACTGTGAAACCATCAGGCGCTTTGATCGCTGAACGTTCCGCCGCGCAAACATCGCCAAAAGTAGTGATCACGATCATCACGAACAAGAAGATGGATCTGACTGCTAAGAATGCAGGCGACGGAGAAGGCGTCAGCCTTGTTGTTTCGCGGCAATGGCATCTGCGGACTGATGCCGCCCTGCGCGCCAACCGCCTGATGAAGCACCATGTTTGAATCAGCCAGCCAGACATCCGAGTCTGTATCGAATTGAAATCCATTTCTCGTCTTCGTTGTTATCGCGGCGGACTTGCCATTTGAGTCGCAGGCATGTTGCCTTCACTCAAGTGGTGGCCACCGTTGATGAGGATTAAGGGAACTGGTTTGTCCGAAGGATCAAGCACCTCAAAAAATTCCACCAAGCGTCGGTCGTATTCTTCCGCGGCCACTAATCGCGCGAGATTATGCTTTGCACCAGGTACGACCCACACCGCCTCAGGTTGTCCGGCGAGCCGACAAATTTCCTTCGGAACCTCCGGGACGACATAGGTGTCACGTTTGCCAGCAATCATGAACAGCGGCCGGTTCTTCAACAGAGGTAACACGTTCTTCAAATTTGCGTATCGGCAACGTCGTCGAAGTTGGCTCAGGCCTCGCGCCAACACGAGCGTGAACCTCACGTGCCACCATGGAATGAGTTCCACAAGCCGTTCGCCAACGATCAAAGATATCCAGCGTCTCGCATGAGCCAGCAACATCAGTTGTGTATCAAACGCTCCTTCAGTTGCCACGCACTTCACTTCCGGCCGAACACTTGCCACGTACAACGCGGTGCTGCCACCGCGACTGATACCAAACAATCCCACGGGTAGTGTATTGAGGTCAGGGCGTTGCTGAACGTAGTCCAAAACGGCGTGCAAATCGGTTACTTCAAAATTTGTCATCCAATGTAGTGGTACGTAGCCCGCTTGATGATCGCTTTCACCAAGATTGCGGAAGTCGAACGACAAGACGTTGAACCCTGCCTTCCACAATGCGGCCGAATACAACATGGCTGACCAATGGTTGCTCCCAAACTCATGGCAGAACACGATCAGCCCACGCGGAGCATTTTCCTGCTGACGATAGATGCTGCCGCGCAGGTTTAGTCCGTCCGGCGTCTTGACTTCAAATCGCTCTGCATCCGGATCTGGAGGCAATGATTGAATACGGAACGGAGGCGAATTTTCGATGAGTGTCGTGACTACGCGCACAGCGCGGACTTGAATCAGCACTTCTGCCAACAGCAAGCCTGCCAGTAATCCAAACAGCGCCCAAACCACGGCGATTTCCTTCAGCTCACGAGAGTCAACAACTCAACGATGCTTTCTGAATCTGGTAAGGACTGTCCTGTCCGTGTGAGTCGCATTCCCGCGACTCGCTACTCCTTGAACTCCGAAAGAATCAGCGACACGTTTTGACCGCCGAATCCAAAACTGTTTGATAAAGCAATGCGTGCTTTATCCTGACGCGCCTCATTTGGAATGTAATCGAGATCACAATCCGGGTCGGGAGTTTCATAATTGATTGTCGGCGGCAAGACGTCGTCTTTGATCGCCAACAAGCAGGTGATCGCCTCAACGGCACCGGCAGCAGCGATCAGATGCCCCATCATGCTTTTGGTTGATGAAACCGGCGTCTTGTAGGCCCGATCTCCCAACGCTCGCTTAATCGCCATTGTTTCTGTGCGATCATTGACGTCAGTGCTCGTGCCGTGAGCGTTGATGTAATCGATATCTTCGGGATTCACTTTTGCATCATTCATTGCCATTTTGATGCAAGCTGCGGCACCTCGGCCTTCGGGATGAATGTCAGTAATTCGGAATGCGTCGGCACTTGAGCCGTATCCAATGACCTCGCCATAAATTCTCGCTCGCCGTTGCTTCGCGTGTTCCAATTCTTCCAACACGAGAATCCCCGCTCCCTCGCCCAACACGAACCCATCTCGATCTTTATCGAACGGTCTCGAAGCTCGTTGCGGATCGGAGTTCCGAGTCGACAACGCGGTCAACAAATTGAACCCAGTCACTCCAAACGGATGAATCATGCTGTGGGCACCGCCGGACAACATGATGTCGGCATCACCACGCCGAATCAGTTCGGTCGCTTCGCCCAATGCTTGGCTCGATGCCGCACACGCCGTTAAACAATTCAAGTTAGGGCCTTGAGCGTTAAACAACGCCGCCAAATGCCCCGCCGTCATATTCGGTTCTTGCTCTAGTTCTTGTTGTCCGTTGAGTCGGACCAAACTGAGTCGCGTGAATTTTTCGAGATCAAACTCACCGTTTTCAAATCTGGACTCGGCAATCATTCCCATGAACACGCCGAAATCTTGCTGGCCTTCACCAGCCCCGAGATAAACGCCGAAGCGAGTCGGATCAATGTCTCGTTCTTCAAGTCCAGAGTCTTTGACTGCTTGTGTTGCAGCACCGATCGCGAAGTGGATATTCCGGCCACAGTATTTGTAGTTGTCTGGGTTTAATACATAATCACCCAGCCGAAAGTTCTTCACTTGCGACGCAAACTTCGTCGGGAAATTCGACGCATCAAAATGCGTGATCGGACCGATCCCACTGCTGCACTCTTGTAAGGAATTCCACATCTCCGGCACGGTGTTCCCCACCGGAGTAATGCAGCCCACACCCGTCACCACAACTCGACGCTTCATATCGAAAAACCCACCGAACAAGCCGTCAGTCAACCACGATCAAGCACAACCTTGATCACCCAGCCACGGAAGATCGACTGACAACAAGACAACGCTCATGGAAGAGCCCTCATCGGGCTCAAACGTTCGGCCACTTTAGCAGCGAGCGTGTCTGGAAGAGAAGCCTGAGTCAGACGCAGCGACATCCCAAATTACCCAGCTTTCGGGATTGCTACGGCTCACGGCAGCCCTCATTTCATTTGGAATGACGGCTTCCAAACTCCAGCACGCGCACATCTTGGTGGTGAGCATCCGCCGACGAACATTTGCGACTGCAGTTTTACTAACATTGAAGGTTGCTATTTCAGACGGATGGAAGACTGCGTCACACCACAGCAGTCTACGTAAATCGTCTGAGGACGTTTGCCGTAATACGTGAGACATTGTCGTCGATCGGGATACTACTCGGCCAAGCGATCGATCCGACTGAGAACACGCTTCCGTTGCTGGGTGTCTCGAAAATTGTCATCTCCGCGCCGCCGTTATCGGGATTCAATCCCTTGGCGAGCAGCCGAGTGTTCTTCGGAGAGCTTTCGGAAATTTTATCGGTCTCATGCCCCGACGCTCCGCCAGGGCAGCGGCGATGCAGGCTTTTCTCGCCAAAAGTTTCGCCATTCTTCAAGCCAGTCCCCTCGAAACACCAGTGGGTCTCGTCGATCACACGATACGGTGCTCCGGTCATGATCCCCGCTGGATCGAATACGACACCGAGCAGACTCGCTTCGGATTCATGCCGTTTACCGAGGCGGCTTTCAGCTCCGACACCTTCCGGCCAGAGGCTGGTCATCGAACCGTTCTGCACAATCATCGTATCGTTGGCGAGCAACTCGACTTCGCAGTTCACACCGTTGCCACCGAGGTACATCAAGCGGCCACCTTCTTCAAACACCCAACGTTTGACTCGGTCATACATCATCCGCGTCCAATACTCCGGATGGGTGCTGATGATGAGCACCCTGTACTGTGACAAGTCGAGCACACCGTCATGAAGCTGCGTCTCCGAATAGAAGTCGTAAGCAAACCCCTCGCGTTCCAACCAGCCGAGCAACCGCCACTCGGCCGGAGCGATATGACACGCCGCGCGGCCCTCGATCGGATCGGTGATTCGCTCCGCGAAATCAATGTGATTGATCGGCTCCGGTCGCTCGAACGCCAACGGGGAGTAAACCTCCCAACCCCAGCTTTGAAACTTCGGATCGGTGTATCGCGCAATCTCCTGCCGAGAGTTGACGACCGGAACATCGGGAAGCGCATTCGCATGAATATAGTTGCTGCGGCCTCCAAAATTGTTGTAGCAGTTCCAAGTGATGTTCGACGCAAGTACTGCCACAGGCGCAGTCGGCTTTGACGGTGCAACGACCCACGGAAAGGCAAACGTTAAGCCCGACTTCGTGCTCGCATGAAAATAGTACAAGCCAGACCGCTGCGGTGCGGCTACTGATTGTCGATGCGAAGGACTCGCGTAACCAAACTTGTTCCACTCAACCCCGGTCTGCGTGTAATCGCCATCGGGCGTGATCTGCATCATCGCGCGCGGCCCGTGCTCATCGTGCCAACCGAGTCCGGCCACGTACTCTTTCGTCCAACCGTAACGCCACAACTCCAAGTGAAACGGTTCGACCGAATGCACACGAAATTCCCCTTCATCTCCCGACCGCACACACTTCGGCCAGACGTACCCGAGCAATCCATCCGCCAGCAATCGAAATTGATGCGGCTGAGTAGTCGGGATCGTCAGACGCACACGCTTTCCGCCGAAGCCCGGCTTCTGCAACATGACGTCGTACACACCGGGAAGCAACTCCGCATGAATCGATCCGCTCGCGCGAGACCGCACGTCAAACGATTCACCGCGAGCATCGACGAACTCAAGCAACACATCCGGCAATGCCACAAACCGTTCGTCACTGACATAACCAATCAACATGATGAGACCTCAATTACAAGACGACACGCACCGTTCGTTGTTTTCATTTCGGCGGGATCAAACCCTCAGGCTTATCGAGCCACATGAAGTGGCCGTGGTCCGCCGTCACGATCACGACCGTCTCGTTCCAATTGCTGTGTTGTTCGACCCAATCGGTAATGACTTTGAACGCTTTGTCGCCGCTATTCACCGCTCCGATCGAGTTATCCAGATTGTTATCGTGATTGGCCCAATCGACGTCGCCCGCTTCAACCATCAACCAAAAACCTTTGGGATTTTTACTGAGTACGGCGAGTGCCGATGCGGTCATGTCGGCGAGCGTTGGATTCTCATTGAGATCCGCTTCGGTGTAGGACTCTGCCTTGTTCGTTCGACCGACTGTTGGTTTGAAATCTCCGTCAGCAGTCGCGAACGGCAAGTGACCTTTCAACGCACCGTAGAAACCGAGTAGCCGTTGTTTCGACGCAATTGCTTTCTCGGTCGCGGCGTTCAAGCCATCGCGACCGTTGAGTCCTTTCGTTCGTTCGGCGACGACATACTTTCCACCGTTGTGAACATCAATCGTTTGCCGGTCCACGTCCGTCAGCCAGATATTGCCTGGAACGAAGTTGGCGCCCTGTCCTTTCGATTTCACTGTTCCGGTCAAGACATCCTTCACCGCGTTCGTCACCGTTTCCCCGGTCTTCGTTGCCTTATCGCCGTATCCGCCACCGATCAAAACATCGAGCCCGCGCAAAGGTTGCTGCGGATGCGCGATCGACGGCAGGCCGAGCAGATCACGAGTCAAATCCTGATAGTCATCGCGATCGACATTGTGCGCGTATGAGCACGCGGGAGTCGCATGACTGATCGGCACGCTCGTGACCGTGCCCACAGAGAAGCCGTTGGCTTGAACCTCGTGAGCTATCGGCGTCACTTGATGTCCGGCGTAATCAACATTGATCGAGTTATTGTAGCTCTTCACACCGGTCGTCATTGCCTCGGCGGTGTTCGCGGAGTCCGGGTAAGCGTGCTCCCCTTTGCTTTTGCCGCCGGGTGCTCGACCGGTGAGGTAGTAGATGTCGTCATTCGGCGGTGCCCAGGGAGTCGCTCCTGCTTTACCAACGTTGTAACCACCCGGCTGCTTTCCTCCGGGATTCGCAACCGTTTGCGTATCAACATCGTTGTCGGTCCCGTCGTTATGCGGTGCGACACACATCGATCCGAATTGAGTCGTCTCATTCGCAGCGTAGTTTTGAAAGTGAGTCCCTGTGCCACGGCCCTCGGAATAACTGACTCGTCGTTCGTTATAGATTGATGCCGCACGAGTCGTGTGCCAGTCCATGCCGTCAAAGACCATCAAGATGACGTGCTTCTTACCTGCCGCAAATGCCGCACGTTGCAAAGTCGCCAAGTCGGTTTGATCGAGGTAATCCGCTCCCGGATTGAGCGTGTTCGACGGAACTCGCCCATAAATCCGCCTGAGCGCCGCCTCATTTCGATACGCGCTGTTCTTCCCCGTGTAGCTTGTGAGATCAACTCCGTTTCCCGCCCCCTTCGTTCCGAAGGTATAGACCGGAATCAGCCGATTGCTGTGTGAGCCCCATTCCTTGTAATTGTTCGGATCAACGCCCCAATGGGCCACCGGCGACTTGCCGTCTTTGATGGCAGCCGTCTGCAAATCACATAGATAGTCCTCAGCATTTATCGAAAACCCCAACGGGCCAAATCCAAAGACCGACACGCAGAGCCAGCAAGCAACACGTAATCGCATAACTCAATGACCTCAAAGGAAGACCGCGTCAAAAACAACTAAGCGGACGCAGGCATACCTTGTCGGCCTTGAACTCGGATGGCAAGCGATTGGGAAACTCTGCACCGAGAGTTTTTAGAGAAGTGACGCGACACGTCTCGAAGCACTCGCATCAAGCATTAAAAAAGTGCGATATGAACGAGCGGCTACGTTGGCCTTCACCGTTGTGTTTGGCTCAGTTCCAAAATCATGCGATGCCCAGACTCCATCGAATCTTGACGGACCAAACGACGTACCTCGTCGTACCAAACATCAACTTCGACATCACCCCGAATGCGGTAGTGAATCACGTTAATTTCACCGCCAGCGACCATCAATTTTTCGGTACCGACTTTTTCGAGTGTCCCGAAACGTTGTTGTCCTTTGTCGGAATCGAGCAGTGTCAGCTTCCGACCCACCTTGTCGATACTCGGTTCACGCCAATGAGTCGTAATCAAGGCATCCATTGTGGCACGTTGAACTTCGCCGTTGACTTCGTATTCCAACAATTCGTCGGTAGCCGTCGCCTGCAAAACATACTTGCTGCCGTTGTAGTTTGACTCACTCGCCAGACGGATTAAACGATCGTCTTTCCAGGTCTCCGTTCCGACCGACGTGTATCTGTAGCGATACACGACGAAGTTGAAATTCAATTCTGCTTCGCCTCGAACCGTCTCTGTTCTGTCATTTCGTTTCGTGAATTGCATTACGAGCCGCCCTCGATCTCGGCCATCGATCGAAGCCCGGAACGTACGAGTTTCTTGCTCCAAAACTCTGGCGTCCGGCTCAACCGGATAGGCGGCTGAAATCAATGTCGCGTCAAATCGAAACAACATGCAAAAAACCAGCGTCGTGAGGCTGACGACGTGAAATCGACTGATGATGGCAAGCATGAAATTCATCCATGAATCGAGCGAGGATTCGGACCGATCCCGAATGAGTGGGACCATAGCCAAGCTCGTCAAATGCTCAAAGAGGAGTTGCGACCGGGCATTTGCCGAGTGGCGAACCGTCGGCGCAGATAGGCATGAACGGTAGCCCGTGGAAACTTGAGCTGATTTCGCTTGTTTAGGCTCGCTGCGGCGAAGCGGCGTGCGACTTAGTTGTCGCAGCGGTCGTGATTCTGGCCTATCGAGCAAACAGCGAAATTGAGTTCCTAACGATTTGGCAATCCGTCATTTCGGTGGCAACGTTTCGGAGCGAGCGTTGGCGCAGAGCGTCATCGCTGATTGTTGCCTATCGCATACTCCCTCAGCAGCAAGGTCCGCACGATGCGTTTTTCAAGTTGGTTGCAGTCAGTTCAGTCGAGTTTGAAATCACGCGGTTCACGTCGGTCGGTACGAGTCCTGCCGCAAATGGAATCGCTCGAACAGCGAACGCTGTTGACGGTGACCGCGCTGCTTCTTCCGGGCAACGTGCTAAGCGTCACTTCTGACAGCAACGATGCAATCACCGTTCAAGCGAACCCATCCGACCAAACGAAGGTGCAAGTGCTCGACGACGGCGTCGTGGTTTCATCTGCCGCTTCGATTTCCGCCGCGAGCATCGTCACGTTGAACGTCACTGGCGGCGACGGCAATAACGTCATCAACGTCAGCGGAGTCACTTCGGGCGCATTCACCGGACTCACAAGCCTGAACGTTAGCGGCGGTGATGGAGCGGACGTAATCACTGGTAGCGATGACTTCGCAGAATCGCTCGTGGGCGGCAACGGCAATGACACAATTTCGGGGAACGGCGGCAACGACACGATCCGCGGCGGTGACGGTAACGACTCGATCACCGGCGGCGCGGGTGACGATTTGCTCGGTTCAATCGACAACGTCTTGCGAGAAGACGGCGCCGACACGATCGACGGGGGAACGGGTGACGACAAGATCGGTGGTCGAGACGGTGTCGATAGCCTGATCGGCGGCGCGGGAGCCGACAGCATCCTCGGTGGTGCTGGCAACGACATCATCAAAGGTGATGACGGAAACGACACGCTCAGCGGCGAATCTGGTAACGATCAAATCGTCGGATCGACTGGCGACGACTCAATTTTCGGAGGCAACGACAACGACGTCATTCAAGGTGAAGATGGTCTCGACACCGTTGATGGCGGTGCCGGCAACGATTCGGTCGTCGGAGGCAACGACAACGACAGCCTGCTTGGTGGCCTCGGCAATGACACGCTCAACGGCAACACAGGCAACGACACAATCAGCGGCGATGACGGCAATGATTCGCTGACAGGCGATGAAGGTAACGACAGCCTGTTGGGTGGCAATCAGAACGACACGATCAACGGCGGCGTGGGAGACGATCAGATTTTTGGTAACACAGGCGATGACTCGCTTGTCGATGCTGCGGGCTCTGATCAACTCGATGGGGGAACCGGCAACGACAAGCTCGACACAACCGGCTCGGTTGATGTCGCGGGGATCGAAGAGAACGACACGCTGCTCGGTAATGATGGCAATGACACGGTGCTGGCGGGAGCCGGTGATGATTCTCTCAATGGCGGCATCGGTAACGATTCGCTCGATGGTGGAGCTGGAACTGACACGGTCCTCGGCAACGCTGGGAACGACATTGTCAGTGGCGGCGATGGGACTGACTCAGTCAACGGCGGAACCGGGAACGATACAGTCAACGGTGGGGCCGGAGATGACACGCTCGTATGGGCTGGTGCTGCGGATGGCTCGGATACGTTCGGAAGCAGCGGCGGCTACGACATCGCTCAGATCAACGGCTCAGCCGGATCAAACACGTACACGATTTCCAAATACAACTCGCAAATTAAGGTCGCAGACGGGGGACAGGCATTGTTTGTTGATCCGTCGATCATCCAAGTCGAAATCAACGCTCTTGG
>JAPLNX010000272.1 GCA_026400935.1 Planctomycetia bacterium | reverse complement strand
TATCACGCTAACTCCCCGGGCGGGGACACTGTGATCTCGGCGTCCGCGTCACTTTGTGCTGCGCCGAAATATCCGCCACGCCGTCCGCACACGGCGGAAGAAACGTAGCGGATCGCCCCAGGACATCGCGAACAAAACTCGGTTCACTATGTCGATGTGAACGGAACATACAACAGCATCAGTCGTGCCGAACAGTATTGCATGAGGCCTATTTCACAACCAGCTTCCTCACGCGGTAGTTCTCGCTGTCGCCGACATAAACATTCCCGGCTGAATCCACGCAAACCCCATGCGGTCGTGCGAGTCCGCACTTCAGCGGATCGCCGTCTGGGCCGTCATGCTTCTTGCCGTCGCCGATGACAGTCTCAATCGCTCCGGTTGATTTGCGGATCACTCGGACGGTGTGGCTTTCGGTGTCGGCCAAGAAAATATCTCCTTGCGGAGAAACCGCGACTCCTTTTGGTCCCGCGAGATTCGCTTGAATCGCCGGGCCACCATCGCCCAGATAGCCTTGCTTGCCGATGCCGGCGAGATGCACGAACTGTTGCTTCGTTAGGTCGAGTCGGAAGATCGAGTTTCCTTCGCGTAGAGCGAGAATAAGATCGCCATTTGCCGCGAAGTCGAGTGCTCTCGGACCAGCAACGGCTGCGGTCAAGTAACTCGAACCGTTTTTGGGCACGGCCTTCTCCCCTGTGCCGGTCATTGTCGAGATGCTGCCCGATTTCAGATCAACTCGACGTACGCGCTGATTGCCGATATCGCAGACGAAGAGCGAGCCTTTACCGTCCAGTGCGATTGAGTGCGGTTGTCGAAATGTTGCCTCACGAGCATCACCGCCATCGCCGCTGAAACCAGCCTTCCCCGTTCCGGCGATTGTCGAGATCAAACCGCTCGCCTGATCGACTTTACGAACGAGATGATTCTGCATCTCAACGACGTACATTGAGCCCTCGTTGTCGAAGCGAATTTCATACGGTTCATTAAGCAACGCCTTTGTTGCCGGGCCGCCATCTCCCGCGTACCCCTTCTGGCCTGATCCAGCCACGGTCGAGATACGCCCACTGGTATCGACTCGCCGAATGATATGAAAAGCGATGTCGCAGAAGTACAGCGACTCATCCGGGCCAACGACCAATCCATACGGCTCGCCGGCACCTGCATCTTTTGCTCCGCCGCCGTCGCCCGAATACGTTTTCTGCCCTGTTCCGGCGATCGTCACGACTTCGCTGGCCGACAAATTGCCAATGAACGCGAGGCACACCACGCTAGCCTGAAGCGCAAGCGAGGAATATTTCGCCACGGCACGAATCAATTGGAACGGAGTAGCGTCTCCTCCCTCACGTGAATTTTGAGCGAGTGCGCCAGGAGGTCTCCAAGCGACCAATAACCAACAACTAATAACCAACGACCAATCCGCCTTCCACTTCCTCATAGCTGCTCCCAATTCACCCCTTTGTGCCCGAACTTCATCGCACCCGCATGAAACATCTCTGCAAGAATTTCCCCCGACTCCAATAACCGAGGTCCAGGGCGATTAAAAAACTGATGCCCGTCCGTGACGAACACTTTTCCGGAACGAACAGCCGAAAGTTTCTGCCAACGCGGATCATTCGTCAGCACGGAGGATTCAGCACGAGTTCGCGCGATGTTCCAGCCGCAAGGCATTAGGACGATTACTTCAGGATCAGCTACGAGCAGTTGTTGCCAATCGAACCACGGTGAATGCTGCCCTGATTCTGCACCCAAGTTTTTGCCACCGGCGAGTTCAACGAGCTCGGGAACCCAATTTCCGGCGACCATCAACGGCTCTAGCCATTCGATGCAAACGACGCTTGGTCGGCGACGTTGTAGCGACGCCTTGTGTCTCAGCGTTTCAAATTGTGATCTCAATGCGATCGCGACATTGTGGCCGTGTTCCATGATCTGCAATGCGATCGCAATCGTGTGGATGTCCGTAAAAAGATGCTCAAGCCGTTGCGGTCGGAGGTCGATCAAGCTCGGCCCCGATTCGCCGTTGCGAGTCAGTGCCGCTTCGATTTGTTCCGGGGTGACAGCGCAGACGTCGCATTGCGTCTGAGTGATGATGACGTTGGGCCGCAGCTCACGAAGGAGGTTCGCATCGACCTCGAAAATTGACGTTCCTTCACGCACACAATCTTTGACCTGTCGATCAATCTCAATGCCGGATCTTGTGATGTCGATGCGCGGCCGACAACAGATCGGCAAGCGTTCGACTTCACGAGGGAAGTCGCATTCGTGAGACCGGCCGACGAGGCAGTCGATCTTGCCAAGTGCAGCAACGATCTCCGTCGCGCTGGGAAGCAATGAAACAACACGAAGCGGGTTTGTCATGTTGGCGACTCATTGAACACGATGCCTCAACCAAACGACGTTTGCAAACCCTTTTGAGCTTGCCTCAGTGGATTCGGGCTTTTGCACTACGTCGTGATTCACAACGAAATCGTGGTCGCGTAGTACAAAAGTCCGTTGACCACTGAGGGAAGCTCGGTGGGGTTACTTGATTGAGGGTGTGTGTGGATCATTGTCACGCCCTGATTCAAACGGCGACGCGGGGAGAATATAGTCCCCATCAGCCGAAAGGGAGCGTCTTACAAAATGGAGTCGTCTTGTGCAGAGCCGTTTAACCGAATCGCAGCGAACCGCCGTCGAACATTTTGAAGGGCCGTTGCTTGTGCTGGCTGGTCCAGGGTCGGGAAAGACGCGAGTCATCACACAGCGGATCGCACGGCTGATCGAACGCGGCGTTTCACCACGAAACATTCTCGGCTTGACGTTCACGAACAAAGCGGCGGAAGAAATGGTACATCGTGTCGAATCGCTCGTCCCCGGTTCGCGAGTTTGGGTCAGTACGTTTCACCGATTCTGTGCTCGCTTGCTGCGTGAATACGCTGAGCAGGTCGGACTGCAATCGAATTTCTCAATCTTTGACACCGACGATCAACGTGGCCTCATCAAGCGAGTCCTCAGCGGGCTGAATCTCGATTCCGCGCAATACGCGCCCGCTCGAATTGGATCCGCAATCAGCCGGATGAAGAACGATCTCGTGACGCTCAATCAGGTTGTGCAGACACAGCAAGAAGCGGCATTCGACTTTCAGTCGGTGGTCGTGGCGAAGGTGCTCCCCGAATATCAGAAGTTGTTGCGAGAATCGAACGCCGTCGACTTCGACGATCTGATGCTGCATGTGGTCTCGTTGCTTCGGGACAACCCGGACCTCCGTAGCGAGCTTGATCAGCAGTATCGCTTCATCCTGGTTGACGAGTACCAAGACACGAACCTCGCCCAATACGAGCTGATTCGCGGACTCGCTCATGACGTCCCGAACCTCTGTGCGACCGGTGATCCCGACCAATCGATTTACGGTTGGCGTGGGGCACGTATCGACAACATCTTGCGGTTTGAGTCGGACTATCCGGACGCCGAAGTGGTGCGGTTGGAGGACAACTTCCGCAGCACGAAGTCCATCTTGCGAGCGGCCGATTCGCTGATCGAACACAACATTCACCGCAAAGCAAAGCGGCTCCGCACGCACAATGAAGCGGGAGACGACATCAAGCTGCATCGCTTCTGGAACGGGCAGCAAGAAGCGGACAAGCTCGCGTTGCAAATCAAAGCCGACGTCGAAGCGGGAGTGTGGAATTGGTCCGACGTGGCGATCTTTTATCGCGTGAACTGGCTGTCGCGTGAAGTCGAAATGGCACTCAGCCGACATCAGGTTCCGTATCAAGTCGCCGCTGGCTTGGCCTTTTATGACCGCGCCGAAGTCAAAGACATGCTGGCTTACTTGCGAGCGATCGAGAATCCTGCTGATCGGGCGGCGATGTCGAGAGTCATCAACAATCCGCCGCGCGGCATCGGCAAGAGTTCGCTCGAAAAGCTGACGCGGTTCGCCGACAAGCACGAACTGACGCTGCCCGAAGCGGCGTCCCACGCGCGAGAAATTCCCGAACTCTCTGCCGCTCCGACGAAAGCACTACTCGCGTTTGCCGAGTTGATGCACGGCTTGCGTGACAAGGCGGCTGGCCCCGTCGCGATACTGCTCCGAGCGATCCTTGCAGAAACAGGTTATGGAAAAGAATGGGACGCGAGCGATGATGAACAAGAACAGCAGCGACTTGGCAACGTTACCGAGTTAATTCTCGCCGCTCAGCAATACGACGAGACCGCCGGTGAGGAAGGTTCGCTACAAGCGTTTCTCGAGACGACCGCGCTCGTCAGTGACAGTGACGCAATTGACCGCGACGCCGGAGCAGTCACACTGATGACCCTACACGCCGCTAAGGGGCTCGAGTTTCCCGTCGTGTTCATACTCGGCTTCGAGCAAAACTTGATTCCGCACGAACGAGCCGTGAACGATCAAGACGATTACCGGCGTGCGCTGTCGGCCCTCGAAGAAGAACGCCGTCTGTTGTTCGTCGGCATTACTCGTGCGATGAAGCAACTACATCTAACGCAATGCGTCGAGCGATACAGCTTCGGTCGCCCGTTGCACACGCTGCCGAGTCAGTTTCAAACCGAGATCGAGTTTGAAACTGTCGATCACACTTCGGAATCACCGTTTGAAATCAAGTTCGGAAAGCGGAAGAAGCCGTCCTATGATGAAGATAGTCAAGAAGTCCCCGATGATTTCCTCGACTTCGATTTCGGAGCGAGCGGACCGAGTGAGCAGATTCGTGAACAGTCCTTCGGGGATCGGCCAGTCAAATACGAAGTGAACATCGATGACGCCGACGTCCTCGCCGAGCCGGTGATCGAGTCAGTCGTTAAATCGTTCGACGAACCGGTTGTGAGTAAGTCACCGACTCGTTCGTTTCCCGATCTGAAGTCCAAACTGACGACCGGTGCCGCACTGTTGCAGTCACGCACAGCCGAATCGGCTCCGCTGTTCGCGATTGGCAATACCGTCCGACACCCACGATATGGTATCGGCAAAGTCATCGAAGTCGGCCAAATCATGCGGCGTCAGTCGGTCACTGTGGAGTTCCCACAAGACGCCCGCCGCGAAACTTTCGTCGCGGAGAAATGTCCGCTGACACAGGTGGGATTGCGGTGATTGACGACCGGAGTGCTGACAACGGTTGATGGGATTGCTGGGAAGAATGCGATTCATGGGACTGATCCCAGAAGCTGTTTCATAAATCTCATTCTTCCCATTAATCACGCACAAAGCCCCTCTACGCAAAAATAACGCTTGCAGTCTGCTGCTGTGTCATCATACTGTCATGGTCAACTATGACACGGAGACAGTCATGTTCCTGCACGTCGATCCGGACAGCGGTTTGGCGATCTATGACCAGATCGTCCGGCAGATCAAATTCGCTGTGGCGACTGGCGCATTGCCGCCGGGGGAAATGGCTCCGTCTGTGCGTGAGCTAGCTCGCGAACTGGCGGTGAATCTCAACACCGTCTCGAAGGCCTATCAGCAGCTTCAAGTCGAAGGAGTGCTCGAGAGTGTGCGTGGCATGGGGTTGGCAGTCTCAGCGGGAGCACTCAAACAGTGCCGCTTGGAACGAATCACTCTGGTTCAAGAGCGTCTGCGTGAAGTGCTTTGGGAAGCTCGCCAAAGCGGTCTTGGTGCCGACGAAATCCAAAAGTTGATCGCCGCCGAGATGCCGGCAATCGACAAGAAACTGGCGGCGAAGTTGAAGGGGAAGTGAGCCTATTGGCGAGCCGGGCGGCGTTAGCCCTCGGACAAATCTTGTTGCGAGTCGTCCGGGGGCTGACACCGCCCGGCTTACCTGGAACAGAGGAATCATCATGACCACAATCGACAACGCTCCGATCATCCGGTTAGACAATGTCACCAAGCGGTATGGCCGCGAACTGGCTCTTGATGGTGTTTCGTTCGAGGTGCCTCGCGGCGTGATCTTCGCGCTGCTTGGTGAAAACGGGGCGGGGAAGACGACAACCATTCGAGCGTTGCTTGGGCTTGGACATCCCGATGCAGGGAAGCTGGAAGTGCTCGGACTCGATTGCCGCACGCAAGGTTTGGAAATCCGGCAGCGAGCGGGCTGCGTGTTCGAGAAGCCGACGCTTTACGAATGGATGACGGTCGATGAAATCGGTTGGTACACGTCGGGCTTTTATGGAGCCGGCTTCTTGCCGAGGTATCGGCAGATGGCCGCTCAATTTGAATTGCCCGCGACGCGGAAGATCAAAGAACTCTCGAAAGGGATGAAGGCGAAAGTCGCGCTCGCACTGTCGCTGGGCCATGACCCGGAGTTGCTGATCCTCGACGAGCCGACTTCGGGACTCGATCCGATGGTCCGTCGCGAGTTCCTCGAACGAATGGTCGATCGGACGGCGACCGGCAAGACGGTGTTTTTGTCGAGCCACCAGATTCACGAAGTCGAACGAGTGGCCGACATGGTCGCGATCTTACGACATGGCAAGCTGTTGTTGTGCGAGCGACTCGAACGATTGAAAGAGGAGATCACCGAACTGACCGTCACTCTTGCAGAAGGTTTCGCACAACCTCCGGAAATCGCTGGCGAAGTCTTGCGCCAATCACGCCGCTCGCGGCAGTGGCAAGTCCTGACTCGCGGTGCTCAGCCGCCCGACATCGAGAGTCTGCGACTGCACGAGTCAGTCGCCGAGGTCGCCGTCCGCAAACCGAACCTCGAAGAAATCTTCACCGCATACATGCAATGACTCCGCAGCACAGGCGGCTCGCCTGTGTCTCCTCAGACGACTGCTGAAGTTTCAAAACTCTTCAACGACTCAAGAAGCACAGGCGAGCCGCCTGTGCTACGATGAGACCATCATGTTCTCAGACACACAATTCTGGCGTTTGGTCTGGAAGGAATACCGCGTTCAACGACCGCTGTGGTTGGCGTTGTTGATTGCCTCGCCGGTACTGCAATTGGCGTGGCTGGTGTTGATGTGGATTGTTGATGGTCCTCGCGCAGAATTCATTTCACCGGACTTGGCTCGCGGCTTCTTTGCGATTGGCTTCGTCACCTCCGCCATCTATTTGCTGGGCTGCTGCGCGACGATGTTTTCGGTGGAGCATGAGACCGGTTCGTTCGATTTCCAGCGTGTGTTGCCGTCGAATCAACCGCGACTCTTTTTTGCGAAAGTTGGATTCGCGGCTGTGAGCTTTCTCGTGCTAACGGCGGCCTTGTGGCTGCTGACTCAAATCCTCTTTGTTCGGTTCGCGGCGATTGAACCATCGTGGTTCGGTGCTTACGGCGTGCTCTACATGGCCGAGCTTTTTGTCTGGAGCGTGCTCGCCTCACTGATGATTCGACAACCGCTCTGGGCCGTGATCATCGCCGTTTCATTGCAGTCGTTGATGATGCAGGTAACGTTGCCCTATCTCACGACGGGCAAGCATGGCTTCGATGTCTCCGCCGCCAGCGAAGATTTCAAGCTGCTCATGGCGAGAATCGTGGTGCTGGTGTTGATTGCTGTTGCCGACATTGTCGTTGGTAAATTTTGGTTTGAAGACCGGTTGCGATTGCCGCGCTGGCGATTTGGGATGCAGCCAGACATGGCGTTGAGTTATCCCGCTGCTGGTGAGTTGCCGCCGTATCTCGGACAGCGGCAGCTTGGTTGGTCGCGGTTGCTGTGGCTCGGTTGGCGTGATGCACGCTGGGTCGTGGGGGCTGTGTTGCTGTGGTATGTCTGCTGTTTGAAGCTGACTCCGACACTCGCTCAATGGCACGCGCTGATGCTGCCGTATTTCATCGGGAGTTTTGTGTGCGGCCTGTTTGCATTCGGATCGGAACAATGGGGAGGCCGGTTTCGATTCGTGACGGAGCGAGGTTGTACTCCCCGAATCGTTTGGCTGAGCCGGCACGCAACGTGGCTTCCGCCGGTCGTGCTGATGACGCTCGGCGGTGCATGGCTCTGTTGGCGTAACCCGCAAGCGTTTCAGCGTGACATCGCCTGTTCCCAATTTGAATGGTCCTCCGTGTTGATTGGTCCGTTCGTCTGTTACTCGGCGGCGCAGTTCGCCGCGATGATATGTCGCAACACGGTCATGGCGCTGGCGGTGGGGTTGTTCTTGACGATCATGGGCATCATCTGGTCGATTGGGATGACCTCGTGGCTAGCACCGATCTGGTGGTCGATCGGTGCGTGGCCGGTGATCGGGCTGTTCGTGACATGGCTCAAAGCGAACGACTGGATCGAAGAACGCCGCGACCGAGTCGCTCGCTGGCGGCTCGCACTCGGATTGGGTGTTCCGATCTGCTTGTTGTTAATCACGTGCGCGACTTACCGAGTCATCCAAATCCCGGTCGTGACGTTACCACCTGAACCACCTGAATGGGACGAAGCTCCGCAAGCGTTGGCTCGATTGACGCCTGCTGAAAAAGCCACGCTCGACCTCTATCGCCGCGCGTTGATTGAGATCGAACGAGGCGAGGACCAGCTCGAAACGTATGAAGCTCGCAAAGTCAGGTTGAAGCAGGCGCATCCGGATTGGACTGACAACCAGATTCACACCGAAGCATACACCGAGTTTCATCGCGACTGGCTGGCCCAGCATGTCGAAGTGTTGCCGCTGTTGCGCGAGGCTCACCGAATGCCGCCGGTGCCCTTGGCATTGGTGGAAGAGGGACTTCCGAAACGCCCGATCGACTGGTATCCGGAACGATTTGCAAAGCTGACGTGGTTCATGATTCGGCAAGGCGAGTTGTCGTTGCAGTCGGGACAATTGGATCAAGCCTGGGAAGAAATCGTCGTCGCGTTTGAAATGCAGAGACGGTTCAACTTACGAGCCAGTTTGACTCCTGAGTTGTTCGGTCCACGGATCGCGTCAAATCATGAGGCACAACTGATGTTTGACGTCACCCACTGGGGGCGACACAAAGATCAAACTCGCGAGCGTGTCATCGCGGCGATTCGCAAGCTGGAGGAGATTGCCTCCAGCCCGGAGGCGATGCAGTACGACGTCCACCGTGAATTCCTCGAAGCCCGCGAAATGTTGAAGTTTGGGGATCGGTGGAAGAAACACGTCCAACGACAAGGACAGCACAATCAACTGAGTAATCTCGAAGTTGGTCTCCTCCGAAAGATTTGGATGTTTTCGCCTTGGGAGCGTTGGCGCTCCGAACGAGTGATGCGTTGGCAATCGTGGATTGCATGGCAGCGCGCCGAACAATTGCGGAGCCTGCTGAAGTGGAATTTACCAACAGGGCTCCCCTCAATCTCAATCGCGCCTGATTCAGAGTTCGCAAGAACGCCCAATCGCATTCCTGCAAACGAACGAGAGAAGCTTTTGACAAAGTTCGGCGATAACTCGAACTCCCCCGAATCGGTCATTGCACGGTCGGCGTTAGTTCCGCCGAATATGTATTGGGGTTTGGTGGCGCTGGTGGAAAATAATTTCATTCACCGTTTGGAATCCTTCCGAGCCACGACGCTGTTGTTGGCTCTCGCAGACTTTCATCGCGAACACGATCGCTATCCGGAGTCGCTGAGCGAGTTGGTGCCGACGTACTTTGCGGAGACTCCTCGTGATCCCCTAACGGCAGGGCCGATTGTCTATTTTCCACACGGAGTTTCCGAAGATGTCATCGTTGGTCAAAAGGAACATGGGACTGAGCGAGTCGTCATACGTCAAGGAGTGCCGTTCTTGTGGATGCCGCACAGTAGAGTAAGTGGCTTGAAGGCTCAGCCATCAGCCAATGGCGGATGGGAGTTCGTCAATCAATTTGGCAAAGTCGAACCACTCACCAAAGCCCTTTCACAGACGAAAATCTGGCCGGTCGAGAACGCGGCGGGTGAGTTGAAAAAGTAGTTGTCATGCTAGGCATTGTCCGCAGCGAGTCTGTTTGAAATGCCGATGGGCCAGTGGAGTCCGGCTTGCTGCGATTCGTGATGAAACCTGTGGCGCACACGGCTCGCGTGTGGAGGCTGTTGTTGAATCCTTCACACGCGGGTTGCGTGCGCCACAGGTCGGGCTTCGGTCATGGCCATTGGGAAACTAACATCTCGCGCCGCTGGATGTGCTTGCTGAGTTTCCAATTTCGCGAGGAGCCTTTTCGATGTTCGTTGTGATGTGCGGTTTGTGCGCGTTGATGGCGGGTGACTGGCCTCAGTTTCGTGGACCGAACTCCGATGGTCACGTTGTCGGAACCGTGACTCCCGTGGAATGGTCCGACACAAAGAATGTCGCCTGGAAAACGCCCATACCAGGATTGGGCTGGTCTTCTCCCGCAGTTGTCGATGGGAAGGTTTTTCTGACGACTGCGGTCCCTCGCGATGGCGGGTTGGCGTTGCGAGCGTTGGCGGTGGATGCTCAGTCTGGCAAGGTGATCTGGGATCGTGAGGTTCGATCGCTCGAGAAGGCTCCTGAGATTCACACGAAGAACAGCCACGCGAGTCCCACCCCCGTGGTCCGTGATGGAGCGGTCTTTGTCCATTTCGGAACGTTCGGCATGGCCAAGCTGGCGGCAGCAGACGGCTCGATACTGTGGCTCAACACCGAACTCATTTATCCGCCGCTGCACGGGAGCGGAGGATCGCCCGTCTTGCACGATGGCAAATTGGTGGTTGTGTGCGATGGAAGCCAAAAACCTTTCGTCGCGGCGATTGATGCAGAGACCGGTAAGGTGGCCTGGAAGAGTCCGAGGTCTGTTGAGGCTCGCATCAGCCATTCGTTCGTGACGGCGACCGTGGCGTTGGTGGGTGGGAAGGCCCAAGTCATGGCACCTGGGCCAGCACACTTCGCGGCTTACGATCTCGCCAGTGGCAAAGAACTTTGGCGCGTGCGGGCACCGGGTTGGTCAGTCGTCCCTCAACCGGCGATCGGTCACGGATTGGTGATCTACAACCACGATTACGACAACCCCGAACTAATGGCCGTCAGACTTGGCGGGGAAGGGGACGTCACGGAATCGCACGTCGCTTGGCGAATCAAGCGAGGAGCCCCCAGCACTCCGTCTCCGTTGTTGATCGGCGATGAGTTGTACTTCATCTCCGATAACGGAGTCGCTTCTTGTGTGAATGCGAAGACCGGAGAACAACATTGGATGGAACGGCTCGGTGGCAATTATTCGGCATCACCGATTTATGCCAACGATCGAGTGCTGTTTTTGAGCGAAAATGGGTTGGCTACATGGGTAAAACTCGGCTCGGAGTTTTCCGTGCTCGGAACCAACGAAGTCTCTGGTCGTACGTTTGCAACTCCAGCCTTTTCGAACGGTGCTATGTATCTGCGAACTGACGAGCACCTTTTCAAGATCTCTCAATAACGCTTACTCGGAACGGTTCATTAGAAACCTCGGTGCGTCAAAATTTGAGTCCGCTCGAGTCCAATTTGTGACCTATGCTTCCGCTAGGTTGAAAATTGACTGCAGACTACAGGCTTAGAAATACTCTGTCTTCTTAGCGATAAATCATGAGCACCTTTTGGCAAATCTGCGGTGAGTACGGTCGATATTACGTCGAAGGTATTCGTTCATTCTGGGGCGGCTTGAGGCCGGCAAGTTACACATTGGTGCTTTCAGGCGTTTGGCTCTTTGGCTTCCTGCTGATGAAAAGTGGGATCAAACGCTACTGACACAAAAAAGCCCAGTCGTTCTGCCACCAGAACGCTGGGCATTTTTGATGGAGTTTGAGCGAGAATTATCGCTCAACGATTAGCCGATCTTCTTGACCGCGTCTTGAACGGCCTTCAAGCAGAGTTCGATGTCGGCGATTGGGTTCTTCTCGTTCTCTTCGTATTCCAGCGAAAGAGAATACTTGTAGTCGAGCTTTTTGAGCGACTTCAGGCAATCAGCTAATCGCAGATCCCCTTCGCCGAGGATCGTGAACTTCTTGCCGCCCCCCGGCAGGTTCTTGACGTCTTTCAGATGCACGCCGAACACTCGCTTGCCCAGCTTCTCAATCACTTCGACGGGGTCCTCGTCACTTCGCAGATAGTGGCCTGTATCGACACAAGCGCCGATTTTGGGGTGACGGTCTTTAACCCAAGTTTGAACGTCGGTCACTTTGTCGTAGCTCGCCTTCGGACCGTGATTGTGAATCGCGATCGCGATGTCGTATTCGGCAACCAGTTTGTCGAGCAAGTCGAACGTCGCCTTGTCCTTCTTGGGATCGGCGCTGATTGACATGACTCCCATCGCTTTCGCGAAATCGAACGCCTTTCGTGCGGCTCCTTCATTTTCATTAAAGCTCTCGACTCCGAATGCCAGCAACGTGATGCCGTGCTCCTTGAGCATCGCCTTCACCGCAGCGACCTTTTCCGGTGAGGTGTCCATCGCGATGTGATTACGAAAGGACTCCCAGTATTTGAGGCCGAGTTTTTGCGAATGTTGCATCGCGGTCTTGCCGTCGAAACCACGCAATGAGTAACTCTGAATGCCGACCTTGAAACCACCATAAGGATCGGCGTCAGCTGCAAAGCTGACGGTTGGCGAAAATGCTACCGCGCCGGCCGCTGCAGCGGTCCATTGTAGAAATTCACGACGAGAACCAAGCGACAGGGCAGGGCGATTCATGAGCAGGCTCCAAGACAAGAGTGAAATAATTTCAGTCGAAAGCCACCATCCAGGAGGCAATGAGAGCGGGGAGTATATTGCGATCACAATGCAGATTGAAACGCGTTCGCGACCGCCATCGAAATTCGTGAACGAGACATTTCGATGGAAATCGTTCCTTCGACAAAGAATCGAAGCGACCGGATGATCGTCACTGCCGATTAAACCTGTGCTTGGAATGCGACAGCTCGAACGACCAATTGCTCAGATCGCACCTGATCGAGGTCAACTCACTTAACGTGAACCTTGCCGTTTTGCTTCTGAGTTCCCAGCCTCAAACTTGGGAATTGCCAGCTTCTCGTCAGTAATTCAGACGGAGGTGCCTAAAAAAACCGCGTGGGCCTGAACCAACTTTGGTACGTGCAGTGCCTAAGCACGACCCGGTTCTCGCCCGATTCGCACAGCGACTCCACCGTCGCAATTCAGCACGAGAAGAGGCTTATTGACCGCGGCTGTCGCAAGACTGACCGCGGTTTTTTTGTTGGCTGAAGGACTGCCTCGCACGTGGAATCAGGGCAAGCCCCACTGAGCTTGCCTCCATGGTTTTCGGGCTTTTGCACTACGTCAAGATCGACCGGAATGATGCCGAGTGTATTCACTCGTAGTGCAAAGGCCCGATTCTATTGAGGCGTGCTCGGTGGGGGCGAAGTCCTCATCACTTCCCACTCAGTCGCTTCTCGACCGCCTTGATCATCGCTCCGCACTCGGCACGAGCGGCAGCGAAATCCTTCGGATTGAGATTTGAGCCTTTGAGATAATTCAGAATGATTGCCTCCGCGACAGCCACCTCTTGGCAGACACCAGGAACTTCTGACGCAATCTCGACCGGGATTGTCGAGACGCCGTTGCGGTCTCCGTGTAGCAGATCACCGGGATAAATCATGATCCCGCCGACTGTTACTGGAACATTCAAGGCCAGCATGTGGCAATATCCATGAGCACAAATTGTCCCGTTCGTGAATGCGGGGAAATCCAAGCCTTCGACCTGATCAAGGTCTCGGCCTGTTCCCGAGGTGATCAATCCTGCGGCACCGAATGCTTTGTAGGTTGAGCACATGACTTCGCCGAACGTCGCTGACGCGCAGGGGACATCAAGATCTTGAAATACGATCACGGGTGGCCCAGGAAATTCCGGAATCGACTCAAGTTGTTGAGCAATTCCCGAGTATGCATCCCCGCCGCGTGGAGGCGACATACTGCGAAAGGTGGTCGTCAATGCATAGCCCACCATCGGCGGAAGTTTCGGATAGCAGGCGGTGATGCTGCCGTTCATGTAACCCAAATTGCGAGGCCGAATGTTCCACAGTTCGACCGCATTGGCGATTGTCGGTGTGTCGTACTGGGCCAGTTGTTTCAATACTTCCGCAGAAACTCCAAGGAATTTAGCCATGAGTTGCCTTTCGTGGTGTGTTGATTGTTCCGTCTCTTGAACGCGGGCGGGGACTATAGCCCAACCATAGCACGGCATCAAAAGCGGCGAGCTTGTGAGTTGGCCTGATTGTCCCTCACAATGCCGCCCCAAAACATTCACCGGGAGTTACCAACATGTCCGCCAAGACGTCCAGTTCGCGACGGAGCGTGCGATATTCCACACTCTCTGACATTATTCAAGACGCCGAGCAATTGCTGAGCAGCCATCACACCGTTGGGCATTGGACCTTCGGCCAAATCTGCCAACACCTCGCGAAAACCATGAATTGCGCGTTTGATGGGTTCGGCTTTCAAGCTCCATGGTTTGCGCGTTGGATAATTGCTGCTTTCGTCAAAAATTCGCTGCTCATCAAGCCGATGCGATCCGGATTTCAGTTGCCGGAACGAGGCAAGGCGATCCTGCCCGACGACAACATTTCCAACGAAGAGGGGCTTCGCCAAATGAGTTTGGCGATTGAGCGTTTCTCGCACGAAGTCCCCACAGCACCGCATCCGTTTTTAGGCAAGATGGCATCAGAGGAAATTGTGCAATTGCAACTTCGCCACGCTGAAATGCACATGAGTTTCATCGTTCCGAACTCCAATGGCCAAGCGAAATGAACCACCACTCGATGATGTAAGAGCGAAATTTTGATGATGATGCGACTGAATGAATTAATTGCTGATTTCGACGAACTCGACGACGAAGACAAGCTTGAGTTGTTGATTGAAATGTCCGGCGAGCTTCCCGCTACATCCGGCGGGCGCACGGCTGGCCCCGATGCGGAATCATGCCGCGTCCAAGAATGTCAGACCGCTGTCTACTTGTGGGTCGATGTTCTCGACGGACGAGTCCACATTGAGGCCGACGTTCCGAAGAAATCCCCGACTGTACGTGGATTGGTCACGCTCGTGGTTCAAGGTTTAAATGGCGCAACGCCTGACGAGATCGCAGCTTTGCCTGACGATCTCGTCGCCCACACCGGTCTACAGCGAGCACTCGGAATGCAGCGTCAGCAAGGATTCCGAGGCGTCGTCACCCGTATCAAACGCGAAGTCCGGCGACAGTCGCAAAACTAGCCCGCCGCGCAAGCGAGGGTTTGCGACGAACTTCCCTCGCTTGCACGGCGGGCTAGCGTGAAGCAACCTCAACGCCACGCGATGCCATTCGGGAACGAGAACTCGGCGAGCGATTCCGGCTTCATCGTGATGCTGTAGCCGGGGGCGATCGGAGGTTGGTAATGGCCACTCTTCATTACGAGCGGATCGATGAAGTGTTCGTGAAGATGGTCGGCGTATTCGCAGAGGCGATTCTCCAGCGAGCCGCTGACCGCGATGAAATCGAAGAGCGCGAGGTGTTGCACATATTCGCACAGGCCGACGCCGCCAGCGTGAGGGCAGACGGGGATGCCGAACTTGGCGGCCATCAGCAGGACTGAGAGAATTTCATTCACGCCACCGATGCGGCAACTATCAATCTGACAAACGCCGATCGCGCCAGACTGCAAGAACTGCTTGAAGAGGACTCGGTTCTGACAGTGCTCGCCGGTGGCGACTTGAATGGGCGCAATGGCTTTGGCAATCGTGGCGTGACCGAGGACGTCGTCCGGGCTGGTCGGCTCTTCGATGAACCACGGTTTGAATTCGGCCAGTTGTCGCATCCAGGCGATCGCTTGGCTGACGTCCCAAACTTGGTTGGCGTCCATCATTAACCGACGATCCCAGCCGATCTCTTCGCGGATGATGCGGCAGCGGCGGATGTCGTCTTGCAGATCGCGACCGACTTTGATTTTGAAGTGCGTCCAACCGCGTGAAGAGAGATCGCGACAAAGCCGTCGGAGCTTGTCGTCGTCGTAGCCGAGCCAGCCTGCGGAAGTCGTGTAGCTCGGATAGCCCGACTGTTGCATCTGCGCGATTCTCTCAGCTTTCGTTGGTGCGAGCTTTTGGAGCAACTCGATCGCTTCGCTGGGTGTGAGTGCATCGGTGATATAGCGGAAGTCGATGCAGCGCACGAGTTCCTCCGGAGTCATGTCGCAGAGCAATTGCCAGAGTGGTTTCCCGGAGACCTTCGCGAACAGATCCCACACCGCATTGACGACCGCAGCAGTTGCGAGATGAATGACTCCCTTTTCTGGCCCGACCCAGCGAAGCTGACTGTCGCTAGTCACATGCCTCCAGAAACGACCGAAGTCCGACGTGAATTCTTCCAGCGAGTGGCCAACAATGAGATGCCTCATCGCTTCAATTGCTTGCACGCAGAGATCGTTACCACGACCAATCGTGAACGTCATCCCGTGCCCTTCATGCCCTGCCGGATGGTCCGTTTTGAGGACCACATACGCAGCCGAGTAATCCGGGTCTGGATTCATCGCATCCGAACCATCCAAGCTACGTGACGTTGGAAAACGGATGTCATGGGTAACGAGATCAACAATACGAGTCACGATCAGACCTCTCCAAGTCGAAGGCGATATTGCCCAAAACCCTTGCGAGAGATCACGCGGGCGATCCCTCGCAGGCGTTTCGAGCAAGTATCTGATGAGTTTTACAGTCTTAGTTTATTCACCGAGATGGTTTACCGACCAAAGCTCAATCTTTCCGGAGGGCAGTCGCTATCGGGATGGTAGGCAATTTGGATTCCCGGCTCAGTTCCAGGCACCGGACCGTCGTCCTTCTTCTTCTGGCGATCCTGACGTTTCTCGTCAGCTTTGCGTTTTTTTTCCATTTCGCGATTTCGCTTGGCGAACGTGTTTTGATTTTTAGCGATGATGATCCTCCGATGAATTTGGAGTTTGCCTAATGACCCAAAGTGTGAGCGAGAGCTAGTCCTTACGTAACTGATGTCGCGTAACGCAATCACCCTCATTCACTCTTCGGGTTACTGAGCGACCTCTATAAACGCAGAGAAGCCGACGAGATCGTCAGCTTCTCTGCAATTTGAAGCAATGCTGCAATTATGCCAAGCGAACATTTTCCGCTCGCGGACCCTTCGGACCCTGCCCGACGGTGAAGGTCACTCGTTGACCTTCCCGGAGTTCTTCAAATCGAACACCATCAAGGTTCGACATGTGGAAGAACATGTCGCCGCCGTTGCCGGTGTCGATGAATCCAAAACCTTTTTCCGTCACCTTCTTAATCGTGCCTTCAGCCATTCCAAGTACCTTCTCAAAACAAACTTTTGCAACGTTGGCCGAACGACACGTCCGAGCCTCTTCGCCGTCACGCGGCAGAGTGTAGCCACTCAATTCCACAATGGATGCCCCGCGCAGACTTTTTTCCTGGAATTCCTTGTTGCGAGATCGACGAAGACATGGTCTGTTTGATGTCTAAAGAGGCTCGATCGCTGAGGGGGCCGCTCACTCATAGACACACGGTTCCGGGAACCGCTCGCTAAAAAACCTGCGCAGGTCGTCGCTGAAAGCCTCGTCGTCAAAGTTCAAGAACAGTTTACCATGGCTCTTCTCGACGATGTCGGCATAGACCGCTGGTTGGTAGTGAAAGCCGACGCTCAAGTTTTCGTCACTGAGTAGAGTCAGTGGAAACCGTTCTTGTTTGTGAGCGTGGCTGAGAATTCCAGTCGGTCCCAGCATCCCAAAGAAGCGATCTTCGGTGACGTAGTCATGTAGGTCGCGATAAGCCTCAAAGGCGCGCTTCTTGGTCAAGAACATCGGCGTGTGTGTCTCGAAGTTGAGAGTGCCGTAGCCCAAGCGTTTGAGCCAGTCGTGAGTCCGCCAGAGCGTCTGTTTCCAGACTCCGCCTCCTCGCTCCGTGACCTGAGCCAAGTCCTGTAAATACCGATCGCGCCGAGCCACCGCTTCAGACACATGGTTGAGCATGATGTAGTCATCGCAGAACAGCAAAAACTCGGCGGCGACTTCCGGATGCTGCGCCACCAGAAAACACTGCAAGAAAAAATTCCGCACCGGAACACGCACATGCCGCAGCCAAGCCACCGCCTCCCACGGCACATGTTCGACGCGGTTCTTATCGTCACTCAGAAATTCCGGTCGATCGCCAAACACCCAAACCTTCCGTACCAAAGAAAGATTCGCCGCCACACTTCGGAGCGAATATCGAATCTCGGCGTCGCCGAATTTGCTGTGGCGGAAGAGATAGACGACATCCATCAGTCACTTTCAAGCACGTCATCAAACACAGTCTGTGATTGCTATTTAGTCAAAGTACGGTGTTTCAGGGATTCGCTTCACATGACGTTAATAAGTTCCATCGGCAGATACATTTCTGAGTTAATTGGCGAGCATATTTTCCCAATGTCGCTTTTTGGCGGCGGAGATACGTGGATCACGCTTCGCGACTAACCCCTGAAAGTAAACATCCGCAACTTGCAATGAGGCTCGGCTTCCGATGGCACAACGAAGTAGATACCTCCGCTGGTCTTTCACGCCGGATGATCTCTCAACCGGATCAGGTTCCGCGAGATATGCCGATATGATCTGGCTGTGTGCAATCGCTCCAAACTCGATGAGCGCCAACGCACACGGGCGATTCTGAATGAATGCGCCCGAAATACTGGTCACGGTCGGATCCACCAAGTCGATGTGTTTAATGAGGACTTCAATCGCCGGTACGTACTTCAAATCGACGAGTGAGCGAACTGCTTCAGATCGATCTTCGGCGCGTTGCTTCGTGTCGCTAACAATGGCAACGAGTTGCTTTCCCAACGCGTTGTACTGCTCTTTCACCATTTTGACCGAGTCAAAAACGGCTCTGTTTGCAGGAGCGTTCTGAGCGACCGTTGTCTCCACAACAGCGACGCTGGCCAGCAGCAGCACGACAACGTCGAGCGCCGAAGTTCGAGAACATGGCATGTTTGGAATCTCTAGAGTTCGTTGAATTCGTGCCGCAGCAGCTCATTTTTCAACCGACTCAGCCAACTTGGCTTTGGTGATGCGTGGATCTCTGGTTGCAACCAAACCTTGAAAATAAATGTTCGCAGATTTCCTCTCACGCCAAATCACAATCAATAGAAGCTGCCGGCGGTCATGAATCTCAAACGCAAGGATTCTGAACAAAAGAGAGGTTGAGGAAAACATCGCTGGGAGATTCGCATTGGGGTGTTTTGGAAAGATCCTTTTGGGAATGGAGTCCCAGCGATGCACCAGCACTTTACGTTT
>JAPLNX010000234.1 GCA_026400935.1 Planctomycetia bacterium | reverse complement strand
CGCGCAGGATCGACCTCAACCTCAACCTTTTTTCTCGCCGCCATGCCAGAATGACTCCCTTCCAAGAGGTCTTTCTCCCGGGCGCAAACGCCGTGCCAAACTCAAGTGTCTTTTAAAGTAAGTGCCATTGGGCTAGCGCCTGGCCGCTCACCAGAATTAGGTCTCGTTCACGACCATCGAGAGCTTAGAGAATCCAGGTCATCCGCAAAGGCGGTTCAGCAAACCAGGAGGCAGCCATGAACGCGCTTGAGACTGTGAATCGTTATGTGTTGGAAGCCGCGAAGACGTTGAAGCTCGACGAGGCGCTGACTCGATTCTTGATGACGCCTGATCGGCAGTTGCGAGTCGAGATTCCGATCATTCGCGACAACGGCAAGTTGGAGGTCTTCATCGGCTATCGGATTCAGCACAACGATGCACGTGGGCCGTTCAAAGGGGGACTGCGTTATCACCCGGATGTGACCGACTCAGAAGTCTGTGCATTGGCCTCGCTTATGACTTGGAAAACGGCGATCGTCGACATCCCTTTTGGGGGTGCGAAGGGAGGCATTCAGGTTGATACGAAGCAGCTTTCGTTGCTCGAACTCGAGCGACTGACTCGCCGCTTTACCGATGTCATCAATCCCATCATTGGCCCGAACATTGATATCCCCGCTCCTGACGTCGCCACCAACGAACAGACAATGGCATGGATCATGGATCAATACTCTCGGAGCCACGGTTATACGCCTGCAGTTGTCACGGGTAAGCCGGTGTCACTCGGCGGGTCTGAAGGACGAGGGGCGGCGACAGGATTGGGCGTTGCTTTTTGTACTCGCGAAGCGTGTCGCACATTTGGGATCGAATTGAAAGGGGCTCGCGTCGCTATTCAAGGCTTCGGAAAAGTTGGCTCGCATACGGCGATCTCGTTACGTGATATGGGTGCCAAGATCGTGGCGATCAGCGACGTTTCCGGCGGTCGAGTCAATCAGCAAGGAATTGATTTGAAGGAAGCGTTGGAGCTTCAGGCGGCGAATGGCTCGATCCAAGGTTTGCATGGCGGAGATTCTGTTTCCAACGCGGACCTACTCACGACCGATTGTGATGTGCTCATCCCTGCGGCGCTCGAAGATGTTTTGACCGAGAAAAACGCTCATGCCGTGAAGGCGAAGTTGATCGTCGAAGGTGCGAACGCGCCATCGACGTTTGAAGCGGATGAGATTTTCGAGAAGCGAGGCATTCATGTGGTGCCAGACGTCTTGGCCAACGCTGGCGGCGTTACCGTGAGTTACTTCGAGTGGGTGCAGAACCTGCAACAATTCCGCTGGGAATTGTCCGAGGTCAATGAACGTCTCGAACGCCGCATGGTCCAAGCGTTCGAGGCCGTAAAAGCGAAAGCCGCGTTGCATCAAACAACACTCCGCCGAGGTGCGTTCTTACTCGGTTTAGAACGGGTGGCTGACGCGACTAAGCTGCGCGGGTTTTGATGGCTTGTTGCTGTCCGTCATTTCGTAGAACGTTTTTTCAAATCGTTCGGTCGGTCTGATTGTAAACTCCGATCAGTTTGGAAAACCGTTCTACAAGCTTTGGGGCTCTTCATGAAACTCAAATACGGCCAAATCGGAGTCGGTCACGCTCATGCCAACAAGATTGCCGTGTATCGGCAGTCGACCGATTGGGAGGTTGTCGGCGTTGTTGAGCAGGACCCCGAACTGCGACAGCGTGCGGAGAAAGATCCGCTCTATCGCGACTTGAAGTTCATGACTCAGGAGCAATTGCTCAACACACCGGGTCTGCAAGTGGTCGGTGTGGAAACTCAGGTGCGCGACTTGCTCAAGACTGCCGATGACTGCATTGCGGCGGGCAAGCACATTCATCTCGATAAGCCTGCTGGTGCGTCTCTGCCGCATTTCAAAAAGATTTTGGACGAGGCCGCTCGCAAGCATCTCGTCGTGCAGATGGGCTACATGTTTCGTTACAGCCCAGCGGTCCTGATGTTGCGGGAGTTTTTGAAGAACGGCTGGCTGGGCGAGCCGTTTGAAGTCCACACCGTCATGAGCAAAGTTGTGCCGAACGATGATCGACGCAAGCTCGCGGAGTTCCCCGGCGGGATCATGTTTGAACTCGGTTGTCACGTCATTGATTTGGTCGTCGGCGTTCTGGGGAAGCCTGACTCCGTTAAGTCATTCGCTCGTAAAGTTGGACCGCAGGATGACAAGCTGCTCGACAACATACTGGCGGTGTTCGAGTATCCGCGCGCGATCGCGAGCGTTAAATCCAGTGCAGTGGAAATCGACGGAGGAGACCGACGTCATTTCGTCGTCTGTGGCAGCGAAGGGACGTTTCACATTCAACCGCTCGACGCGCCGTCGGTGCGCTTCACCTTGAACCAACCGCGTGGCAAACATGGCAAGGGCTATCAAGAGGTCCGCTTCGGAAACTACCCACGTTACGTCGGTGATGCGGCTGACTTGGCGAAGATTATCCGTCACGAAAAGGAGCCGGAGTTCTCGTATCAACACGACCTTGCGGTGCAGGAATCCGTGCTGAAAGCCAGTGGCGCGGCTATCGAGTAAACGCGTCGTCAACGTTCAAAGCGGGACTTGTTCGGATAGTGAGTTTCCAGGACGGACTTCAATGCGTCTGATAACCCGTTGTCATCGTGAAACATGAAGATTCGATCTTCCAGCGCGGCAGTGATTTGTTCGACGGTTTCGGAATCGCCTGGCTGGGAAAATCCAACTCGATGCTTGGACGCCGAACGCAAAGGGGCGCGATTCGCTTCCTTCAGGATGTTCCAATAAGCCATGCGGATACAGAGACCGTGGTAGCGGTGAGTCGCCGCCATTTCCGTGCGGGTAAATTGTTCGGAGACCATTCTGAGTTTGGACCGATTGAATCGATGCGGTGTGTGTGACTCGTAGTTATAGACCGAATGTCCCATGAATTTGAGCAAATCAAACGTTCGCCACAGCATCAATTGCCACGGCTTCGAGCCACGGACTTGGACTTCATCCAAGTTCTGAACGTTGAGCGGTCCAAAGTCTTCAAACATGACTGGTCGCAGGAGGTAGTTGTCGTCCTGTGTGAGGATAAAATCTTCCGACAGTCCGTCGAGTTTGTTGTTGAGTATTTGCAGTGCGGCTGACTCGACAAAGACTGGGGGCTTAACCCACTCGGGCTCGTTGATGTGCAAGACTTTGGCCGGATCGATGTAGTCAGGAAGGTGGCCGAAAATCCAAACTCGGCCGAGCTGAGGGAAAAACTTTTCAAAGGAACGTAGTGAGTACTTGAGTTCGTCACCCCATTTCGATTTGGCCGTGAGATACAAGAGGTCATAACGTTGAGAACTTGATGATCGCTCTGTGGACTCACGAGAGTCCAACGACCGGTTTTGTGACTCATAGATGCAAGGCTGCGGGAATCGTTCCGCGAGAAACCGTCGCATATCGGTGCTAAAGGCTCCTTCATTAAAGAAGAGATACTTTTTCCCACGGGCTCCATTAACGATGTCCTCATAGCGAGCGGGTTTAAAAACAAATCCGAGAGTCAGATTCTCTTCGTCCCGGTGCGTGACGGCGATCCCTTCGTGCTTCACCGCATGATTGAGAATTCCGGACGGTCCGACCATCCCGCCGTGACGATCTTCCGAGACGTAGTCTCGAAGCTGGGCATAGGCGTCAAATATTTGACGCTTCGTCATATGCTTCGGTGTGTGTGTTTCAAAATTGAAGGTCGGGTAGCCCAATTGGTTCCACCAGTCGAAGCTGCGCCACAATTGATTGCGCCATTCACCAGTGCCACGCGTTTGAACCTCCGACATTTCTTCAACGATCCGGTTCCGCTTCGCAACCTCTTCAGTGAGGT
>JAPLNX010000597.1 GCA_026400935.1 Planctomycetia bacterium | reverse complement strand
CATGGCTCGCCACACCGATGAGAGGAGTGCCCACAAGCGACCTGGACACCATCATTGAGAGCTTGGAAGAGCGAGCACTGCTTGTCGCCGGAACATTTGCGTTCGCGACCAGTTCGAGTATGCCACTGGAAAGTGCCGGTTCGCAGACCGTTGCCGTCACACTGACCACCGACGCGCCGCTCGGACTCCTTGACACGATGTCGGTTGATGTCGTAGTTGGGGCCGGCACTGCGACTGGTGGCGGCACCGATTACACGTTCACAACGGTCACCAAGACGTTCACTGGCGACGGAGTGACGACCTCATTTTCGCAAAACGTTTCGGTGTCAATCACCGATGACCGGCGTGTGGAAGGAAACGAAACGGTTCGGCTCGATTTAAGCACCCCAACGCACAGTCTCCCCGGCGACACCGCCGCGCTCGGTTCCCCGAATCAGCACACCGTGACGATCGACGACAACGACGTGGCAGTGATCAACGCGCAGACGGACCAGTCGTCGGGCGAAGCGACGGCTACTCCGTCGGTGAACGTGACACTCTCCATCATCGCGATTGGAACCGGACCCATCGGCCTGGACAACGCGGTGACGGTGCTGTTGACCGACTTGACTAGCGGAACGGCGACGGGAAGTGGCACGGATTACACTTTCTCCCCAGCGGCGCAAACGCTGACATTCACTCCTGGAACCTTTTCGGCGGCCACTCAATCAGCCGACGTGACGGTAGTGGACGATAAGCATGTGGAAGGAAACGAGACGATCAACTTCAGCGTGGGAACGTTAAGCTCCACTCTGGATGGCCAAGTGAGCTTGGGCGACACGACACACACGCTGACGATCACCGACAACGATAGCGCGTTGGTGACGTATTCCGGCACGGCGAGCGTGTCCGAGGGTGGCACGCACGATTCCACATCGCTGACGGCCACGCTGTCGCTGATCACCAGCGGTACCGGCTCGGATGAACTGGACGTGGCAGTGTCTGCGACCGTGACGAGCCCAACCGGTGACTTTACGGCGGACACAGTCACGTGGGCGGCGTTCGATGCCCCAAGCGCGAAGCTAATTACGGTCACGGCAGTCAACGATAACTTGGTGGAAACTGCGATCGAGATCTTGTCGGCGAACATCTCGGCAGGTTCGGCCATCACCTCATTAGCCACGGTCAGTACCACCGGTTCCGCAACGGTCAACGTGACTGACAACGACAGCGCGACAGTCACAATCCCCGTCGGTACGACCACAGTGACGGAAGGAGCCGAATCGCTAAACCGGCAAGTGACTCTGACGCTCACGACTAATGGGACGGGGCCAGCACAGTTGGCCGTGCCGGTGGTGGCGGATCTGTCGGCAAATCCTGACTACACCACAACGGCGGCTACGTTTGCCGCCGGAGCGATCGACGGAGCAACAGCCAACATCGTCATTCAAGCCTTCGATGATCGATTCGTGGAAGCCTCCACGGAAACGTTCACCGGCCAGACATTGAATTTGACAAGCACCGCCACGAAGACAGCGAGCGGCACGCGAACGATTGCCGTTGTCGACAACGACTCCGCGACCGTCTCGATCACGGGCGGGACAACGAGCGTGACAGAAGGGGGCTCCAGTTCCCCCGTGACGGTGACGCTTGCGTTGGCGACCACCGGGACCGGCTCAGTGTCGTTGCAGACAACGATCGACGTGACCCTGCCCGGCAATGCCGACTACACCGCCTCGACGCCACAGTTCGGCATCAACGCCGTGAACAGCGATACTGTCAACATCGACGTGTCGGCCGTGAATGACAAGTTTTTGGAATCCACGACAGAGACCTTCTCCGCACAAGCCCTCACCAAAACGAGCACAGCCACTGTCACCGCGAGCGGCTCCCAGACTGTGGCAGTGACCGACGACGAGAGTGCAACGCTGGCCATCGCTGCCACGTCGACCGTTGCGGAACAGAGCGGCGCACAGAGCGTCGGTGTGGTCACGTTGTCGATCACCGGCAGCGGCGTCAGCGGAGCGTTTGGCTTGGGCGCGGGCGTGGTGCTCTCGGCGAACGAGACCAAGACCGGTGGGACCGCTACGAGCGGAACAGACTACACGACGTTCGGGACTCAGACAGTAACGTTTGGCGGCGCGGGAACTGCGGATGGCGACGTGTCCAGCGGCAGCACGCAGAACGCGACGTTGACGCCGACCAATGACGCATTAGTGGAAGGTCCGGAGACGGTTACTTTGTCGCTGGGCACGCTGGTGGCAAACGGGACGGCGACGACTTTCGGAAATCAGTCGAACACGACGACGATTGCGGACAACGACACGGCCACGATCACGCTATCGGGAACGGCCACGCTTCCGGAAGGTGGAACGGCCACTCTGTTGGTAACTCTGACCTTGCAAACCGACGGTTCGGGAACGCCAGCCTTGGGCACGGACATCACGGGAATCACGCTGGTAACGAATGCGAACTACACGTCAGACACGAAGTCATTCAGCAGCGGAGCGTTAGATAGTGCATCTGTGATGCTGACGGTCACGGGTGTAGATAACGGTGGACCGTTTTCGGCGAGCTTGGCAACTTTTACGAGCAACGCATCCGTAACTCCCGCCGGTACAGGAACAGTGACGGTCGACAACGTCGAACCGACAGTGGCCGCGGACAACGCCACGGTCACGGTCAACGAAGCCTCGGCGGCCAGCAACACGGGCACGTTCGGTGATG
>JAPLNX010000365.1 GCA_026400935.1 Planctomycetia bacterium | reverse complement strand
GTGAGATCCTTGTCACGGATCTCCGGCTTGATTGACGTTCGGCGTGCCATGCGGGAATGTTGCGCACGGCCGAGCGAAAGCGCAATACTGTACTCTTATATTTATTATGCGCAAATCCCGTGCCGAACAGTATTGGACCTGGCCCTTGGCCCTTTTCCCCAAAGGGCCTTTTCAAAACACACCCTATGAGAATCTCCCAGCGATGTTTTCCTCTACCTGCTCTTCGTTCAGGTCATTTGCATTTGAGTTGAGCGAACGCCTTTTGCGGAGTAATTTAATTCAAGGGGTGAGTCCAATGGCATTTGCAAGACTGCTGTCTGTGTTGTTGCTGCTAAGTGGTCCTATCTATGAGTCTTGCAGCGAAGTCGCTTACGGAGAGGAGGAGTTGCCTCCACCGTGGAGTACGGCAATGCCTCCATCAACACTCGAATTGTTTACGATAACCCGTGAGACTGAATCACCGCAGCGTTTTGAAAATCACAAATTTCCGATGAGGTACATAGTCAGACCGCCGATCAGAGGTGGGTTAGGACTGCCAGAGAACAAGTACTTGTTTTATCTGGAATCAGATATCAGGCCGTTAAAAATTCTCGATGCACCATCGTGTTATTGGGACGTAAGTACTGCGACTATTGACAACGGAGGATTGTTGCCGCTGTGCGGTCAAATCTACCGGTGGAGAGTGGATGCAGAAATAACTAAAAAAGGTGTCCTTCAGTTGTTGCCTGAGCATGAACTGTCAATCAACCCTAAAGATTCTTTGCGAGTTTTGCATCTCCCATTTGACGGTCGACTTCAGGTCCGTGATGCGACTCGTGGTAAAATGGGAAATGTCATTCTTACCGTTGGCCTTAATGAAAAAGGCGATTGGGTGGAGGATTCAAGGAAAACAATGAGGGTTCCCGTACACTTGCAATGTATTCCTCGGTCAGACAGACGCGATTTACCGGATAAAATGTCGGAGCTTGAATTGTCGAGAGGTGACTGCTTCGATGCCCAGGTTTGGAGGTTCAAAGTCGAGCGGATCGTTTTTCCACAACCTAATGAAAAGATTATCGGCTGGATTGACCTTCGTATCATGAAATCGGAAGCGAAGGAAAAGTAAGCGATGCTTCAGTCCAAAAAGGTGAGAAAGGGAAGCAAAGTTAAGACTGTCGCTGGCACCTTTTCCCGCTCCGACGATGATCACGCAGCTCCCAATTACCAAAAGATTTGCAGCGCAAACCCGATTGGTTGGATGATTTCTTTGAACCCATCGAGCGTGTAGTACTCGGTATGTGCGTCGGTGAACTCTCCCCGAGTGTACGGGTCAGCGAGCTTGAGGGTGCCCGTCTTGCCACTGGCGGCATAGACAACCATAGCATGACCCGCGTACTTGGTCGTGGCGACGTAGATCGGCCCAAAAATGCTCAGTCGGTGGATCAAATCGCCCATTGACCAGGACAAGACTTGAACACGTAAGAGGTCACTCAGACCCGCTGCGTGGCAGATCTTGCCGTACTCGCCCTGGTCCAGACCTCGGCTGAGTAATCTCGATAAATCGTAACCCTTGTCGGTTAGCTTCTGCTTGAGTTCCCCGACGGTCTTTTTCTTCCAGGCGTACATCATCGCGTAGCACGCGAACCAACAGGTCTTTGTGTTCGGCTGGCCGTATCCATTCATCGGCAGGAATAGCTCAACAGCGTCCTTCGACATATCACACCTCGCGTTGTTCTTAGCAACAAAAGAGCACTAAAGGAGAGGGTGGCCGGAACCGAATCGGTTCGTTATCACCGTTTTTGGTTTTCGATCAGTAGAGTTGAACTGCCAGGTATCCACCAGTCGGCGCGATGATGACTCCCCAGGTTTCATCGGCTCCGATCGTCAGTTTTTCGGTTTGGACTTCTTCGCCTGCCAGCTTGATTTCGACGGTGTATTTGCCGGGAGCGACATCCCAGTTCAGACCGGTTTTGGGATCTTTGGCACCGGCCCCGGCGGCGACGTTGTAGTCCCGTTTGTTGATGGTGACGACCACGGCTTTCTGGGAGTCATTGGCGACGATCAGCCGTCCCTTGCCCGGCGAGGGCAACAGGCCGGCGGCCTTGGCCGCTTGCGCATCGCGCGACACGAGCGTGATCGCGGTCTGTTTGTCTTCCGCTTTGAGTTGCACCGTGAGGCTACCGGTCGGCCCGGTGAAGGCGAGTTTGGCCGTCTGCTTTTCGATCTTGGTGTCGGCCGCGTTTTCTTTCCAATCGTCGGAAGCCAGTTCACGTCGATAGAAGTCAATCACCGCATTGAGTTCGGCAGCGACGCTAGCGTTGGTCTGCTTACGGAATTTGCTGCCTTCCTGATTGAGATCCTTGTAGCCTTCGGGGATCGGCAATCCGTCGTAGCTGTCGGCGACCAAACCACCGGCTGGCGAATCAGATTTTTTGGCGGCGGAAGTCGGCTTCGCCAAGACATCTACGTCGAAGCTCAAATCGAACGTGTACTTCTTGTCAAAGAACTCGCCCGGCTTGGTCATCTTGGCGGTGCCGCGGGCTCGACCGTCTTCAATCACAACATCTCCCGCCAGGTCGTCGTTGCCGCCGACGCTGACATTGTCAGCCCAAATCGAAATCGAGCTCAGGTTATCTTCGGCATCGATGATCAACTTGACCTGCGGTGTGAATTCGAAATAGTCGTCAATGCTTTCTTTACCCACGGCCGCTTTGAGCTTAACCATGTTGAGCGGCTTTTCGGAAAACACGACAGCCGTCACGGGATCGTCGAAGCGCTTCATCTCGTAGGCCACGACGTTCGGCAGTTTGTAGGTCTTGTTTCCCATCGTCAGCGTGCCGGAGTTGGCGAGCTTTGGGGCGTCAGTCAGTCGTTTTGCGGGAGTCGAGTCGCGCGTCAAGACGGGGACGTCGAAGCTGATCTCGGCCGTGTACACCTTGTCGAAGAACGAGCCGGGTTCTTTCAGCTTGACGGTGCCGCGAGCTCGACCGTCCTCGACCAAGGCTGTGCCAGACAACTCATCGCTCGAACCACCGCCCGGAGTCTTGTCGGCCTGCAAATTCAACCGAACGGGTCGGTCTTCGTCGTCCAGTTCGACCTGCAGATGCGGCTGCGGCAAATTCAGGCCGTCGCCTTCGACGTTGTCGGGCTTCTTGAGCTTCGCCAGCAGGGCTTCTTGTTTGATTGGCTTCTGGGTGGCGACGATCTTGGTGGACCACCGGTCGCCCGAAAAGACCTCGTAAGCGATGACACTGGTCAGCTTGAAGGTCTTGCCGTCCATGGTGGCGGTGCCTTCGCTCGGGAGCTTTGGCAGCTTGGCGATCCCTTGCTTGGGCTTGTCTTTTCGTTTCGGTTGCGGAGCTGGCTGATCTTCGCGTTCGGTTTTCGGTGGCACCTTGGTAGCGACGTCCTTCGAGGTTTTTTTCGCGCGTTCGTTCTCCTCTTTCACTCCGTCCCAATTCATCCCTTTCGTCCGCATCCACACCTCGCTGCCGGTGTCGTCGACACGGACGTAGATCTCCAGCGACGACTTTTCCTGCGTAAATTCCAGCCTGACAAAGTTGGCGAAGTCGAATTCGGTTGGGGCCTTCGTCCACTTTCGCTCGGCCAGTTCCTTGGACAGAAAGTCCGCGACGGTCTTCACGTTCGACGGGCTCTTGAACTTGATCCACTCGACGAAGTCTTCGTACTCGACGCCCGTGGCGTCCTTGGGAATCGGCAGGTCTTTGGGACTGGGCTGATCGTCTTCGTCCCACATCAGGCCCTTGGGCGTGAGCCGCACCTCGCTGCCGCCATCCTGGCTTGCGACTCGGACTTCGAGCGACAACTTGTCTTTGCTAAATGTTTGGACCCAGAAATTTTGTTGGAGATTGTCTTTTCCGGACTTGGTCCAGCGCTGCTCGCCGAGTTTTTTCGCATAGAAGTTTCCCGTCGCCTTGAAATCGGAAGTCACCTGGAAGCGGATGTCTCCCCGCCGTTTCATGGACGTGATGTCCGTGGCCCCGTCGGGAATGGGAAGGTCTCGGACCAGCAGTCCCTTGCGTGCTGGCAACGGCTTGGGGTTCTCGGCCTGTGCAATCTCTACTTTGGCTGTTGAGTTCTCCGCGGCGGCCGGTCTTGACTTCGGCGGCTGAGACTTCGTGTCGAGTTTGGTGGATGCTTCGGCCTCGCCCTCGACATGTGAGCCGATCTTCACCGAAGTGCTATCGGCTCTCGTGCCAATCTCGATGCTGAGCCGAATGGCGTTTTGCACGAACTTCAGGACGGTTCCGTATTCGGTCGTTTTGCTTCCGCCTGAGCCGGTGACCTCGTTCCAGCCGCGTTGAGAAAGCTCTTTGTGGTAGAAGTCGGCGGCCGTTTCCCGCGTGGTCGTGGTCCAGTAGTTGATGTTGAAATGCTGCGCGTCGGCGTGGATTTTTGAGTTCGGGACGAGTGGAAATTGCCGCACATCCACATTGCCGCGGTTGTTCAACGAGACGCTGACGTGCCCCTCCTGTTTGCTCTTGGAGACCTGCAAGTACAAGAGAAAACCGTCTTTCTTGAAATGCAGCATGACGCTGGTCTCGAGTTCGAGACTCGCAGCCTTGTCTTCTCTCCAGCCGTGTTCGGCGAGGTTCTCACGGTAGAAGTTGGTCGTTTCGTCGAGGCTGCCAGGCGCGTCGTAATTCAAGTTGTGCGAGAGTGCGTCAAGCACCTTGGCACCATCCCAGCGCGGGAAGGTCCGCAAGTCGATCACGCGGATGGCGTCTGCAAGCGTGGCCGGCTGCGGCGAGTCTTGGGCCTGAATGGTCTTAAGCTGCGCCGACTCGAACGCTTCTTCCGAAACCAAAGCGTAGTAGGCAACCGTCGTGTTCCCCTCCTCCACGGTGATCACGACGGTGAGTTCCATCGCGTGGAGTTGGAATCGCAGAATTGTTCGGCCTTGCTTCTTGAGGAACTCGGCATTGGGATCGGGTGTTTCCTTCCATCCCAGAGCGACGAATTCCTTTCGGCAGAACTCGGTCACCGAATCGGTAGCGGCCGATGTCGTGAAGGTCACGGAGTCTCTGGTTTCCGACTTAGTGGTGGCCTCTGCCGGACGCGGGAGTTGCCGCGGATCGACGTTGCCTTGGTTGCTCACGCTGACATTCACCATTCCGGGCATGTCGCTTTGTGAGACGATGACGATCAGTCGAAATCCCGCACGATGGAATAACGCGGCGGCATGCTTTTGGGGGTCCAGACCGGGGATCTCATGCTTCTCCGCCGTCCAACCCAAATCGGTCAATTCGCTGCGATACAACGCGGCGGCGGCGGCCAATGTTCCGGAAGCGGAATAGCTCACGCGATGCGGCCGAGGGCTGTTGACTTTCGCGCCTTCCAAGCGGGGGAGCTTGGTCAAGTCGATCGCTTGAACAATTTCTTCGACAGTGGCGGGCTTGGAAGGTCCGTCCGCGTCGGTACTGGGGGTCGCGGGACGTGCGGCCACTTCTACTTCTCGCGCGGGAGTTGCAGCGCGAGCATCAGCCTTTGGCTGGCTTGCCTTCTTGCCGTCGGGTGGACCGATCTGCCAAAGCCAGATCGTGCTCATGCCATCCTTGTCATCGCCCACTGCGGCCAGGTGTTTGCCGTCGGGCGACCAAGCCACGCCGTTCACCTGTTGCGAATCGGGAGGTTCCAACGTCTGGACGAGCTTGTGATCGGCGACGCGCCAGATTCGGACCTTGTATTCCATGTCCAGGGATGCGAGCAGTTGACTATCCGCAGAAAACGCGACGGACTCGACGCCGGTTTCATGGCGCAGGACCGCTTGCAACTTCCGCGTGCCGACGGTCCACAGCATCACGGCGTTCTCGATTTCCAACGTAGTGTCGGACGTGGCGACGAATTTGCCATCCGGGGAAAACGTGGCCGAGCGGGCTCCCACCAGACGCGGTTCCTGCTCCTTCTCATTCAACTCGCCTTTGGACTCACCCGTTGCGACATCCCACAGCCGCACTGTTTTGTCGATGACGCCAGCAGAGACCAGCGTGTTGCCATCGGCGGAGATTGCGACATGAAGAGCGCGGTCCTGCGATTCTTGGGGCACGGGAATGCTTCGCACTTTCTCGCCCGAATCGACATCCCAAAGTTTGAGTTGACTGTCGTAGCCGCTGGTGACCAGCAGCTTGCCGTTGGGTGAAAACGCGAGCGACTTCACGCTTTGCTTATCGACTTGCAGTTTGTGCTTCTCATCCTCGGCTTTGACGTCCCAGAGGGAAACCGTTCCATCGCCATAGCCCAGAGCCAGCAAGGAACCGTCTGCGGAAAAGGCCAGCACTTCGACTTCCACGAATCCCGCCGGTTTCCACAGAGGTTTCTCGTGACCCACCTTCCAAATGGCCAGCGGGCTTGCCGCGGCAAAGATGTGACCGGGCGCAAACGCCAGACACTTGCTGCCCACAATGAGTTCAGTAACGTTGCCATCGACCACGGGATCCTGAATCGTGGCGATAAGCTCCAGCTTTAGCGCCGGGTCGGTCGTCTCCTTCGCGGCTGTCGATGCGGACGAATTCGTTGGTCTCGACTCCGACACGGGGTCCACCGCTGCCGCCGGTTCCGGGCTGGGCGGCTGCTGGTGATTCGGCACCGCGGGACTGGTGGCTGCGGTGCCGGCCGGGTTCGCCTCCTGCTTGCTGCCACAACCGAGCGACAGAAACACGAAGGCGATCATGGTCGAAAACGCCGCACAAGACTGGATTGTCTGATGGCATCGCATGACGAAACCCCTGAAAGGACGGTCGGAAAATATGGCGCTGCGTCATCTCAATTGCAAGTTGAAGGTAAGAGAGGGGTCAGGTCCAATACTGTTCGGCACGGGATTTGCGCATAATAAATATAAGAGTACAGTATTGCGCTTTCGCTCGGCCGTGCGCAACATTCCCGCATGGCACGCCGAACGTCAATCAAGCCGGAGATCCGTGACAAGGATCTCAC
>JAPLNX010000492.1 GCA_026400935.1 Planctomycetia bacterium | reverse complement strand
TGGTCCCACGTGTAAAGGATGGTCTTGCCGGTCGCGATCTCGGTGCTCGAATAGCGATTTCCTTCGCCGTCGTAGACGTAGCTGTAAGTCCCGTCCGACAGCAGCCGGTTCCTATCCACCGTCGTGGTCGTGGTGCTCGTGTCGTCCGTTTGCGAATTGCGATTGCCGGTCAGATCGAAGTCGAACGCCTCGGACGCCGGAGTCCCGCCGGTGTAGCCGCCGGCGAGCGTGAACGTGGCGGAGGTCACTTGATGCGTGTTGTCGTAGCCGTAATCAAACACCCCTTCCGGAGCGGTGAAGAGATCGACTCGACCGGCGACATCGTAGGTCCACGAGTATTGCGCAAACGACGGCAACGGCCCCATTGGCGGCGTAGTACCCAGCACGTGTCCGGAGTGAGTGCTCGAAATGGCCTTCACGCCACCGCCGTTGAAGTAGCCATAAGCGGTCGTCGCGACTTCGGTATCGCCGGTCCCGATCCAGGCCGAGCGGACGATCTGACTGAAATCACCCGCGCGGTTGTAAGCGATGTTGACTCGCTTGCGTTGGATCGTGTTCGTCCCCGACGTGCCGTAGGTCGTTTGCTCGGCAGACGTGAATTGCCGCTGCACCACTTGAGTCAGCCGACCGAGATTGTCGGTCGTGTAGATGTTCGCGAAGTCCGCCTTGGTGTTGATCCGCGTGAAGACATCCTTGGCATCGCCGTTGGTCTTGAAGTGGTAATCGAACTTCACTGGCACGGTCGGCAGCGTGTTGGGTGTGAGCGAATTGGCCGCGACGTTCGCCGTGTCGATCACGCTGGTGACGCGGTCGAGGTTGTCGTAGCCATAATCGTATTCGAGCACCGGCGTTCCCGATTGACTGCCGCGTAGTTCTTTGACCGTGTCGAGTCGTCCGGCGGAGTCATAGGCGTAATGGATGGAATGGATCGCGGCACCGGACGTGGACTTCCAGGTTTCCTTGGTGACTCGATCCAACTTGTCGTAGGTGAATTCTCGCTTGCGACCGGTGCTGTTGCGGTCGGTGATCGTCGTCAGGTTACCGACGAAGTCGTAGTCCCATTTCAGAATCTTGCCGAACGGATTGGTTTCGGTGGTTTGACGATTCAGGAAGTCATAGCCGAACGTCGTCGTGTTGTTGCTGGCGTCTTTGAGCGTGACCAGGTTGCCAACTTTGTCGAACGTGGAGACGGTGACTCCAGCCACTTTGCTGCCGGCTCCGTCTGGGTCAGGTTCGGTGGTGGTCACGGTGCGCAACGTGGGGTTGTAGGCATACGACGTGACGTTGGTCAGCGGGTCGGTGATCGACTTTGTGCGACCGATGGGGTCGTATTGGTAACTGGTCGTCGCAGTCGCGCCGGTGTCGGAACCGGGTTGTGGCGTGACCATCGAGCTGACTCGGCCGAGAGTGTCGCGGTTGTAAGTGGTCCGGAGCGTGCCGCTGTTGGGGCCGAGTTCGTCTTGAGTCCTTAGCCAGCCGTTGGCGTCGTAGCCGAGCGTGGTGACGGGTGACGGCAGGTTCGTGCCGAAGAAGGTGTCGCCGGTGGCACCGTCGGGATCGGGAAGCGTGGTCGAGGTGAGCCACGAGGCGGCGTTGTAAGCGTAGGTCGTTGTCTGACCGCGCTGGTCGATCGTGGATTTCACGCGGCCCAAATTGTCGTAGGCATATTGCAGCGAGAGGACGGGGTTGCCTCCCGCACCGTCGGGATCAGGAAGCTCGACTTTGGTCAGTTCGGAGAGATCGTTGTAGATGTAGTTTGTCAGGCGACCGAGATGATCGGTTTCGTAATCGACTTCGCCGACGCTGGTGTAAGCGTAGGTCGTGAACGGCGCGGGGAGCGTTCCGGCTCCATCGGGATCGGGGAGCGTGACCTTCGTCAGTTGTGAGCGGAGGTCGTATTCGTACTTCGTTTCGCGCGTCGTGCCGGTCGGATCGAGCGGGTCTTTGCGAGAGATGACTCGGCCGAGTTGGTCGTAGCCGAACTTCCACAACGGCCCGGCGAGCGTCGTGCTGGTGGGATGCGGCTGCTGAATGTCGGTCAGCAGATTCTTTTCGTTGTAGACGTAGGACGTGCGACGTCCCTCGGCATCGACGACAGCGGTTTGATTGCCGACGAGATCGTATTCGTAGCTGGTGGTCGCCGAGCGAAGCACGTCGGTGACGGCAGTCAGTTGTCCGACCGGGTTGTAGGCGTAAGTTTCTTGCAACAAGATCACGCTGGAATTGGCTGGATCGGTGATGATCTTCGACTTGAGTTGATGTCGCTCGTCGTAGTCGTATTCGATGGTCGTCGCTCCCAGCGGGCCTGCGCCATCGGGATCGGGCAAATGCTCTTCATGCAGATGCCCGTCTTCGTAGTGGAACTCGGTGACCGCGCCGTTGGGGTCGGTGATCGAAGCGATTTCCCCTTCCAAGTCGTAGACGTAGGTCGTCGTGGGATTGGTGGTCGTGGTCGTTCCGTTGGGCAACACGACCGTGATGGCGGGAGCAATCTGTTGCGTCAATCGACTCCGCTTGTCGTACACGAATTGATAAACCGGCGACGTGTATTGCGTCCCCGCTCCATCAGGATCGGGAAGCGTCACGCTGACGATGTTTCCCAAGCCGTCGTAAACGTAGGTCGTCAGCCGCTCGTTCGCCGTGCCGGGAAGTTGCTTGACCGTTTGAGGCAAACCAAGCGGTGAGTAGTTCGACAAGTCGAGGATCGTTGTGTTGGCCTCGTTCTTCACCGCCAGCAAATGATCGTTGGCGTCATAGGTGAAAGTCCGCGTCAGGTTGCCGGTCGGTAAGACGTCGGTGACCGTCAGCACGTTGCCGCGAGCGTCGTAAGTGAATTCCTGCTTGGAGCGAGCTTGAGTTCCAGACGCGCTACCATCGGGATCGGCAGTCGTGATCGACTGAATCAACCCGGCTTGCGGCGTGCCATCCGGGTAATACACGAAGTCCGTGTATTTCATATCGGTGATCCAACTCATGCCGTTGGTCGCACCGGGTGGAACCGGATCGTAAATCCGCGACGTATTGCCGTTGGCTCCCGCGCCAGTCCATTGCACATCAGATTGCTGAGTTCGGCCCAACGCATCAATGAAGTATTGAAGCTGACCGAAATTGCTGTCGTAGGTTCTTTGCTGAATCGCCCCGACTCCGCTGACATAGCCGTTGGACAATGTCTTCGCTTCGGTCAGGTTGCCGTTGGTGTCGTAGGTGTAGGCGTACTCCAACGTCTGCGTTCCGCCGCCGTCGAGCATTACCGTTGGCAAAGTTTCGTGCGTCAGCAGGCCATTGACGTCGTATTGAAACAGGCTGGTGAGGAAATCGCCGTCGTGCGATTCCTGAAACTTGATGATGCGATTCGCCCAATCGACCGTTGTCTTGGTGATGTTGCCGGTCGGCGATGTCGTCACCGAAGTAATGTCTCCCGCTGCCATCAGCGGAGCGGGATTGCTGCTGGTCGCGGCGGTCGCCACGCCGCCGTCGATGATGTTGGCCGAACTTTCAATCGGAGTGAAATTCCAAACGACCGCTTGGCCGTTGACCACTTCGTCCCAATGCGTCTCTTTGGTCAAGCGACCGCGACTGTCGTAATCGAACTGCGTGCTCTCTTGCAGTGGATTCGAGCCACCATCCATCTTGCGTGTCGTCCGCGCGGTGACCCGTCCGCTGGCGTCGTAGCCGAAGCCCGTGCGAATCGGATGCTGTCCAGAATTGGCCACGCCATCGGGATCAGGCGCGGTGATCGACGCCAAGCGCCCGGTACTGGCGTCAAACAAGAACGAATAAACGCGCCCCTGCGAATCGGTCATCGTGCTGACGAAACCGGTGCTGGAGTTGTAAGTCAGCGACAACCCCTTGCCGTAAGAGTCGATCACGCTCACCAAGCGATTGCTGTTGGCCGCGTCGTAGCTGAAGTTCGTGACTCGCCCGTTACGGTCAGTCTCTTTCGTGATATAGCCGGATGAACTGAACTCGGACTTCGTCCCGAACTTGTCGGTCAGCAAGAATTTCCCGGTCGTGTTGTCCTTGGTCAGTCCCGGCCCAAAGACGCCATACGGATTTTGATAGGACGTGATGCTGCCTGTAGTCGCCCCTTTCTTGAACCACTTCGTCTCACCGGAACCAAGATTGATCGCCACGCCTTGTCGTTCGGCGGGGACGCCGACATCCCATTCGCGAGCCGTCTTCAAACCGGCCAACTCCCAACCATCTCCGAATCCGTAATCAGCACGCAAGGCGACGTTTTGACTGCCGCCCAACTGATTCGCGTGGTTCTCAATCCCTTCATCAATGCTGATCGACTGCGTGGCCGATGTCGTGCCGTCGCTGAAGAGCGTTTTCAATTGGTAATTGAACGAGTAAGTATCGCTGGGTAAATTCGCGACCTGCGTCTCGACCCCCATGCGAATGTTGTTACCCACAGATTTGTCGGTGAGATCAAATGCAAAATCGCGAGAGCCAACAACCAGCCCCACCCGATTGCTGATCTCCAAGTGCACCGACTGCTGAGTCGGTATGGCGGTACTGCCGGGGACAGAATTGGGACTGACGTTGGTCTCAAACAGATGCGAGACCTGCGGACTCGCCGCGCGATTGGAATGTTGCAATGAGAGTTGATCGACCGAAGACTTTTCTGACTCGGATGTGCTCCCCTCGCACTCGCAATTGCACTCATCGTCTGTCGGGTAGTCCTGCGGGTTATCTCCATCTTCCGGACGCAAAACGAGTATGCCGTAATCGCGGATCGTCACCGTGGCTGACTCGTATCCCGCATAGATCGCATACGAGGCACTGCCGCCGTCGAGCGTGAGAATGACGTTCTCGCCCGAATCATCCACGCCGTCATTCACCGGCGTAACAATGACCGTGGCCGACATTGCTCCGGCAGGAATCGTGACGCTCGCAGTTGGATTGAGCGCGTAATCTGTGCCGGAGGTTGCAGTTCCCGTTACGAGATAGTTGACCGTCAGCGCGTAGGTCAACGCAAAGTCGAGACTGATCGTAAACTCGCCGGGTTGAGTGCCACTGGTTGTTCCATCGCCAGCCGTGGATTGCTCCGCTGCATTCGGCTGCGTGGCCTTCAACCGCACAACGCCCGTGGGCGGCGGCAGGTCATCGTTCACAATCAGCCCGCTTCCCTGACCATCAGCGAGCGTGGCGTTCGTCGGGCCGCTGAGGTTGACGAAGAATCCCTCATTCGGCTCGTCGTTCGTGTCCCCTTGCACGGTGACATTCACCGTCTGCGAAGTGACTCCCGGATTAAACGTGAGCGTCCCCGAAGTCGCGGTGTAATCGCTCCCCGCTGTCGCCGAACCATTCGTGGTGGCATAACCGACAGTTACCGTACTCGTGGAAGAATTCGACAACGTTACCTGAAACGACATCGTGCTCGTTCCCGAATTCCCTTCGTACTGTGCAACATCATCAATCGAGATCGTCGTAGCCATCGGCCCGTCGTCGTTGATCAACGTCACGATCGCTTCGCCATCTCCGATGGTCGCCCCGTAGGCGGAAGTGATTCGCAGATAGAAGAACTCGTTTGCCTCCGGCGTGGCATCTGCTGCGACCGTAAAGCCGAACCCCCACCGCGTCGCACCAATCGGAATGATCACGCCCGACTGTGTGCCGAAGTAATCAGAATTCGGTTGATCGGGAATTGCCGTTCCTGGAAATGCCTCTGCGTAGACATAGACCGGTTCGGTCGCCGGAGAGGAAAGAGTAAAAAAGATCGTCCGGTATGCGGTTGATAAATCGCCGTTCACACCGCTAGTCCCCTCATTCCCCGAGAAGTCCGCTTCAAATGAGACTGACGGAACCAACAACGTCCGGTCTTCCAGCGACTCACTCAGCAGCGACATCTCGACCACATCCGCCCGCCGCTTCAGCGAGCCGCATCGTGGGGAGTGAGTGAGTCGGCGGACGCAGCGACTCTGCAAGCTGTGCAGCCACGAGATCAAACGCATGAAAGGCCCCCCCTTTGCGATTAACCAACTGAGTTCTGAAAACTCGATCGGACGTGATGGGGCAGGTTTCTATCGTGAGCCATTTTGATCATCAAGCGATTGGACACTCGTCCGATGGCTTAATCCTGAAAATAAATCACAAATCTCATTTCATGATTTGTACTGTCGTGTTCTGTCTATAGCTTAATACTTGAACGGAATGCGAGTTGCGGAGTGACTTGCCCACGTCGCACAGTTGCTCCGTAACTGAGATTCACAGAGGCAAACCGACTCCCTCCCCTCAGGCTTCGGGATTCTGCGGCGTGGGTTTTACGACGTACGCAGCATAGACCACCACACCGCTGGCAATCACGGCGGCTACAGCCCAGAGGAGTTCGATTCGTGTTCCAAGGACGAACAGCCAACCGACTACAGCAATAAGGCTGGGAAGCGGATAGAGCCACATTCGGAACGGGAGGACGATCTCTGGCCGAGTTGTGCGGACGAGATGTAGTCCGACGATTTGGGCGACGAACTGGATCAGAATTCGGACGGTGACTGCCGTTTCAATCACGGTCTGTAGCGGCAGGTAACAGAACGCGGCGGTCAGGATGCCGAGCGTCCAGAGTGAGACGGTCGGGTAGCGCTTGGTCGAATGGACGCGAGCGAAAATCGGAAAGAAGTCGCCGTTCTGAGCGGCCGCGTATGGGATTCTCGAATAGCCCAGCGTGATTGCAAACATGCAAGCGAGCACGGTCCATAGAATCAACACCGTGAAGATCACTGCGATCTGCCGACCGTACAACGTCTCCATAAACAAGGCGGCGATCTCTTTCGATTGCATCGCTTGTCGCCACGGGACGACGGCGATGATCGAGAGATTCATCGTCAAGTAAACGGCGGCGACAAAAATGACCGACGTGATGACCGCTCTCGGAATCGTTCGACCGGGGTCGCGCACCTCTTCGCCCAAATGGCAAATGTTGTAGTACCCAAGGTAGTCGTAGATCGCGATCAACATGGCCGCCCCCAAGCCGTTGATCCATTCGCCGTTGATTTGGAAAGCGTTGGGAGGGAATGTCAGCAGTGAGGCATCGAAGTGTGTCAGTCCTGAAATGATGACCGTCAGCACGGTGATCAACGTCCCGACACAAAGCACGATCCCCAACCAACCGACAACCTCGATCCTTCGCGACAGCAACCACGTCACGAGCAAACAACAACAGGCAGCGAGCGTGCTCATGCCACCGGGGATGTTCCACTGCGATAGGAGATTTGGCAGCTCGGGCCAAATGAATTCAACATACGGCACCGCACCGATGTAGCCCGACGCAATCTCCATCGTACCGCTGACGAGGAACTGCCAAACGACCAAGAAGGGGAGCATTCTCGCCCAACTGGATTTGTGCTTGCCAAAGATTTCTCGCAGGAAATGATACGTCCCACCGCTTCCAGGCAATGCGGCTCCCAATTCGCTCCAGACGAGACCATCGCAGATCACCAGCACTGCCGCGATCACCCAAGCGATCAACGCCTGCGGTCCGTGCATTGCCGCGAGGAAACCGGGAATAGTGATGAACGGTCCGATTCCCACCATGTTCGCAACGTTGAGGGCAATCGACTGCGGCAAGCCCAATCCCCTTACGAGTTCTGAACGATCGGTGGAATCACTGGTTGAATTGTCTTGCGAGGTCATTGTGTCGTCATCCATCGAAAGTTCAGACTTTCGTCTTTACGATCCAGCCCCGTTTTTGTGAGTCGCTGGCCGACTGAGCAACGTTAGAAAACTCGATCTGCCACAATTCACTTTGAACTGAAGACGACCACTAAGGCACGCAGACGGCAATCAAGAATTCTGCACGAATCTTTGTGCCTTCGTGCCTTTGTGGTAGACATTTTTCAGGATTCCAAATTTCACCGGCAGCAGCGAAGAGCAAAGTTCAATCTGATGCCATTCCTATTAAGACGCACACACGCCCCAATGAGGAGTTGTTATGCCGACCGTTTTGATCTCGCCCGAAGCGTTTTTGTATCAGCCCGAAGCGTCGTATGCTCGGATGCTGAGTGAAGCTGGATTTGAAGTCCGTTATCCCAAGAACCCGATTTTTACGCGCGGCACCGGACCAGAAGAAGAGACGATTGAAGTGTTGCGGGATTGCGTCGCGGTGATCGCCGGTGGCGAGCATTTGACTCGTCGAGTCATTGAAGCGTCACCGAAGCTACGCGTGATTGCTCGCTGTGGTGTAGGGTTTGATCGAGTCGATGTTCCGGCAGCGACCGAGCGATCAGTCGCACTGACAATCACTCCGACCGCAAATCATGAAGGTGTCGGCGAACATGCTCTCGCGTTGTTACTTGCGGTCGCCAAGAACATTGCCTTGAACGATCGCAATCTCCGTGCGGGCCGCTGGTCACAACAACTGACCGCACCCGTACGTGGGCGAACGGCTGGAATCGTCGGCCTTGGACGAATCGGCCGTAGCACGGCAATTCGTTACGCCGCGATGGGAATGAAGGTCATCGCCTACGAAATGTTCCCGGATCGAGAGTTCGTCGCGAAGCACGGAATTGAATTGGTTGAGCTCGACGAACTGCTGAAACGATCGGACTTTGTCAGCATTCATTGTCCGCTCAATGATCAAACGCGTGGACTGTGTAACGAATCGTTCTTTGCTCGGATGAAGCCGGGAAGTGTGTTGATCAACACATCTCGCGGTGGCCTCGTTGTCGAAACTGATTTGATCGCCGCCTTGAAATCGGGCCACTTGTCCGGAGCGGGACTCGATGTCTTTCAACAAGAGCCGCTGTCACCGACCAGCCCGTTGTTGCAGGTTGAGAACGTAGTGCTCAGTCCACATCTCGCCGGGACGGACACACGCAGCATGGAGGACATGGGGATCGAATCCGCTCGGAACATCATCACGCTCAGCCGCAACGAATGGCCGGATGGTGCGGTCGTGAACGCCGAACTGCGAAGTCGCTGGAAGTGGTAGCTCGTAGGGCGAAGAAACGTAAACCGGCCACTCCCTGACCGGAATCTTCGCATCGCCGATGCTTATGAATAAATCAAAGCGGCGAGGCCGCAACTACGTAGCCGTCATCGCTCCGCGTGACGAGCAGGTCGCTTTACGGAACGTTGGTGAGCAATCGGCTCGTCACGCGGAGCGATGACGGCTACTTAGTTTCTCAATGAAAGAAACTACATGCTCGCGTCGTATGACTTTTTCGCACCGAACCGCATCATCTTCGGCTGGGGCCGTCGGATTGAGATTGGTGCGATCGCGCGATCGTTGGGAACTCGGGCGTTTCTTGTCAGTGGCTCGCGCACATTGGACTCGAATGGGACAATCGATGAATTGTGCCGTTCGCTTGAGTCAGCGGGCGTTATCGTCGAACGATTGGCCACGCAAACGCGCGAGCCGGAAGTCGCTGATGTCGATACGACCGTCGCCCGACTTCGCGAGATTGGAGTTCAAGACGGCGATCTTGTCATCGCAATCGGTGGCGGATCGGCGATTGACCTAGCGAAAGCTGTCGCGGCTCTCGCGACGAATCCGCATGGGTTGAGCGTTCGAGATTTCTTGGAAGGAGTCGGACGTGGCTTGAAGATCGAACAACCGCCGCTGCCGTTGCTCGCGATTCCGACGACGTCGGGAACCGGAACCGAAGCGACGAAAAATGCCGTGATCTCCTCGTATGATCCGCCATTCAAGAAAAGCCTTCGCAGTGACCTGATGGTCCCGAAGGTGGTCCTCGTTGATCCGGAACTGACGCTGAGTTTGCCGCGCGAGACTACGGCTCACACGGGAATGGATGCGATCACCCAGCTCATCGAAAGTCTCATCTCGCGTCGAGCAAAGCCGATTCCGCGTGCACTCTGTTGGCAGGGGCTCGAAATCGCCTTGCCCGCGATGTTTGAATTGTCGCGAGATCTCGGCCATCAAGCGGCCCGTGAGGCGATGTCCCACGCTGCATTGTTGTCGGGCGTTGCTCTCGCAAACTCAGGACTTGGTTTCGCGCACGGAGTTGCAGCCGCGTTGGGTGTTCAGGCAAAGGTACCTCATGGATTGGCTTGTGCTGTGATGTTGCCCGCCGCGTTGGAGTTGAATCTTGGTGTGGCTTTGCCTGACCTTGCAGAACTCGGTCGCAAGTCGATCCACTGGTTGCGCCACGAACGCGATCTGCTGACGCTCAACATCACTGCGAACGACGAAACCGCAGCGAGGCACTTCATCGCCGTAATCCGCACGCTTACTAAGAAACTCGATATCCCGCAGCAACTTGAGAAACTCGGAGTCAAACGTGATCAACTCCCTCCACTCGTGAGAGGCTCGCGAGGCAACAGCATGGACGGCAACCCATGTGATGTTGGCGATGAAGAACTGCTGGCGATTCTGCAGAAAATGTTTTGAGGCAACTGCCAGACATTACGAAATCGGGCCAAATCAAAACGGCAAACACCGTCGCCAGTGGGCTCGCTTTGCTCGCCCCGGGTACTCACTTTCAGTCGAGCGTCAAATGATCTCTCCGGAAGCGCGAGAGCGATCTACGGTTGACCGGCGATCAAATTTGCTCGCGTCCATTTATGACACTCGATGCATTGCATTGTCACTTCCATCCAAGTGAGAGCGGCGGCATCGAGCTTTCCGTCCTTGGCGTTCGCGGCAAGTCGCTTGGCAACCTTTTGGAAGTCCGTGCTGTGTTCTCGGAAGAACGGGTCGTTGGAGACGCGCCATTTTTCGGCGGCGCTCATTTCTTGCAACTTATCGGCTCCTTCTTGGATCAACTCATAGTCTTCAAGAGCGAGTCCCGCCAGAATCTTTTGCGATGCTTCAAGCTTCATCCGCATGAAGCTTGAGAGTCCCTTCTTCTTTGGGTTCGCTTTGTCCTTCTCCTGATCCTTTTCTTTCGTCGCTTCTTTCTGTGCTGGCTCAGTCTTCTTAGGTGGTTGAGTTTCTTGCGTTGCCGCAAACTGAGTCATTGCGAGGCCGCCAATGCCAACCAGAGCGATAGCCAGGACGTTCCAACTCCATCGAGCAACCTTCATTGCAATTCTCCTTGTGGGAAGCTGATTCACGGACCACGTCATTATTTTTGATACTTGGCAAACGCTGTTCCACGTTTGTGGTGAGTGACTCCCTGCAAGCAACGAAAACTGAATTTGGTTAGCTGGACCGAGACTTTGCGAGCCACGGAATCGTGTGTGACAACGGTGAGAACTCGCAAGGTTCGATCTCAGGTTACCGGTATCAAACAGACAAACAGCAAAGCAGTGAGCGGCGTCGCACGCTTTGGCAAGCTTTCGCACATCGCGCGACCCGCCGCACATGTCAAAACAGAGGGAGCTTTCAAGTTCAAGAACTCGGAGTGTTGTCGAGTCGGCATTTTTCGCACGATTGTTGTTCTCGCACAGTTTGAAGAATCAAGAGCCTCTCTGGCACACGCTTCGCGAATGTGATTGACCGTGGTTGGGAATGGTGCGCGTAAGTCACCAGTTGCCAGGCTTCTCGTCGCGGAAGGAACTGATCGTGTTGCGTTGGGCTTCCTGTTTGTGTGTGTTGATTGCATTGAATGCTGGCTGCCAAAGACGCGATCTGGGAACTTGGACGCTCGGTAAAGAAGCCAAGAAGTTGTCGCCTGAACTTCAGACCAAAGTCGTATCGGTCCTGGAAGAGCGCTGCGGGACACTCGACACGCCTAAGATGCTTGGTGATGACAAGTTCGATGCGAACAAGTGTAAGTATTCGCCGAAGGCGTGGGCAGGGCGCACCGAGAGCACAGCCCATCGGGTCACAAGGTGAGTCAAGGAATCGGGCGTCAATGGGGTGAAGTTCGGCAAGCGAGATTTCTTCAGGAAGTGTTCGACGGAGAGAGT
>JAPLNX010000614.1 GCA_026400935.1 Planctomycetia bacterium | reverse complement strand
TGCAAAAGCGAGTTGCTGGACAACGTTTGTCTGTCTCTCCGGTTGCCGAAGTGGTCGCGGAAATCATCCGCTTGCATGAAGATCTGCTCGCTCAAAAGACCGCACAGCAAGAGGCGGCAGACAGCTTGAAGCGTGTGGCTGAGTTGCATCAGCAAATGAAGACCTTGGCTGGCGATGCTGAAACGGCCGCCGTCGAAGTGAGTAAGCTGGGCGATCTCCGCACGAAAGTCTTGGAGAACTCGGCAGGTGTCGAAGAGGCTCAACGTCACGCTGCGGATTTGATTGTTCTGAAGGAAACCGTTCGCAAAGTGGACGACGTCGCTGCGGCACAAGACTCCGCAAAACAGTTGATCGTGCTCAAAGATTCGTTGCGACAGACGGACGACAGCACGGCTCAATCACAGGCTCACGCCACGAAACTGCTCGCTTTGCGTGACGAAATCGCGTCTTCGATTCAGGACACTCAGGTTGCTGCCAAGAATTGGTCCACCGTTTTGAAGCTCGAAGCAGACATGCGAGCGGCGGGAAATGACATTGCGGCTGCTGTTGAAACTCTCGAAGTTCTCACGGACCTCGGCACAGAGCTGCGTCAGCAAACGGAGTCGATCTCTGGACTGCGTAAGAGCTTGATGGATGTCGTGATGCTGGAGACCACGATTGGCCGAGCAATGCGAGTTCTCGAGCCGTTGGCTCAATTGAAGAACCTGACTCGCTTGAGCGACCGCGAAGTGCGTGCGGCCACACGAGCGATCCTCGATCAACGAGGTGCGAAAGTCTCGCAACGTGAGCAAACGGGCGTCGCCGATCAATCGGCGGGAGCGAACGACAAACTGCCTCACGAAGATTCGCTCTTCCAACAAGAAGATCAGATTCCGGCAGTCAGCGAACGCTTGGTTCCAACTCCGCGAGACCTGACGCCAGAGTTCAACCCAGCACCACCGGTTCGTGCTGCCGAGTAATGGCATCGCTTCTGTGGTACTAAAAATACTGAAGCGAATCACGAGCTTCAGTTGATTCAACCCCGGACGCGAATCAGATCGTGTCCGGGGTTTTTGCGTTTCACGCGAAGTAGACCAACCCTCAAACAACCGATGTCCACGAACCCCACTGCGCTTGCCTCAGTGGATTCAGGCCTTTGCACTACGCGATGTTTCACTCGAAATCACGACCACCGTAGTGCAAAAGCCCGCGAGCCACCGCGACCCTTCGGGTGCCCGGCTCGGTGGGGTCGCTGGATTGAGAGCCGACGCCCCACAGACGCTCTCAGTCCGGTTGTAACGTTTATGGAGAACAACACTGTTTTGATGGGTGTGAGTGCTGTGCGCAGCGTTGAATACCCATGAGTTCATGGGTACCCGGCGGTCATGAATCTCAAACGCAAGATCGAATCGAGGCTTGTTCGAGGAAAACTTCTCTTGGGGTTTTGTAGCCGAGACAGCGGCGCGGGCGGTCGTTCATAAGAATTTCGACACGCCGCATGTTTTGAGGGGTGACCGTTCGGAAGTC
>JAPLNX010000219.1 GCA_026400935.1 Planctomycetia bacterium | reverse complement strand
CTGGTCTGGACTCCTGCGCTCCAGCCCATAGTCACACGACCAGAGAACTCACGCAGACATATTCCAGGAGACAGAGATACCATACAAACAGAAAGAGCGCAAGTCGCCCTAGATTACCCAGTTATGCGCGCTGGCCCTGCACGAAGCTCTACGACAACAAACATGCGTTTGTCACAAAATATGGTGAAGGAGTAATTGAACTGCTCTCACCGAAGCCAGGTGAACGCATTCTGGATATCGGTTGCGGAACTGGGCACCTTACGCAACAGATCGCTCAGGTCGGGGCGGATGTGACCGGGCTTGATGCGTCAGCGGAGATGATCGCATCCGCGCGATCAGCATATCCACAGATCGAATTCATCGTCGCAGATGCTGCGGACTTTTCTGTAGTACACCCCTTTGATGCAATCTTTTCCAACGCCGCGTTGCACTGGGTCCATCGGGCGGAAGAAGCGGCTATTTGCATGTCGCAAGCGTTGCGTTCCGGAGGGCGATTTGTGGTCGAGTTTGGAGGCAAGGGAAATGTTCAACAAATTTATTCCGCTCTTGAGCAGACTATTGAGGAAATGACCGGTCACCGAGTCATTGCTGCGAACTACTTTCCGAGTGTCGGCGAGTATTCGTCCTTGCTTGAGAAGCACGGTATTGCGGTGGAGTACGCGGTGCTGTTCGATCGTCTGACGGTACTCGATGATGGTGATGATGGGCTTGAAAACTGGATTCGGATGTTTCGACGGCCAGTCATCGGAACACTGCCCGACGAGATACAGGTTAGGGTGCTCGCTCAAGTCAAACAGCGGTTGCGCGGTTCTCTGTTTCGGAACGGCGTTTGGCACGCCGATTACCGTCGTTTGAGAATCGTGGGACGCAAAACCTGACTCAAAACGATTTAGTTTTCTGACGCATTTCAAATTTTCCGATAATAGTGAGTCCATGCCTTGAATTGCCGACCTACCGCTTCCTCGTTTTTCAATGTGATCACGCAAGTTGCGTTAGCCTGCTGGATTGTCGGGCTTTTGGGATGTGGCTCGAATGGACCGTCCCGTATTGCTCTTTCCGGAAAGGCGACCCGTGGTGGTCAACCGATTCGGCAAGGGTCGATAACGCTGACCCCGAACCCCGGTCAGAAAGGAGTGGCCGCGAATACCTCGATCACCAACGGGGTGTACCGCTTCACCTCTGAAGATGGTCCGAGTCCTGGGGCGTATCGAGCGATCATTCAAGAGGTTGTGACGAAGGAAGAAATATTGAAGCGGCCGAGTGTCAGCGGAATTCCGGCAACTCAATGGGAACTCGAAGTCAAAGTTCCGGAGAGCGGTTCAACGAGCGTAGACTTTGCTGTCGATTAGAAAATACAGAGCATTCAGATGGATCATTTTGAGATCAATGCCAAGAACTCTCGAGAACATGTGATGAGAGCAGCGATCCGAAAGCATGGATTTACTCTGATTGAGTTGTTGGTTGTGATCGCGATCATTGCCATTTTGATTGCGTTGTTACTGCCGGCAGTGCAGCAAGCTCGCGAGGCGGCGAGGCGATCGCAGTGTCAGAACAACATTAAGCAGTTTGGCATCGCCCTGCACAACTATCATGACTTGCATCGTTGCTTTCCGATGGGAAGCTCAGTGCAGACAGGAAATGGTGCTTGGGGATTGATGATGCACCTGCTGCCGCAGCTTGAGCAGTCGTCGGCTTACAAATCGGTGAACATCAACAAGACCGATTGCTGCATTGAACTAATCGCTGTGCAAGCGGCTGGCAAATTGACTCCGTCGGGGCAACCGTTGCCGATGTTGAATTGTCCGACCGATCCGCTCGGCGGACAGCAAATCACCAGTGGGACACAGCCTGGAACATATCCCTGTGGAAAGCTGAACCCTGGCAACTACTTGGGAGTCAGCGGCAAGATTGATTCAGCTTGCGGCGGAACGACGATTGGCAAAGGGATGCTCTTCAGTTTGAGCAGTGTGCGACTCAGTCAGGTTTTGGACGGGACTTCATCGACGTTGATGCTTGGCGAACGAGGTATCCCGAATGACTTCACGTGGGGTTGGCCCATTTGCGGTGGGACCGAGTGTGAGCATTACATCAGCGCTCAGCGCGGGCTGAGTCCTGGCAAGAGTGCTCCGTTCTCTGCGGGAATCGTCGAGCGGTTTTGGAGCTGGCATCCCGGTGGAGCGTATTTCTTGCTTGCCGACGGACACGTAAAGTTTCTCAACTACAGCATCGACTACACGACGTTTACCAACCTGTCGACACGCGATGGCCGCGAGGTTGTCGGTGAGTATTGAAAAAGTTCAGAACAACGCGAACTGCAAACACTCGGATGAATACAATCACGCCTGAAAATCCATCGGAATCTGGCTTTGCAGCGTAAGCCGTGCGACTCGTTTTTGTGGTTCATCAAGAGCCTCGTTATTCTTTGCCCGCGCGGTTGACATCGCTGAAACAAACAATGTCTACCAACCCCGATGAACTTGCCCCGGAGGGGTTCCTAGATTGAGGGCAAGTGCTACGTGAAATCGACCAAAGGGAGCGAATGTTTTTTTTTGTGTTGGCATGCGTCGTTCCGGCGTTTGTTGTTTCGGTCGTGACGACCGGTGCGATGCGGGTGCTGTCGCCGAAGATTGGGTTGATTGATCAGCCGGCTGCACGGAAGGTGCATAAGGCTCCGACGTCGTTAGGTGGCGGGATCGGGATTTGGATGGGCGTGGTTTTGCCCTTGGCGATGGTGCAATTCGTGGCGTGGTTGGTTCATGCCGGGACGTTGCCGAGCGAATGGATTCCGCCGGAGTTGGTGCGGCATTTGGATGGCGTGATTTATCGTTCGGGGCAAATGTGGGCAGTGCTGGCTGGCGGAACGGTGTTGTCGATCATGGGGTTGATTGATGACTTGGTTGACTTGCCGTGGAAGCCGCGACTGGCAATTCAGTTTTGTGTGGCGGGTGCTTTGGTCTCGGCGGGCGTGCAGGCGACCGCTTTCGTTGGGATCGCATGGCTGGAGTTTGTCATCAGCGTGTTGTGGCTGATCGTGCTGATCAACTCGTTCAACTTCCTCGACAACATGGATGGGTTGTCATCGGGGATTGCCCTGATCGCCTCACTGATTTTTGCCACGATCATGCTGACATCGCTGTCGGAACCAAGATGGCTGGTGGCGGGTGTGCTGTTGGTTTTGGCGGGATCGTTAATGGGTTTTTTATGTCACAACTGGCCTCCCGCGAAAATCTTCATGGGAGACACGGGGAGTTACTTCATTGGGCTGTTGATCGCCTCGATGGTGGTCCTTGGCACGTTTTTCGAATATGGCGGTGCTCATCAACATGGTCGGCATGTGATCCTCGCCCCGCTGTGTGTGTTGGCGGTGCCGCTGTATGACTTCGTTTCAGTTTTGATTATTCGGTTGCTGGAAGGTCGCAGTCCTTTCAAGCCAGACAAGAGCCACTTTTCGCATCGGTTAGTTCAGCTCGGCCTCAAGCAAAAACATGCTGTGCTGACGGTTCATCTCGCGACGCTGACGACGGGGTTGGGTGCGTTGTTGTTGTATCGAGTCAGCGATTGGTCGGGAGCGTGGTTGGTGGTGGCGCTCATCCTGTGCGTGTTGGCGATTGTCGCAATCCTCGAAACCGTTGGCCGTGATAGCCGCGAACCGACGAACCAGGCGAGTCCCGTAGGTAATCAAGTAGTTAGCAGTCAAGCGGTCGTACCATCATCTGGTGAGCCGACGTCGATCGAGACGGCGAGGAACTGAGCGATGACTCGCAAACAGAAAGCGGTGTCGCCAACAGTGTCTCGGCAATCAGCCGTCGTACATTCGCAGACGTCATCGACACTAAGGTACGTTTCTGGCGAGCGAGCGAGTCTGTTTTTAGCTTGGTTAGTGGCTCTCTTGGTGGTTCGCTGGTTGATACCGACAGAAGCTTCGGCTCAGGGGATGACGTTGTGGATCGTGCAATTGGTGTTGCTGACCGCAGTCGGGCGGATCGCTTGGTTGTGGCGAACCGGTCAGTCGTTGACTCGCTTCGATCGCATTGATGGAGCGATTGGATCGTTGATCGGTGCTCAGGTTGTTTCTGCGTTGGCGGTCGTCTTCACAGTCGGCAATCAGCGTGGGGCGATCAACTTGGCGTGGGAGTGGATCGGTTCGGGAACGCTCATTTGGCTGTTTCGGCAAGAGTTGAAGTCGGCACGCATCGTGCGCGAAGTTTGTCTCGGCTTGACGCTGACGGGAGCGATACTGGCGGGCTATGGGATGTATCAGCATTACGTCTGGTATCCGCAGATGGTTCGTGAATACGACCGAATGATCGGTGAAGTGAATGAACTGACGGTCTCGAAGAGTGGCGAAGAAGCACGAGCATTGTCTGCGTCTGAGGCACGACGGCTCGCAGAGCTACAGAGCGAGATGTCGCGACAAGGGATTCCGTTGGACTCTTCGGCGCGGTTGATGTGGGACTCTCGCTTGAAGGGGAGTAGTGAACCGCTGGGCTTGTTCGCGCTCGGGAATTCTTTCGCGGGGTTATTGTTGGTGTTGATGTTGATTGCTTTAGGAGGAGTTTCGCTCGGCTTGGGAGTCTTCGCGAATAGCCAAAGCACAATAGCCCGAGACGCTTCGGAAGTAGCTTCGTCTTTCATTCCTCGCTGCCGCGTCGGGCTAGTGTGGGTGTGCGTTGGTGTGATTGGATTTTGTTTGGTCCTCTCGAAGTGCCGAACGGCGATGTGTGGCTTGATCGTTGGGGCTGGCTGGTGGGGATGTTGTCGGCTGGGCGAGCACCTCGTGAAGGACAGGAGTGCCCGTCTTACGAGTTTGGTGTTGAACCGGTTTTTCCTGCGGTCAGTTTTGATTGGAACGCTGATTGTCGGAGTTGGAATCTCAGCGGCGGCAGTCAGTGGTGGGCTGGACGTCAAGGTCTTATCGGAATCATCGAAGTCGCTCCGTTATCGCTTGGAGTTTTGGGAAGCGACATGGGCCACGATTCGTGAGCATCTGTGGTTGGGGACCGGGCCGGCAAACTTTCGAGACTACTACCTCGCACACAAGCTGCCGGAATCAAGCGAAGAGATCGCCGATCCGCACAACATGATCTTGGATGTTTGGGCGAACGCGGGTCTGTTAGGGCTGAGCGGCTTGCTGGCTTGCGTGATATTGATGGTTCGAAGTTGGACGACTCATCAAGGGGATCGCGAAGTGAGCGAAGAGGTCCTCCGAAATCCATCGGAGCATCGTTTGACATCAGCCGCTGTCTGGGGTGCGGGACTCGCGTTTCCGCTGGCTGCGTTCGGAACGGAGTTCCTCGGATTTGGATTTGACGAGCGGTTGTGGTGGCTCGGCGGTATCTGGTGGCTGATCTGGTTCGGGCAGATTGTTTGGGAGCGACGAACCCGAGAGTCCGATCGCCTTGTCGAATATCGCCCGATGGCGATTGCTCAAGCTTTAGAAGCGGCCAACATTGCGTTGCTCGTGCATTTGTTGGGAGCAGGTGGGATCGCGATGCCAGCAATCGTTCAATTGTTACTTTTAGTTTGGATCCTGCGTATGGCGCTCTCCGATGTCGATCAGGAGGTCGCGATTGAAGGTAACAAATCAGCCCCCCCGAATATCACAGGCTCGAATACGTCGGACAAACTCGACGGCGAAACTTCCTCCAGCAGATATTCCGGAAAGTACGTATGGACCGAGCCGGTATGGATCGGAGTTCTTGGGGTAGTGATTCTTGCATCCGGACTATGCCTGTTGACCGGCACTTTGCCGGAATTGACTTGTCGGACTGCACTTGAGTTGGGAGATACTGCGTGGTTGGAACACCGAAACTTCAAAGCGGCATTCGCGAATTACGCGAATGCCGCAGAGGCCGATCGGTTTTCGCTGGAGCCACTCGAACGAATCGCAAGCCTTTCGATTCAGCATGCGAGTCAATCGCAAGAGTTAGCCGATTACGAAGAGGCTGCAAGTCATCAACAGACGGTCATCGCTCGGCTGCCGTTTTCACCGCATCCCTATCGCGGCTTAGGACAACTTTGGCTGGCTCGATTCGAGAAGACTCAGAAACCGAGCGACGCGGAGCGTGCGGTGGCCGCGTTCGATGCGGCCGTCAAACGTTATCCCTATCACGCTATTCTGCTATCCGAATGGGCGTTGTCACTGAAGGGGGCGGGGCAAATGAGCGACGCTCAAGCGGCGGCTCTCCGCGCTCTTGCACAGGACGAAGTGAATCATCGAGCGGAGCACACCGACAAATACTTGGATGCCAAGACGCGAGGACGACTGGAGCGTATCGCGCCGCCGATGCTCGACATGGCGAATTGACCCTCGCGAATCCGGCCATCACAATGTCCGTCCATCTCGATATGTTCGCAGACCTTTTGCGTGGGGCATTTATTCCTCTCGTTGGATGTCTTGAAATTTGGAGAGTCGGGTGGCGTCAGCTTCCGGACTAGTCTGTCTTTGAACCTTATTGGTCACAAGTTTTTTTACGGTGAAACCATGAATTTTCGCGTTCTCGGATTGAGTCTCTTTTTGGTCGTTGTTGCAGGGGGATTGCTGACTCACTTTCGCCAACAAAGCATCACTCTTACTGAGAAAGTGAAACAAGACGGACCGAGCCCTATCCCGGAGGTTGTGAAACAAGGGCCGCTACCGAAAGCGGTCATTGTGGGATCGCTGATCCACAATTTCGGAACAATGGAAATTGGGAGCAAAGGTGAGCATGTTTTCACGATCCGCAACGAGGGTGAAGCCCCATTGGAGTTGGTCGCTCGCAAAGAGGATCATTCTTGCCAATGTACCTTAGGCACACTTTCGAAAAACGGACTGCAACCCGGCGAAGAGACCACCATCAAATTGACATGGGAAATCAAAGTCCCCAACACGCAGTTCCAACACTACGCCAAGGTCCGCACGAATGATCCTAAAAACGACTCGCTGACGTTTCGAGTTCAAGGACTGATTGGCCGCCGGTTTGTTGTTGTCCCTGGTGCCGAAGTGAGCGTTGGCATGCTCCAAGAAGGGAAGCCGAACGTCAAAAAAATCACTGTTCATTCGGAAGTTATGGACGCTTTTGCGATCACAAAGCTAGAACCTTCCGCCCCGAATCTCATCAAGGTGATGTCACGACCTCTGACTGCAGAAGAACTGGAGCAAATCAACAAACCCGATCCTGCTGCTGCCGCAGTTGAAGCGGAGCAGCGACGGCAAATGGCCGCCAATTCGGGACCGGGACCGGGGCCAGGAAAAAGTGAGAAGCGCGGTGACCAGGACCACAAAGGCCATGATCACGCGGCAGAAGCGACCGCCGAAGAGGATAGCCTTGCTGGTAAAACTCCGTCCGCGAAGTGTGGTTTTGAAATCGAAATCAGTTTTTTACCCGGATTCCCCATCGGGAATTTTCGTGAATCTCTCCTTGTCGAGACCGACATTGCTGACTCGCCGGAAACACGAATTATTCTTAACGGATACCGTTCTGGTCCGATTCAAATTCTTCCAACGGCCGGAACGTCCTGGTCAGCCGAAGAGTCCATGCTAAAGCTCGGACGATTCCCGGCCTCGGAAGGGAAGAAAGTTCGGTTGATGCTCTTCGTCAAGAAAGAGGCACAGGGTTTCAAAATCGAAGACGCCAAAATTGATCCGCCCGTCTTAAAGTATGAACTTGTCAAAGACATGAAGTTCCAAGCGGTCGGACGAGAAAAGTTCGATTTGATTTTGGAGGTTCCTGCTGGCTCTGCCCCTGTTTCACTGGGAGCTCAAAACAGAGGGCGTATCACGCTCAACACGAACCACCCGGATGCTAAGGAAATCAAAATCGAAGTCGAAATGGCATCGTTCAAAGATTAGTCTCCCCAAGTCCACTCCCGCTTGCGGAGGCATCTTTTCTCGCGACTGAGCCAGTCGCCGCCAGACCTTGATCGTTGCAAGCAATTTTCTGGCGTCAGTTGGACCAACAAGGATTGGCATGATGGATCGGATCCGACAGGGAATCGTCGCGAGTGTTTTCTGGCTGACTGTCTGTGTTCTGGCTGCTGCTCAAAACGAGAACACTAAGCCTGAGGAAACCAAGCCAGCCACCTTGGCGCCCAAACAAAAACCTGCCGAAAAACCGCTGTTCGATGGTTGGGCGAACCCCGCTGCGGTTTTGGTTGTATCCGGTGAACAGCATGGCTATTTCGAACCCTGCGGATGTGCCGAGCACCAATCGGGAGGCTTCGCGCGTCGGCATGACTTGGTCAAACAGATTCAGGCGAAAGGCTGGCCTCTCACAAGCTTTGATCTGGGTGGAACAGTGAATCGAAATCGGGCTCAGTCAAAGCTGAAGTTCCAAGCGATGCTCGGTGCCATGAAAGACATGCGGTACAGCGTGCTCAACCTCGGACCCGAAGAATTAAAACTCGGAGCGGCTGATTTGCTTGCACTTCATCAGCCAGATGAAAAGAAACCGCTGGAAACATTGGCGTTCGTTTCCGCCAACGTCACGTTGTTCGCATCGCCTGAAATTGGGACGCCGTTGCGATCAAAGGTGCTGGCACTCGGATCAATCACGGTTGGCGTGACGTCGGTCATCGGAACGAGCTTTCGCAAAGAGGTCACACCCGAAGGGGCAAACACAGACATCACCATTATCGATCCAGAAACTGCGTTGCCGGTGGTTCTGAAAGAACTCGACGCACAAAAGCCCGATTTGCTGGTTCTGCTTTCGCATGGAACGCTCGCTGAGGGGAAAGCACTCGCCACGAAATTCCCGCAGTTCGCTGTCGTCCTTTCCAGCGGCGGGGCAGAGGAACCGGAGTTCAGTAATCCTCAGAAAATCGGCAAGACGCTCTTCGTTCAAGTGGGCCACAAAGGCAAGTTCACTGGTGTAATTGGCTTTTTTCCTGAAGAGAAACAAGATCGCCTGAAGTATGAATTGATCAAGCTTACTCCGGAACGTTTTCAAGATTCACCGAGGATGATCGAGCACATGCGGCTCTATCAGGACTTGCTGAAGGATTCGCAGTTAGCGGAAATAGAACCGCCGATCAAACATTCGAGCGGCTCAAAGTTCGTTGGCTCGAAAGTTTGCAGAGACTGTCACACGAAGGCGTATGACGTTTGGGAAAAATCAGGCCATGCACACGCCTACGAAAGCCTGATTAAAGGACGTCCCGAATTAAAGGATCGTTGGGTTTCCCGGATCCACGATCCGGAATGCCTCTCTTGTCACGTCACCGGCTGGCATGCTCAAGATGTTCTCCGTTACTCAAGTGGCTTTGAAAGCAAAGAAAAGACGCCGCTGCTGTTGCACAATGGTTGTGAAAACTGCCACGGTCCCGGAAGCAAACACATCCAACTTATTGATGCGGGCGAAAATGAAGCGGCCAGAAAAGAAGTCCGGCTGACACTTGAAGAGGCAAAGAAAAATCACTGCGTGACCTGCCACGATTCCGACAACGATCCGAAATTTAATTCCAAGGCTTTTGACTCATACTGGGAAAAGATCAAGCACAAGGGGTTGGACTAGCCAAGTTTGGTTTCAACGGTTGCAAGGCCAAACTCGGTCATTAGCAATTCTTATTGATGACCGATCAATTGTGAAAACGGCGGGCATAGGATCAAACGCTTTCTGGCAAAGTAATTCACTCTCACAAAGTAACTCTCTGCATGGCAACACCCCCGACCAGTATCAAAGCTCGACAACAAGAAGGTCTTCTTGAGCTACAGTGGCCTCACGCGACGTACCGATTGCCGTATCGGTATCTGCGAGGGCGTTGTCCTTGCGCGAGTTGCGTGGATGAATTCACGGGAATTCGAGTGGTCGATATCGCAGATGTCCCAGTAGCGATTGCTCCGACGGATGTTCGCTTTTCCGGCAATTACGCTTTGAAAATCGTCTGGAACGACCGGCACGACACGGGCTTGTTCACATGGGATTACCTGGAATTGCTCGCTAACGAACTCGCTGCCGCACAAGGCGCAGCTACGTCAGAGTAGATGAGCCCTCCGTGATTCGATGCTTTCAGCCACGGAGGCCAATACAGCAATCGTAAAGCAGGCGGCTCGCCTGTTTGCTTTTAAAAAATCAATGGCAGGCGAGCCGCCTACACTACGAAAGAATCGTCATGAGCTACGAAGTCGAAATGAAATTCCCGCTGCCAACTCAAGCGGATGTCGATTCGTTGCGTGAGCGAATTGCTCAATCAGACGCGGTCGCTCATGAGTCTCTCGATCAACGCGACGTCTACCTTGCTCATCCTTCGCGTGACTTCGTCCAGACTGACGAAGTCTTTCGGCTGCGGCATGTTGGTGAGCAAAATTATCTGACTTACAAAGGCCCGGTTGTTGATGCCGAAACGAAAACGCGTCGAGAGATCGAAGTTGCTGCCGCATCAGGGCCGATCGCGGCAGCGCAGTTGCTCGACATGCTGACGTCACTTGGCTTTCGGCCTGTCGGTGAAGTCATCAAACGCCGCACCCCGTTTCATCTCTCCCGGCAAGGTCGTGAGATTGAGATCGTCCTCGATGATGTTCGCGGGCTTGGTTGGTTTGTTGAGCTTGAAACCATTGCCGATGAAGCAAGCTGTGATGCCGCTCGTGAATGCCTGTTTGAACTTTCCCGCGAACTAGAATTCGGCAAGTCCGAACGCCGTTCATATCTCAGATTGTTACTCAGAGGCGAATCGCACGAACTGTAGGCACTACTGTTTTAACGATCGTCAAAGGCAGGTCAGGCTGATCCAGCGAGACTTTACAGCAGCGTTTCCAACAACATTCGCAGCTTGCGCATTTCGAGCAAGCGGTTGATGTCTGCGTCATACAACTCTGGAAAGAGTTCGACCGAGAGGATTCGGTCGTAGTTTTCTTTTCGTAGTTGGGCGATCAAACGTGTGTAATCGACTTCACCCAATCCGATCTGGACTTGAAGCTGAGTCGGCAAACTGTCTCGAAGTTGCACGTGGTAGACGTGCGGCGTGAGAGTGTCGATGCCGCGTGCGTTGTGTGGGCCGCAGAGGTAATAGCTCGGATCCAGCGTCAGCCCCAGTCCTTTAACCGACTGACACAACTCGACCGCAGTTCGCGGGTCTTCCGTCAGTGTGCCGGTCTTGGTTTTGATCGATAGCCGAATCGTTTCTTGATTGGCCAAGCGAACGAAATTTCGCAAACGATCAATCTCTTCATTAAACGGAGTTCCGAGAGGCGATGAGGGGACAGTGATCTGAGCGACGCGCATCAGTTTCGCGAGCTTGCACATCTCGTGTAGGACATTGGCCGGCACGTCGTGTTCCAGCGTGAATGCGACGGGAGTCAATCGAGTCGTTTCCCGGTATTGTCCAAAGAAGCCTTCAATGTTGTTGAGTACGTCCGTTGGACGCAGGTGGTGGCTGTTGTCGTCGAACCAAAGCTCGACCTTGTCGTACTCAAGATCCGTGATCAAATGACAGGCTTCGGCGAACCCTTTGTCAGAAAAGCAGCGAGTCGAAGCGGCAACGAACATATCGAATCCATCCTTTGAACTGAGATTTCAGATCCTATCGCCCAGCGGCAAACCTTCTGCCAGATTGCTGTTGCGAATAATTTCAGGGCAACAAACCGGCGGCGACTAAGTCGATCGGACTCTATCTGGACTGGGGAAGTGCTGCAAGATCGAGGAATTCTGCGGATTGGGATGACTTTTCCGGGAATGATGAATCTCCGAATTCTGTCGCCTGCGCTGGCCGATAAATGCTTCATTGAGCCTTAAAGCCAAGTTGCCACAGGGGAGCGTGACATGAAGTCGAGATTCGTCCAAAGCGTGCTGGTGCTGGGGTTGGTTTCTGCGATGGTCGGTTGCCAAAGCAGTCGTCCGATCGTTCGCGGGCAGAATCCAGGGCCTTATGGTCAACCACAGTCTGCTCAATTTGCAGGACCAGCACCCGGTCCGATGTACTACGACGGACCAGCTGGTATGGACGGAGGGTGCCCACCGAATCATTGCCATCCGAATGGTGCTCAGTGCCCGCAGTGTGCTCCGGACAACTTTTGGGTTCCCAAGCACCATCACACTTATGACTACAAGCAGCCGAAGAACCTCTCGTACCCTGCCCAGAATCAACCGGCAGGCGTTGTCGTGTATCCGTACTACACCTGCAAAGGACCGTCAGACTTCTTCATGAAGTAAGGCTGTCGAGCATGGCAACCTGTAGCCCGGTTTTCCAAACCGGGCTACAGCGACAATTGCACTTAGCGAGGAATCGGCTGCGGTGCTTCATCTTTTTCTTTGCGAAGCTTACCAGTTTCGAGAAATCGAATCGCCGAGTTGATTGCTTCAGGTGATCGAAGCAGTCGCAGGTGCAGCGATGAGACTTGCATGAAATCGGCAGCGCCGGGAAGTCGAGTGCTCGCCACGCTCACAATGCCGTCGTCGTCGCCAGGTATCAACGGATTAAAGCCGTTGCCCCCACGTCCACCGGCGATGACAGCGAAGTCGCAGATCGGAGTCGGCAAGCGAGCAATCAAGCCATCGGGATCGGTCACCAATTGTTGACCAGCGGGACCGAGCATCGGCTTAAACACCAAGTTCATGTTGTCGCTCAGTAAGTCCGCCAATTCCGCTCCAGAGTTCGGCGAGCCAATCATCACCAGACGTTTGAGGCGGGCGTCAGAGTTCGGCTGACTCATGTAAGCTCGCGTCACGATGCCGCCCATACTGTGGGCGACGATGTGCAGCGTTTCGATCCCTTCCAGAGATCCGATGACTTGTTTCAAGTAGTCAGCTGATTCAGGAATCTCAACGCGAGTGCTCGGATAGTCGAACGGGAAGACATGGAAACCAGCTTTCGTTAACGGCTCACGAAACGCAGACATCGACTTGCTCGATCGAGTGATGCCGTGAATCAGAATGACTCCTGTTCCCGACATGCGTGGCAGACGTTGTTCGAGTTTGATTTCGTCGAGCGCCGCCTGACATTGCTCGCGCGTACCCCACGCGCGCCGAGTGTCCGAGCCGTCAATGAGTCGGTAGTGCTTGGTGAAAACGTTTTGTTGAATCCGCCATTCATGAAAGTGGAGGACGTCTCCCCAAAACTCCCGTCCTCCGAGCGTCTTCGTCGGAACATTCGGTCGGGGCTTCGGGCCGTCGGCATCAGCATTTGCCTCAGTCAAATCGATTGCTGCAAGCGGCTTATCAACATCTTGTGATTGAGCTGTGTTCGAGTTCGACGCAATCAACCAAGCGAAAATAACTACCGCGAACGAAATGTGTTGAGGCATTGGCATGTCTCCGATCGTTTTGCCGATTTGACAAAGCTTGGCGAAGTCGAACCTACGTTGCTGTCATTGCACCGCGTGACGAACCGGTCGCTTTACAGATCGTTGGCGAGCAATCGACACATCACGCGGAGAGTTGATGTCTACGTAGGAAAATGGCGGAAAAGTATCACTTGTCGCTCAAGGCTTCACGGGAGTCAGTTTGGCCTGGCGAATGTCCATGATTGCTGGGCCGGGCTTTTTGACCGGCTTGATTCGCAGTTCGTAGCGGCCCGGTTTGTCGAGCGTGACTTCGCCGAGCGGTGTTGGGACGAATGCTTGGAAGCCGCCGGTCTCCTTCACGATGTAAGTGAGAACTTGTGGATCAGCAGTGTCGCCCGAACGAGCCACCTCAAAGCGAACTTCGCTTCCGCCGCTTCCATTGCCGCAACCGATGAGACCTTCTAGCTGAAATTTGCCTGGAGTTGTCACGGTGAATTCCCACATGACCCAGTCATTCGGGTTCACCCAATAGCCGACCGTGTTCTTGTGTGGCAACGGTTCGTACCGGAGCATCACTCCGCGAACGAAACTTCGCATTGCTGGCATGACGATCTCGCCGTTCTTGGCTTGCAGATTGGGTGCATAATCGGGATTCGGTTCCGGCATGAGCGTGCCGACGGTCTTGCGCCATGCGTCGAGCTTCTCAGCCAACTCTTTCACCCGAACTGGCTCTTGTTCGGCGAGGTTACGAGATTCACCACCGTCTTTCGCGAGGTGAAACAATTCGCGACGGCCTTCTTCGTAGAACTCGATCAACTTCCATTCGCCGGATCGGATCGCAGCACCGGGGCGGCTACCTTGGTTCGCGTAGTGCGGGTAATGCCAGAACAACGACTCGCGATCGATCGTGCCCGATTGCTTCAAAAGCGGAAGCAAACAAACTCCATCGAACTTCGGCAACTCTTTCGATTGCTCAAGACCACACGCGGCGACCAACGTCGGAAACAAGTCGATGCTGCAAACCGGAGTGTCGTTCGTAGTATTTGGCTTCACGCTGCCGGGCCACTTCACGATCAACGGCGTGCGGATGCCCCCTTCGTACAACCAGCCTTTTCCTTCGCGCAGCGGTGCGTTCGACGTAGCCGGCACCGTTTGCGAGCCTCCCTCAATCGTTGCCAAGCCACCGTTATCAGATGTGAAAATAACGATCGTGTTGTCTGTGAGTTTGAGTTCATCCAGCTTCGCGACGATACGACCGACTGACTCATCCAGGCTTTCAAGCATCGCGGCATACACCGGATTGTTTTGCTGGCCGTGGAACGAAGTCGCTTCTGGATATTTTCTGACGACATCCGGCTTCGCCGTCAGTGGCGTGTGCGGCGAGAAGTGCGGCAAATAAACGAAGAACGGTTTTTCGCGGTGTTGCTCGATGAACTTCTCCGCTTCCGCCGTGAGCCGATCCGGGAGATATTCACCGGTGGGAGCCTCGTTTAAGCCGGGCATCTTCTTTCCATCCGCCTTGCCATACGGTGCGAAGTAGCTCAACGGAGTGCCGCCGGCATCACCGGCGATGTTCACATCAAAACCTTGCCGAGTTGGTTCAAAGCCTTCGCCACCGAGATGCCACTTCCCGATGCTGGCAGAGGCATAGCCCGCTGATTGAAGCGTTTCAGCAATCGTGACCGCTTCGAGCGGCAAGTGCTGACGCAACGTCGGTCGCTTGAGTTTGTGGGCCGGTTGATCGGGGCGACCGGGGAGCCAATCGGTCACCTGCCAACGCTGCGGATACTGGCCAGTCAGGATCGACACTCGCGTCGGCGAACAAACAGGACAGGCGGCGTACGACTGAGTGAATCGCATCCCCGCGGCAGCCAGCTTGTCGAGACTCGGCGTGCGATGAAACTTACTGCCGTAACAACCGAGGTCCATCGCTCCGAGATCATCCGCCACGATGAGCACCACGTTTGGCGGTCGCTCCGCCGCCGAAATAACATTCATGGAAACGGAAATGCCGATCAGGATCGTTGTCAGCAACGCAGCGAGTGGCTTCACGGTTCGCGACATGGTGGCTCTTTCGGAAGAAGTTCTTGATAGCGGACGAGGTCGCATCATGAAGCGAGGCCACTTGCCCGACAAGCGACAACGGCAATCGCCAAATCCCGGAGATATCTCACCCAGAAGTCCAATTGGCAGCGATCTGAGTTCCGCATTACAACCCCAACCGACTTGAGTGGGCTGCCATTTTTGGAGGAGCAGCAGCGCGTAAGTTGTGTGCGGTCACGGTCTGATTCGATCTGCTGTTGTCCGCGGTTTTTATCGAAGGAGCATCCTCGTGTTAGCGGTCGATCATCTTTTTCACATGGTCAAAGGGGGCGGTCGCCCGATTGCCTCGCGGTTGTCTCGTTGGAAGTCGATGTCGAAGTCGATCCTACGGAAAGTGGATGATCTCGCCAAATTGAACGACCGCGAACTCATGGAAGCGGGTTTGGAAATTCGCTGGCGTGCGAAAGCCGGTGTGCCGCTCGGTAAGTTGATGCCCGAGGCGTATGCGCTGGTGACGGAAGCATCGACTCGCACGACCGGTATGAAACACTATCCGGTGCAAATTATGTCCGGTATCGGCCTCTTCGAGGGAGGCGTTGCCGAAATGCAGACCGGCGAGGGCAAAACGCTAACCGCCGTTCTGCCAACTTTTCTGCGAGCTCTGCCGGGCAAGGGTTACCACGTCATCACTGTCAACGATTACCTCGCCAAACGCGATGCCGAATTGATGAGCCCAATTTATGCGGCGCTCGGCATGTCGGTCGGTTGCGTCACGTCTCCCGACGAGACCGACGCGCGTCGTCAGGCTTACGCTCAAGACATTACTTACGGGACTGCGAAAGAGTTCGGGTTCGATTACTTGCGCGATCGACTGCGACTCGGCGTTGGTGCTCAAGATAAACGCAAGCCAAGCGTGTTCACAACTCGTGGTCCCGCCGCCAGCGATGGTGGCGAGCAGCCAGTTCAACGCGGGCATTACGGCGTGCTGATCGACGAAGCAGACAGCATCCTGATCGACGAGGCGAGGACGCCGCTGATCATTGGCCTCACGCTCCCCAACGATGCGGCGACCGTCAGCCTCATGCGCTGGTGTCAGCGAGCAATCTCGCATCTCGAACCGAACAACGATTTCGTCTACGAACCGCAACGCCGTTCGGCTTATCTGACGGACGCCGGTTGCCGGAAAGTGCTGTTGCTCGCCAAGCCCGCGCTGATTGACGCCGTCGATACCGAACGAATCTACAAGCACGTCGAACAATCACTGACCGCAAGGTTCGCGTTCATTCGCGACAAGGATTACGTCATTGTCAACAACGAAGTGAAGATCGTTGACGAAGGAACGGGCCGCGTCATGGATGGCCGCAAATGGCAAGACGGCTTGCATCAAGCGATCGAAGCGAAGGAACTCGTGCCCATCACTGCGGCGTCTGGAGAAGCGGCACGCATCACGGTGCAGAGTTACTTCCGCCTTTACACTTACATCAGTGGTATGACCGGTACCGGCATCCAATCGGCTCGCGAAATCAAAAAGACTTACGGGCTTATCGTCACGCCAATCCCAACCAACAAGCCCTGTATCCGAGTCGGTCATCCGACGCGCGTCTTCGCGACGCAGGAAGCCAAACGCGATGCGATCATCAAGAGCATCAAAGAAATCATCGCGGCTGGACGATCGATCCTCGTCGGCACGCCATCTGTCGAAGCATCGGAAGCATTGGGCAAACTCTTCGACCAACAAGGAATTCATCACGAGACATTGAACGCTCACTTTCACGAGCAAGAGGCCGACATCATCTCTCGCGCGGGCGTTCCCGGCAAAGTGACCGTTGCGACGAACATGGCCGGTCGCGGTACCGACATCAAGCTCGAAGAGAAGCTGATCGAGAACGGCGGACTGCACGTCATCGCGACTGAAATGCACAGCTCGGCACGCATCGACCGACAGCTAATCGGTCGTGCCGCTCGCCAAGGCGATCCTGGCAGCTATCAATTCTTCCTGTCACTTGAGGACGAATTGCTTCGCTGTTTGGAACCGGAGGAGCAAGACGCTTATCGCCGACAAGCTCGCCCCGATGCGAACGGCGAACTCGGCTCAACCTGGATCAGCTTCTTCAAGAAGACGCAAAAATTCTTGGAGAAGACGCACTACCGTCAGCGCAAAGACTTACTCAAGGCTGAACGCCAACGCATGGACCAATACAAGCACATGGGGCTTGATCCTTGTTTGGAACTGACGGAGTAACAGCGGTTAATAGGGGCTGCATTGGTCGTTTGTCATTTTTCATTTCGGATGACCGATGATCAATCTCTGGGGCTTCCTCTCACAAATACTCCGACAGCCCACGCCGTTCGAGTTCGGCGACCAACTGCCGCATTGCCGATTCGTCGTGCTTATCAGCGACGAGCGTCACGGTTGGCGTATGGACGATGATGAGGTCGCGTACTCCATAAGTCGCGATCAAGTGGTCGTTCGATGTCGCCACGACGCAGCCGTTCGTGTTAACGCTACAGAACGGACCATCAACGGTGTTCTGGGCTTCGTCTTGTGGCAGCAGTCGAGTCATTGCTTGCCAACTGCCGACGTCGTCCCACTCGAATGTCGCGGGGAGAACGCAAACTTCAGCGGCCTTTTCTAAGACGGCATAGTCGATTGAGATCGAAGGCATCCGGGGGAATTCAGCACACAATATCTCACTCCATTGTGCCGTACCGATTGCTGGCCGCAGTGCATTCAATCGAGCATTAACATCGGGTGCATGTTGCTCGATCGCTTTTAAAATGGTCGCCGCTCGCCAAACGAATATGCCGCAGTTCCAGAAGTATTCACCCGACGCTAAATAGTTTGCTGCGGTTGTCGCATCGGGCTTTTCGCGGAACTCAGCGACATGAAATGCGGACGTCCTACAAAATTGCTCAGAGCTGTCATCTACTGTGAGCAACTCGCCACGATGGATGTAGCCAAATCCTGTTGCCGGATAAGTCGGCGGGACTCCGAACAAGACCAACCGATTCGATAATTGCTCGATGAGTCCAACTGCAGTTTGGACGGCAGCTTGAAACTCAGCCGCAGGTCGAATCACGTGATCTGACGGCATGACCAGCATTACGCCATCGGGATCGCTCGAGTGGATCATCAATGCGGCGAGCCCGATGCACGGAGCCGTGTTTCGTCCGCACGGTTCGATAACGACTCGCGATGTCGCGACGTCGTTCAATTGTCGTCCCACCTCTTCGGCATGATCGCGACCGGTCACAATCCACGTTCGCTCAGCAGAGATGAGTGGACGACATCGTTCGGCGGTTTCTTGCAACAACGTCCGTTCGCTGCCGAACTTTAAAAACTGTTTCGGCATTCGTCGCCGACTTCTCGGCCAAAATCGAGTGCCACTTCCTCCTGCCATGATGACGGAATGCAACATCGAGTGAGACTTTCGAGCGGTGATATGAGGGTGATGTTAAAGAACGTTTTTTCAAACCGTAGTGAGTAGTCGTGATGATTCCGCAAAGCGAACGTTTTGAAAAACCGTTCGACAAACGAGAGTCGCTCGCTTGTTACCAAGACGTTCTCGCTCTATCAAGGAGTCACAAATTTTGGCGGACACGATCTCGCCGAAGCCAACTTTGAACTCAGGAGCATCGAGCCATGACACAATCGTCGAACAAAGCTGATTCGTCGCTCAATCGTCGTGCCTTCTTACAAGCCGGAACGGTGATCGGTGCGGGATTGCTGACCTCAACGCCGGCGCACATCTTGCGAGCGACCGAAGGGGCGAATGAAAAGAAGTTGGTCGTTGGTGTCATGGGGTTGAGCCGCGGTCTTGGTCACGTGGCGGCATTGCTCAATTCGCCGAATGTCGAGATCGGTTATCTCTGCGAAGTCGATGCGAACCGGCTCGACGCGGGGATCAAGCGAGTCGTCGATAAAGGTGCGAAGGCACCGACCGGCGTCACGGACTTCCGTAAAATGCTCGACGACAAAGCTGTCGATGCAGTTTTCATTGCGACCTGCAATCACTGGCACTCCCCCGCGACGGTGCTGGCTTGCTCGGCAGGCAAGCACGTCTATGTCGAGAAGCCTGGCAGCCACAATGCCGCAGAAGGAGAGATGTCAGTAGCCGCCGCTCGAAAACACAAACGAGTCGTGCAGATGGGGAATCAACGCCGCACATGGCCAGCGATCCGCGAAGCGATCGAAAGACTGCGAGAGGGAGTCATCGGCAAAGTCACAACCGCTCGCTGTTACTACAGCGGCCTCCGTCCTTCGATCGGACGCGGCAAAGTCGTGATGCCTCCCGCGAATCTCAACTTCGATCTCTGGCAAGGACCGGCTCCGGAACGCGCCTACAAAGACAATCTGATCCCGTACAACTGGCATTGGCACTGGCACTACGGTGGAGGCGAAATGGCTAACAACGGCATCCACGGTTTGGATGTCGCTCGTTGGGGTTTGGGCGTTGATTACCCAACCAAGGTGACATTCCTCGGTGGCCGATATGCGTTCGATGACGATCAGGAGACTCCAGACACGGGCGTCGCGACATACCACTTTGGCGACAAGATCATCACCTGGGATGTCAGCAGTTGTCAGCCACGACGTGGTGAGAACTTGCCGTTCATCGCCTTCTACGGCGACAAAGGGATTTTGCAGATCACCGATCCCGGTTACCGCATCCTCGGCATGGATGGCAAGGAGATCGAAAAGAATGCGGGTGAAGGAGGGGACGCCGCGCACTTCGCAAACTTCTTAAGCTGCATCCGCACCGGTGAGAAGCCGAACTCAGAAATCGAAGAAGGCCAGAAGAGCACGCTGCTGTGCCATCTCGCGAACATTTCGTATCGCAGCGGACGCCTGCTGAACTTTGACCCGGCTACTCGCAAAATCCTCAACGACCCCGACGCCATGAGGCTCTGGGGCCGCGAATATCGTCCGGGTTGGGAACCAAAGGTGTGATTCCCGTAGCACAGGCGGCTTGTCTGCTATCTCCCTTGAAGTATTCGACATCGATTACACCGGGTGTGATAAGCAGGCGAGCCGCCTACTCTACGGATTAGCATTGCCGTGCGGTTTCCTGTCTGCCGATAATCCTCTCGTTCATTTGTCTTTGAATTACGAGGCTCTCATGCTCGAACGACTTCCTGAACTGCTTCGACAAAGCCGGATGATGACTCGGCGAGATTCCCTGCGAGCGGGCTTTCTCGGCCTCGGCGGCTTGACGCTGGCGGAGTTGCTCAAGTTGCGTGCTCAGGCCGCGACAAACGGCATCGCCGAGAACAAAGACACCGCCGTCATTCTGCTCTTCGTGCATGGCGGGCCGAGTCATCTCGAAACGTATGACATGAAGCCGAATGCCCCGAGCGAAATTCGCGGGCCGTTCTCGCCGATTCGAACCAACGTTGCTGGCCTTGATGTGTGCGAACTGATGCCGCGACATGCTCAGATCGCCGACAAGTACACGATCATTCGCTCGGTGAGCCACGACCAAGCGAACCACTTTGAAGGACACGCGCGGTTCCTTAGCGGCTACGGTCAGATGAAGACCGGATCGTCTGAGTCGCATTACCCAATGGTCGGCTCGGTCGTGAATCGCATCATGGAAGCCAAGCATCGTGGACTGCCTGCGGCGGTCGCCATCAACGGTGTCTGTGTCAACGGCCCTGACTACAGTCCCGGCATCGCGCAAGGTTATTGGAGTTCTCAATATCGTGTGCCGATCTGCAATTTCGGTTTGCGCGATTCACAACTGACGGTTGCTCCGAGCCATCTCGGCGATCGTCTGGGCTTGCAACGCAGTTTCGATCAGTTGCGACAAGGGCTCGACCAATCCGGCAGCATGGACGCACTCGACTCGTTCAACCGCCGAGCGATCGACATCCTCACGACCGGCAAGGCTCAGAAGGCATTCGACATCACTCAGGAAGACCCTCGCATCCGAGAGAAGTACGGTGACGACTACTTTGGCCGCGAAGCATTGTTGGCCCGGCGACTCGTCGAAGCGGGCGTCAGCTTCGTCTCCATCCGAGTCCCCGGTAGCGGCCCAAACTCAAAGGCTCACGACTGGGACGATCACGCCGTCAATTGGGACATGCCAACCGCAATGACGGCTCGCATGCCCCGTTACGACCAAGTTGTTACTACGTTGATAGAAGACATCTTCGATCGTGGCCTCGACAAAAAAGTGCTGCTCGTTGTCACCGGCGAATTCGGTCGCACGCCGAGACTCGAATTCAAAGATGGCCGCATCGGCCGCGACCACTATCCCGGAGCCATGTCGATCCTCGTCAGCGGCGGCAACATGCCGATGGGCCAAATCCTCGGCCAAACCAACCGCTATGGCGAACATCCGGTCGACCTCCAACATGACCCACACGACATCCTCGCGACGATCTACAAGCACCTCGGCATCGACCACACCCGAGAATTCCTCGACGCTCAAGGGAGGCCAATTCCGTTGACGCGAGGTACGCCGATTCGCGAGTTGATCTGACCACAGGGAGCTGCAGATGAGTTTCTTCATGCTTGCGCAAACTGAGACGCCTGATTCCGTCGTTGGAAATCCGCGTTTCATGCGACTGGAGTTCATGCACTACGGGACCGTTGCGGTCGGTGTCGCGATTGCGATGTTCTTCGTTTTCGTGATGGTCGTTTCGTGCATCTGGTTGGTGCGGACTTTCATTCGCCTTCAGCAAAGGCCGCAACATTCACTGCAACCAATCGACGAATCGTCGCAACAAATTGCCGACGCGCGAGCGCACCTTGACGCATCAAAACGCCACATTGCAGCACTCGAAGAGAAACTCGATCAAATCCAAGAGCAACTCAAACGCCGACCGCTTTTGTGAGGCGAGCCATGATTTGGCAATTCACTATTCGACTCAAAGGCACTGATGCTCTGAGCGACGAGCAATTTGAGACGCTGTTTGCCGCTGGATGCACTGATGCCGTTCCTGCGAGTTCGTGTGGCGAAGCTTGGATCGACTTTGATCGCGAAGCGGAGTCGCTCGAAGCCGCTATGCGTTCCGCAGTAAATGAGGTGAGACAAGCAGGGCTGACGATTGCACGCGTGGAAGTGGAAGACGCTGCGTTTGCCGGCGCGTGAGTGATGGCATTGATGTTATTGGTGAGCCAGATGGCTCACCAATAACATCTCATTCGAATCCTCTGCGGGACGAATCACTCCGCACGAAAGTCCTTTGCGAAGGCACGCGGATTCAGGTCTTCGCCGGTGGCGAATTTTGTGAGCGCGTTCCAGTTGAGTGTTTGGCCGGGGACGAAGACTTTTGCTTTGAGGTAGTCGCCAACTTTCGGAGCTTTGACATAGGCAACCGTGCGAGGGTCTTTGCCGCCGTAAACTTCGCGTGCGATCGTGTGGTGGACCTGCGAGGCGAAGAGTTCGCCCATCATGTAGTTGTGGTAGTAGACCGGGGCACCGACGATGTGAATCTTGCTGGCGTAATCGGGCGCGTTGCGGCCTTCGGGGCGATGCAGCAATTGGTACTTCTCGACCAAGTCCCACCAGAGCTTGTTGAGGTCTTGATCCGGGTTGTCGTACAGACCCTTCTCGAACCGCAGCATCACTTGGCACCAGCGGGAGAAGATCAGCAATTGATTGCGGAGCACTTTCGCGCCGGCATCGCTGAGCTTGTTACGATCGGCGGGATCTTGCGGAGCGATTCCCATTTGCTCCTGCCAGACGCCATTCTTGGCCATGCGGCCGAACATCATCGCGATCCCCTCGGTCGTGAGGATGTGCGAGGCTCCGCGCAAGACGTAGGGAACCGACTGCGGAATGTTTTTACTGGAATAAACCGAATGCCCCAGTTCGTGCAGCATCGTGTCCATCCAGCGTTCACTGGGGACGATGTTTCCCAGCACGCGGACGTCTCCTTCGCGGTCGATGTCGGTGCAGAAGGCGTGCGGTGACTTGCCGGGTTTCTCGAACAGGTCGCTCCGTTCCAGTACGTCGTCGATCGGCAATCCGATGTCGAGATAAAACTGGCGGCAGAGCTTGAGGATGTCCGCTTTCAGATAGATCGCGTCGAGATCGGTGCCGAACACGGCGGGGGATTCTTGGCAGAACGGATCGTGATAATGCCACGGGCGGAGTTCCTCGACTTTCACGCCGCAGTTGGCCGCGAGCCGTTCGTCGAATTCCGCTTTCGCTTTGCGGAAGGGCTCGCGCGTCAGTTCGTCGAGTTCGTCGAACAGCTTCATGATCTGCGGCTGCTCTTGCTCGTTGAGGTGCAGCATCAGTTGGTGATAGTTCTGAAATCCGAGCTGCGCGGCGGATTGATTCCGTAGTTTCGCCAGCGCGATGAGATCTTTGGCGACCACCGAGCCGACCCCCTTGCTCCCTTCCCACGCTTTGCAGCGTTCGTCGGAACTCTTCGATTCCTTGAGGATCTTGCGGACGTCGTTCTCGCTGAGCTTCTTGCCGTCCACTTCCGCTCGATAAACGTTGAACGCTTTCTCGATCGCGTTCGCTTTGGCAACGATCTCACGCAACAACAGTGGATCGACTTGCTTCTCCAAGTAGCTCAGAAAGATCACGTCAATCTGCCGAGCGACCAGCGGGTCGCTGATCTTGCTGGACTCTTTAAGAAACTTAAGTTCGCGAAACGCGACTGGGTCAGAGAGGACCGCGTCGATCTTGTTTTGTGCGTCCTCTTTCCGTTGAAAGTCTTCGTCCTTGCCCGACGTATTCGCATCCCACCATGCGATGCCAGCGATCTTGTCGAGCGGCTTCATCTTGGCGACGTGCGTCTCGATGAATTTCTTCGCTCGTGAGTCGATCGACTTTTCATCCTCACTATTTGCCGCAGTCGTTAACAGACCCAACGAAGTGGCAACCACCAAAGCAAAGAGAGACATAAGTAGACGAGTTGACCACAAAGAGGTTGATGGCGGTCATGAATCTCAAACGCAAGATCGAATCGAGGCTTGTTCGAGGAAAACTTCTCTTGGGGTTTTGTAGCCGAGGCAGCGGCGCGGGCGGTCGTTCATAAGAATTTCGACACGCCGCATGTTTTGAGGGGTGACCG
>JAPLNX010000161.1 GCA_026400935.1 Planctomycetia bacterium | reverse complement strand
AGGACGTCTTGCCAACCATCCTGATCAAAGTCCAGAAAGGCACAGCCACTTCCAAACGCATCTGGCGTCCGCATCGGCCTCGGCTGTTGAGGCCATTCGTGATTCAGACCGAGTTTTTTTGCCACATCAACAAAATGCACTGGGCCCGGATCGACTTGAGCCAGCAAGGTGGACGGCGCGGTCGCTACATTTGCAGGAATCGTGTCCTCTGAATTGTGGCACCCCATCGTTCCGGGCACTCCAGTCAGAGCAAACAATACGAGCAAAACTCGTTGGTGCGACAGTGACTTCGTTGTTGAGTGAAATAATTTTCTGGGCATGGCGAATTCTCCACGAGATAGGTCACGGAATTCTAATCCCCCCTCGAAAAAAGCCAGTTCCAGCTCCTGCGTCACTAATCAATTGGAACACTGACGTCGGAGCGTATCGTGCTGAGCTGTCCGTAACCTAAGGCCAATCGCCCTAATTCCTCCTGTTTGAATGCGGCGAGAACTTCAACCTGGATCACCGCATTGAAAAACTTCACGACACCGCGGCATGGCTGAGTCGATTGAACCCGAATACCGTCAACGGCGTCTGCGTGTGAGGCTCGTAAAACGCTGATTGTTGTGAAGCACGACCCCTCGAGACACTCCACAATAGGTTGGCACCAACGATAATCTCACGAGTGAAATCGACGCCAAATTTTGTGTTGTGAAATAGGAGCCACAATCAATGGTACGAGGAACCGGCGGCGCACGTCGTCCTGCAACCAAGTTTGCTCATTTACAGAAAAAGCTTGGTAAGCAAAACGTGCAGCGGAACCTACAAGCTCAACCGCCGAAAGAACCGGATAGAAGACCACGCGGAACTAAAGGATTGCCTTAGTCGCCACTCACCACAGGAAACTTCAGTCGTCAAAGAGACAGAAGGAGACGAAGTCGAGTCGCACTCCTTTCGCCAACATCATCGTCCCCGCTCGTTGCCGTATTGAGCGATCTGCCACCGCGATGAAAATCGAAAACCGAGTCGCAGGGCTTCCGCTTCGAGCCAATTTGATCGAACGGCCAATTCTTCTCGCGTGCGCGCCTGGGGCATTAGCCAGACTCGGTCGCTCGTGACCTGCGGCCAGTCGGCCATATAGTCGCAGACTCCAGACAAATCAGAAGGTTCATCGACAACAAACTTAAATTGATACGGTCCCGATTCAATCAACCGAGCGATCGCCTCGCGATTTGTCCGTGTTTGATCGTGCCGTTCGACCCAACGGGCGGCGTCGGCTGAGTGGTGTCTCAGCGGTGAGGAGTTCGCCAACTTCGGACTGATCGACATCAAGCTTGCGCGCGCCGGGCGAAAGATTGTCCCTGCCGTTTCGATCGTCACGAACTTTCCCGCGCTGATGAGTTCTTCGCAAAACGAAACAGAGTCCGGTTGCAGCAACGGTTCGCCTCCCGTCAGCACGACGTGCTCGATGCTTAAGGCGAGGACTTCATGAAGCAGATCGGTGATGGCAGCCTGGCGGCCCTCCGGTTGCCATGAAGTAAATGGCGTGTCGCAGAACCAGCATCGCAGATTGCAACCAGTGGTACGCACGAAGACCGACGGTGTTCCGGCAAATTGCCCTTCGCCTTGAATCGACGGATACAGCTCGGCAATTCGCACGACGAGTCAACACTCCGGAAAAAAAGAAACGGGGCATCGATCATTCGAGCGAGCGTCCCGATCAAAAACGAACAATGACAGACGATCAATTACCGATGAACTAATGGCATATCGAGGCGGGATTGTGTCGCTCTCTAGTCAGGCTGGAAAGCCTGGATCACTGGCGGTGTCCCTGCACTCCCTAACCAAAAGCTGTAAACGAACACGCTGCCGACCGCGATGCATCCGAAGACCAGCAGCAATCTCGCCAACGGTTCATTCTGGCGAGCGACGATCTGGGCAATCGT
>JAPLNX010000210.1 GCA_026400935.1 Planctomycetia bacterium | reverse complement strand
TCGCCCCCTCCGTCGCAGAAAATCTCAGCGACTTCCTGATCCGTAAATCCATGAAGCTTGGTGAAATACCACCAAACCAAGGCGTCCCCTCGCCCTGTAAGGCCAACGCGACCATTGATAGCTTTGCACTCAGCCTCTAGTTGCTCTTTGAACAAAGAAACCAGCGGGCTTCCGGTTGTCATCTGGGAATTTCCTTGGAACTTTTGGGATCCGTGCGAATCTAAGCGACCATGAACACATATCGGGATCCAGTAACTTTATGCAGCGGCCCCCAATTCTGGGAGAGTCGCCCCCGCCTTGGTGGCGCAGCAATCTTATAAATTGCCGACGGGAAGGCGATTGTGCATGGAATCCTATAACGCAGCACTGATGACGCTCCCAGCCAAGTACGCTTGACGGTCGTCCCCAATCAGAAACGGAACATGCTCCAAGCTGAAATCAAGAAACACGTCAAAGCCGGGATAACGGTCTACACTGACGCGCTGAAGTCCTACGAAGGCTTGGATTCAATGTACGTTCACGACATGGTTGACCATGCCATCGAGTACGTTCGCGGTGAAGTTCACACGAACGGCATGGAAAACTTCTGGTCACTCTTGATGCGGATGCTTGGCGGGACTTACGTTTCAGTCGCCTCGAAGCATCTTCACGCGGTACTGTGCCGAATAGGCTTATCTGTTCAACGAACGAACCGGGAGTGATGCCGCTCGATTCAGCAAGGTGATGCAAAGCGTTCCGGGAAAGCGGTTGATGTACAAGCAACTGACCGGCAAAACGGAATCGGCAACCGGTTTCTAAAAACGAAGCGGGCCGGATGGTCTTGGCAACTATCCGGCCCGTGATGCTCCAAGTATGTTGTTGCCCTTGATAAGGTCGCTTTCTCCGCTTGGTTCCGATCGGTTGAGTGAATTGTTCCACGAGAGTCTCTCGCGGAAGCTCATCAAGTCCGGCGAACTCGATCAGCCGTCGCGCAACGGATTCCCAATCTGCGACCGTCTCTTCGTAATCCACTTCCAGAAACGTCCCCGGCAACACGCGCCGCCAATGCTCCATCAATCGCTGATGAGCCTTCATCCGTGACACGAGATGCTCCCAATCGCTGGCCCAGCGAACGTGTTGAAAGTTCTTCATCCAACAGGCGAGCGCCACATCGCGCAGGTCGCGGCGGCAATGCACGATTCGAGCCTGCGGAAACAACGTCTTCAAGAACCCGATCAGCAAATAATTGTACGGCAGCGTGTCCACAATCCGGCTCGCGTCAGCATCCAGCAAGCGCAGTCGCTCCAAATACCGCGCGGCGACTTTTTGCACGGTCTCACGATCCCAGCGGCTCACGCAATCCAGCGGACTTTCATTCGCATGCATCAACTCCGGCAGCGCATCAAATGCCTCGAACGAGTACGTCAACTCGTCCGCTCCGAAGACCTGCGGATGTGCGGTCAGCAACGCTTCGACCAACGATTTCCCCGCACGTGGCAGCCCTACGACGAACGTCGGCAGTTCGCTTGCCAATCCCCAACCGCGCACGCGATCGAAGTAGTCTTGATCGAAGACCTCAATCACCTGATCGACGAACCGCTCGTGCGCCAGCGGATCGTATTCGAGTCCCTGTTGTCTCCAGAGTTTCAAACGCAACCGATTCGCTTCGTTCGCGTGCTGAATTGCGAGATCAAGTTCCTGACGAGCATCACGGACTTGTGCCAACGCGAAATGCAATTTGCATCGAGAGCTTTCCGACAACTGTCCGTGAAGAGGCATACGCCTTGGCGAGCGGGGCGGCGTCAGTTCAACCGTTCTCACTTCAATCAGCCGGACGGCGCTAGCGTCCGGTTCGGGGACTTTATCCGTACCGAACCGGAAGCTCGCGCGTTCCGGCTGATCATCATCCCGCTCTGAAAGCAACGACTCGGCGGCCTGTAAGTCTTCGATCGGAAGCTGACCGCCCAACTCCGACGCCAATCCGACCAACGCATCAACCTGATCTGGATCATGCCGCAAAGCTTCTCGCCAACAGTCGATCGCCTGAGCGTGCTCCCCCAGTTCATTCAGCGTCTGTCCCAACTTTGTCTGCGCCGCTGCAAGAGTGGGTTTTAACTGCACCGCTTGCTGATGAGCCTGCAGCGCGCCGTGCCAATCCTGTTGTTTATAGCTAACTTTCTGGCAGAGTTTTAAAAATCTGGAAAGCGATCGCAAGGTCGTGCATTCGGCGGAGTCCAAGCCAGAATGGCAGCGGGCCTGGCGGGCGTTCGGTGGC
>JAPLNX010000056.1 GCA_026400935.1 Planctomycetia bacterium | reverse complement strand
TGCCGCTCCGTCGCCTCAATCCGCACTGCCTTCCTTGGCATCGCACCACCCTCCGTTAAAGGTGATGCAGTAATGACACAAACTCGCTTTTTATGGAGGATCAATTCTCGGTCGTGGTACTAGCCATCACGCTCCGCGTGATGAGCCGAATGCTTCAAAAGACCCTCATTTACACATCGAACCAGTCCAGTTGCCGAGCGTTGGGAAGCGTTCGGCTCGTCACGCGGAGCGTGACGGCTACGTTCCTTGCCGCTTTGCTCGTTTCCGAACCGCCGAATTCGGCTCCAATTGCTCGATCAGTTGCCGAATCTCGTCGAGGTCCGTTTTCGACGCCTTCTGCGACGAGAGCACTTGCATCACAAGCGATTTCGCCGAACCGTCGTACAACTTCTGGATCATTTCAGACATGACATTTTGCCGAGTCTCCTCCTGACCGGTTGCTGCGATAAATGTCATCGGAAATGACGACTCATCTCGTTCGACGAGCCTTTTCTCAAACATGACCGCCAGCATCTTGACGGTGGTTGAGTAGTTCGTCCCTTTGTCTGCCGTCAGAGCGTTATGTACTTCGCGTGCAGTACACGGCCCCGATTCCCAAAGCTTCCGAAGAATACGCAGCTCAACTTCAGTTGGCTGCGTCGACGCTGGCCTCGCCATGAGCGATCTCCATTTTTGAAAACAAGAACTTGCCTGAGTGACTCGTACTCAAAAGCGAGAAGCGAATTAATTCGCTACCCGATAGCGAATTAATTCGCTTCTGCAAGCTCAGTCTCTGAGAGTTCCTCAAACTGCCAACAAGTTCGACAGCAACTCAGACGGAGTGACAACTCTGAGAGAGCGGCGACCAAGTACGCCAAGAACTCTGCATAACAGATGTCGTAGTCTGGAAAGAGTGGCAACTGCCCAAGAAACCTACTGGGAATCATCAATGAAACAAAACCTGGTATTCTTGATTTATTTGCGCAACAAAAAAACCTCACCGTCAGATGACGGTGAGGTTCTAGAGAGAGAGAGAGAGAGTCGCGGTAAACTGCCACTTGCCCGATTTTGGTTGTTGGCGAGTCGCTGATATCGTCGAGCCAGCAAGCTGGCCGCTTGCTACTACGGGGGAGGTCATTAGTAACCGTTGCTGCTTTCGCGAACCGCGTCGGTGCCGACGATGTCGTTCTCGTTGTCGCAGAAGTCGGCGTGATCTTGGAAGTGTGAGCCGTTCGTGTGAGCCTTGTTCGTCGAATGCAGGCCGTTGAGGCAATAACCTTGATTCAAGCTACCGATGGCTGCGGCGACGTCTTCGAGTTCTTCGCTGACCGCTTGACGAACTTCGGCGAGCCCCACAACCAAACCGAGCACCACGATCGTCGCGATCAGGATGAGTTCGGCAGAGACCACAAAACCAGCTTCGTCGTTGATGAGATTCTTCATGGTGGCATTCTTTCTGAAAGGTGTTGAACACGAAGGTTATTGAGTCGTTTGACGCAGTTGTTTGCGTCGTGTTTGTTGGGAATGGTGTTAAGCGAGCTGAATACCAATTACTCAAAGCGCTTCAAGAATTGAACGCGAGCGTCAGCATTTCGATACGTAACTCGTTGAGCCGTCAGCCACAAAGAATCTCTGTAGAATTCTGGCGACAATCGAAATTCGCAAGCGGGGCCATTCGGCACGACGTTGCCCAAAAACAACGTCAAAGTGGCTCATTCGACGTAACCCGTTGAGCAGCCGACGCGCACCCTCAGATGGCAACATCGTGGCGTCACGGCATCATGTGGCCCACGCGGCCCGCGTGCGCCACAAACGTAGACCGTTCACTCCGTGACCGGAACAATCGAATTGCAGAGCGACTCATCTACTTTGAGAGATTCGCTGGATGCTGTCGGTCGTGACTTCATTCGCAAAGAACCGAGTTCCCTCGTGTTCCAGTCGGTGTTGTCGCAACGAACTTTGATGAGCCAGCACAACACCTGATGAGGTGGCAGAGAAAACTCCAACGCCGGGCATCAACAACTCAACGCTCACCTCACCGACAGGCCAGCGCCGCGCATCGTGATCGGGGAGAGGCTGAGGCAACGCGAGCATCAACTGCAAAGTGTCCGGCAGATCGTTCTCGTAAATAGCTCGGCCACGGCCCTGCCGTCCCGTAAAGTTCACGACATTCTGGCTGTAGTTGTCGGGGCTACTCACTCCCCAAGAATGCTTTGAGGCATCTTCGTAAACGGCTCCGCTTCGTCCCTGTCGAGCACCGACGGGGACAGCAACTCCAGCTATTCGCTCGACAGTGGAATCGAGCGAACGCGTCCATGTCGCCAGTTGCTCAATCTGTCGTGGGATCGTCACTATCTGATCCGAATCCGCTCGCACGACTTCTTGGCGTTGCCCCCAGAGGGTTACGGTCAAGGTTCCAAACAGTGGGACCGACTGGCCATTTTGATCAAGCCCTCGCAAGGAAAGACGTAATGCATCCCAATCGGCTTTTCCCAACGTACTTACCGGTTGAGCCGAGATGATCAACTCAAATAGTGGCCAGCGAGCGGCCTCTGAGACGTTTGAATCTTCCGAGTTTGAACTTGTGGAGTCGATTGGCACTTCACGGCGAACCATGTCAGGACGAACGGGGCTGCTCGGTTCGTAGGGCTCTTGTTGAGAGAGCACTTTGGCCAACGCGACTTGCTTCCAAGGCAACACCCGACGTATCGAGCTTCCCGCAGTTCGAACCTCGATTGCCAGTTGTTCCGCATTGGATTGTTTCTCCACGAACGATCCGCGCAAGATCCGACCATCGGTAAGCCGAACCTGCAACTCAGCAGCCGAGGATTCGGCTGGCAAACTACTTGCGATCAAGAAGACCAAAACAGCAACTGAGTTCCGAACAAATAGCTTCACGGCGATTTGCCTTTGTCTGTACGAGGTCCAGCAAAGTAGACGAGTCACTTCGTGACTCGATCGTTCCGGTCACGGAGTGATCGGTCTACTTGTTCTGGGGTCTGGCGAATGCACATCAATCGCCGCTGGCTACAGTGCGGAACGCAAACCGCAGGCCACCGCGCAATGGTTTTTCAAAGGCGCCCTGCTTATACCTAACGCGGTCTTAAGTGAAATGTTTAACCACACGCCGCAGGCACGTTTGAAACGCGCGTGCCTGCGGCGTGCGGTTAAACGATCGGATAAAACATCTCATCGAAGATGTGAGGTGGCATTCTCTCGTATCTAGGAATTGATAATGGGACGGTTTTCAGTCCGAAGTTCAACCTTTTTGAACGTCTCGCGCGGGTTGTTGTTGCTCCTTGTCGCTTTGGGATTGTTCGCGGAGAGCTCGATCAGCCAGGAGCTTCGCAAGCTCGGTACGTGTGGGCCGCCGCCGAGGAAGAATCCGCAGCGGCAGACGTCGGCCGAGTCGATGCCTCCGCTGCCGCTGCCAGCGACTCCGTTGCGGCGCAGTGAGCCGAAGGCCGAACCGGCTCCACCGTTGATGATCGCCAAGTTGGAGTACGGCACGACTCAGGATTGGAACACCGATCCGGGTGACGTCGACAACCTCATGCGGCATTGCCGGTATGAGCTCGGCTTGTGGTACGGCTGGAAGCAGATGTCGGTCAACGAATTGGTCGCGCTGACCAAGGCGGGGAAAAAGTGCGAGATCCCGATCCTCTACATCAGTGGGCACGAGCTGTTTCAATTCACTGAAGAACAGCGAGCGGCGATCAAGCAATACGTGGTTGACGGCGGCACGCTGTTGGGGGATGCCTGCTGTGGGCGCGAGGAGTTTTCTGTCTCGTTCCGCCGAGAAATGCAGGCGATATTTCCCGATCGCCTGTTCGACCTCTTGGAAGTCGATCATCCGATCTTTCGAGCGTATCACTCTTACGCGAACGTGCATTTCCGCAGCTTCGACGGCGGCGTGCAAAAGGACGATCAAGGTCCGCCGCAATTGCTGGGGATGAACATCGGCTGCCGAGCGGCGGTCATCTTCACGCCGTGGGACATGAGCTGCGGTTGGGACGAGCACACGCATCCGCACGGCAAGCGACTGCTTCCCGGAGACGCAATTCGGCTGGGGATCAACATCGTCAGTTACGTCGCGGCGATGCGGCAGCTCGGTGAAGTGCAAGCGGTGACTCGCGAGGTGCAGGCGACGTCCGATCGGCCTCGGCAGCAATTTCAGCTCGCACAACTGCGGCACAGCGGCGACTGGAACCCGGACCCGAACAGCACGTTTCAGTGGCTGCGGCATGTGGCGCTCGATTCGAGCGTGTCTGTCGGTTTCGATCTCAAGCCGGTCGATGCAGACGAAGCGAAGCTCGCCAATTATCCGTTCGTATATCTGACTGGCCACGGCGATCCGCATCTCTCTGACGAAGAAGTCGGAGCATTGAGGCATCACCTGCAATCGGGCGGATTCCTGTTCGTCAACAATTGTTGTGGCCGCAGTGCGTTCGACCAACATGCGCGGGCGTTGATCGCTCGCTTGTTTCCCGATCAGAAGATGTCGTCGGTCACGGCCGAGCATCCGCTGTTTCAATCGTTCTACAAAATCACCGACGTCCGTGATCGCCAGTCGAGCTCCGCTCGGCCCGCCGAATTGGAAGGGATCACGATCAAGGATCGCCTCATTTTGGTCTATTCCAAGAACGACATGATCAGCCACTTGAAGCAAGTGAGCGATCCTTACGGCAACGGCTTCGACGCCGAATCGTGCCGCCGTCTCTGCGTAAACTTGGTCGCGTATGCATTGCAGAATTAACGGACCCGATGGCTGACCAAATTTCCAATTCGTGATTTGATAGAACTCATTCAGCGTCGGCGCGGAGAGGATGCTCAGTCACAGGCTCTAATCGTTGGTTGGTGATGAACCCGGTCGATCTCGAACGTGAACTCGTAGCATTGCGTCTGTGTACGTCTGGTGAATTTGGGGTGGCACGACCTGACCATCGGAATGGGCGTGGGAATCGCGATCAGCTTTGAACTCCACGCCCATTCCGATGGTCAGGGTCGTGCCACCCACGCTTGCAAACCGAAGTCAAAACGAACTTCTCGCCAGCCGTGTGCGTCCGCAGGGCAGTCCCTTACGGACGCGCATCACGGTCTTATTTCTTGGCGTACTGCACGTGAAAGCCTTTGGCCTTCAAGGCGATACGGTACAGGCTCTTGTCGATCGTGATGTAGAGCACGTTCGCTTCTTCGCCAACGCCGAATTCCACGTTGCTGGGGAAACCAACCAGCGCATCTGGCCTCTGATTAGGAACGCCGGTCGGGATGAACGCGACCTCTTTGCCCGTGGGATCAACAACCAGGATGCCGGGACGTTTCAAGCCGCGTGATGTGAGATAGACGTTTCCATGTTCATCGACGGTCATCCCGTCGCAGCCGGATTGATCGCCGAAATCGACGATTGTTTTACGCGGCCCGTTGACCTTGCCGTCAGCTCCCATCGGGAAGGCATAAACTTTCATCACCCCGGGCTTGGGTTTCTCGTCGGAGCCGATCCGATCGACGCCGTTGTCGTGATCGGCGAGATACATCGTCTTGCCATCTGGGCTAAACGCGATTCCGTTTGGCTTACCCACATCGTGAGTAATTTCGGTAACGGTCCCATCGGCATCAACTCGATACACCGATCGGTGTTCTTGTTCGCGCGGCTCAGCACCGACGTACTTGGGATCGGTGAAATAGATTCGTCCCTGTCGATCAACGCAGATGTCGTTCGGTGCGTTGAAATGTTTGCCTTGATAGCGATCAGCCAACACCGTCTTCTTACCAGTCTTCACGTCCCAACGAGAGATGCCGCGACCCCCGAAGTCGGCACCTTCTGCGGCGAGCAAATGGCCGTTCGAGTCGAAGATCAAGCCGTTCGACTTGCCGCTATCTTCGGCGAAAACTGTCGTCTGCTTGGTCTTGGGATCGAACTTCATAATCTTCCCGTTGTCTTTGCCGAACGGGATGTCGGAGAAATAAATGGCTCCATCCGGAGCGACAGCAGGTCCTTCTGTCAGTCCCCCTTCGATCTTTGCTGATCGAGTGAAGAGATGCTCCAACTTTGCGTCGGGCGATACGATCGAATCGCCGGTTGGCTTCGCCAGATCTTCGGCGAAAACAAGACTCGTGTGGCTCATCAGAACGCTCGCAACCCAAACCGCTAACAGTCCGCGACGCATGGAAAACTCCTTAAAGTGGCGACTCAGAGTGGCTGAAACAAACGACCGAAGTGAACGGCGAACAGCCTATCGGCGAAGCTCAGCGACAACAACTTTCGGAAATGCAGGAGCCAGGACTTCGCAAACATCTGCGTACACGACTTCTTCCTTCGCGGTCGATCAAAATGAATTCGTTCTCACCGCGAAGGCGCAAAGGACGCGAAGTGGGCCGGCAGTTCCAATTGAAAATACCATGAAAAAACCACGGAGAACGATCTTTTCAGATCACTCACCGTGGTTGGTTTTCAATCGTCAGTTTTCAATCGTCGTCGTTGAACAAGAGCCCGAATTCACCGAGCGAACTGCGGTGGGGGCGTTTGATTTCAAACTCAGACGAGCAGCTTGTTGATGTCCAACGCGAAGACGATGTCGATTTCGGAGATTGAATCCGCGATGACGTTGCCTCCGGCACCGCCGTTGATCTTGTCTTTGCCATCGCCACCGTTGATGCGGTCGCTACCGGCTCCACCGAGGATCGTGTCGTTGCCGGTGCCACCCAGCATCGAGTCGTCGCCGTCGCCACCGTCCATGGTGTCGTTGCCATCGCCGCCGCTCATGGTGTCGTGGCCTGTGCCACCGGCCATGACGTCGTTGCCCGTGCCACCGAACATGGTGTCGTGGCCATCTTCGCCAGCCAGCGTGTCGCCGTCGGTACCACCGTCGAGGTAGTCTTGGCCAACTCCACCGTAAAGCTTGTCGCGACCAGTTCCACCGCTGAGCACATCGTCGCCAGCGTCACCCTTGAGCGAGTCGTTACCGACTTCGCCGTTGAGCGTATCGTTGCCCAAGCCACCGGTCAGGCTGTCGTTGTCGTTACCACCGAAGAGCTGATCCAAGCCTTTGCCACCGACCAGGATGTCGTTGCCAGCGTTGCCTCGCAGCACGCTGTTACCTTGGCCTGAGGTCAGTCGATCCGCACCAGCACCACCGGTCAACGTTGTTGGGCCGGTGAAGGCACTGGCGTTGATGGTTGTGCCGACAGTGAAGTGGCCGGTGATGTCGAGAGCTTCAACTGATGTGAGCGAATCAACCGAGGTTGAGTTCACGATCGTGGCGTTGGTTGCGATGACGTTCGACAGCGACACGGCCTTGACCGTATCGAAGCCTGCACCACCGTCGTACACGTCGCTCAGCGGCGTGCCGTAGAGCGTGTCGTCGCCCGCTCCACCACGGAGAGTGACTCGACCAAGCGTGTACTTCGAGGCGTCGAAGAAGTTGTTTTCATCGCCACCGATGAACTCCGCTTCTTCGATGTTGGCCAGCTTGTCTGAACCGACACCCGTCAAAGCGGTGTTGGTGAGGACGACGTTGCCGGTTGGGAATTCGAGCAGCTTGTCGAACAAGCCCGCTCCACCGTCGAGGAAGTCGTTACCAGTTCCGCCGGTGATCGTGTCGTTGCCAGCCATGCCGAGGATCGAATCGTTCTCGGAACCACCGTTGAGGAGGTCGTTGAAGCTCGAACCGATGATGGTGTCGTTGCCTCGGCTACCCAACAGAGTCAGGGCTGCCGTTGCTCCAGTTCCATCGAGCAGGTCATTCCCGCTTTCACCATCGGCGGTCCCGTTCAAGCGGCCGGCCGGGAAGAAGAACGAATCGTTGCCATTACCACCACGCAGCTCAAAGGTGCTCGGAGCGGTGACGTTGAACGTGTCGCTCGCTTCACCACCTTGCAGCGTAGCGAAGCCAGAGAAGTCGAGGACTTGCGCACCTTGCGTGTAGGTCGGCGTGCCGTCGAGATCCCAAGTGCTTGTGGCACTCATGCCGATGATGCGACCACCGTTGCCGATGATCGTGTCGATCGAGAAGAACGATTGAGCCACATCAGACTCGAAGCCAAAGAAGCCGTCCGCTTCATGACCGAACAAGAGCACGTCGTCGATCAGGTCACCTTCCAGCGTGTCGTTATCACCCTGTCCGGCACCTTCACCACGCACCGCACCGTTCAGCTTGGCGTCGATGTCGAATAGGTCCGCTCCGTCGCCACCCAACAGGTTGAAGTTGCTGTCGGCGGTTACCAAGAACGTGTCGTCTGCCGAGCCACCTTGCAGGTTGTCGAACCCGCTGAAGTCCAGCGAGGCCGAGCCATCGGTGTAAGTCGGCGTTCCATCCAGCGTCCAAGTACTGGAAACGTCGCGACCTTGCAGCGTTCCGCCGCTGCCGATGATCGTGTCGATCCCATCGAAGCCGCCGGTGATGTCATCTTCAGTTCCGGTGAATCCGGTCGCACCCGAAGCGGTCAGTATGACGTTGTTGATGCGTGTGCCACGCAGCGTGTCGTTCTGGCCCTGGCCATCGAGCCGAGCATTCAACGTTGCGTCGATGACGAACTCGTCGTTGCCGAGTCCACCCAAGACGCTGTCGAAGGTGCTGTCACCGATGACGTTGAAGGTGTCCTCGAACGTTCCACCTTGCAGCGTGTCGAAGCCAGAGAAGTTCAACGTGAAGCCGTTGATCTGGTAGGTCGAAGCGTTGCTCAGGTTCCAGGTCACTGGCGCATTCTGACCGGTGAGGCTGGAGTTGATCCCGTTACCAACCAAATTGTCGATCCCGCTGAAGCCTGGCACGCCACCCAATTCGGTGATGCTGTTCTCTGTGCCAGAGAATCCGTTCGCGTTCTGGCTGATGATCAGTGCGACATCGACCAAGGTTCCTTGCAGCGTGTCTGTTCCCGACTCGCCGTTGACGCTGCCAGTCAGGACTGCGTTGAGGTTGAAGATGTCGTCGTTCGCACCACCGTTGAGAACTTCAACGGTCGCTGCCGTGATGTTGAACGTATCAACTGCCGAGTTCCCTTGCAGAGTCTCGAAGGCCGAGAACAACAACGTGCGAGCACCGCTACCGGTTCCCGTGTTGTAGGTCTGAGTGGCACCCAGGTTCCATGTGCCATCGACATCGTCGCCCGTCAGCACGTCCGCCGCAGCACTACCAATCAAGGTCGTGATGTTGTCGAACGTCCCATTGATGCCGGTTCCCGTTCCGGTGTAACCGTCGATCGAACCAGGTCCGCTCAACTGCACGGCGACCGCTGAGCCGTAACCGCTGTAGTCCAAGAAGGCACTCGTGCCACCATCGATGTTGCCGGTCACTTGGCCGCTCGGCAGGAAGTTGATGTCGTCGAGTCCCGCTTCCGTCGAGACGTTGCCGGTCAAGTGAGCGGAGAGATTGACGATGTCGGCACCGCTACCACCGAAGATGTTGATGGTCGTGTCACCCGTCACGTTGAGGGTATCGACCGCCGTGCCACCGTGGATGTCTGCGAAGCCGTTGAAGTTCAACGCTCCCGCTGCTGCCGTGTAAGTCGGCGTCCCATCCAAGGCCCAAGTGCTGGGCAGGTTCTGACCCGTCAGCGAGGTGCCGGAGTTGCCGTTACCCGTCAGCGTTTCGATATCGTTGAAGCCCGCTGTGATGTTGGCTTCGGTTCCATCGAATCCACTGGCGTCGGAGAAGGTCAGCACGGCGGCGTCGATTTGCGTGCCACGCACTTCGTCGTTGCCGAGTCCACCCGTGACGCTTCCCGTCAGCGTGGAGTTGATCGTGAAGAAGTCGTCGCCGTTGCCACCGTTGACGTTGAAGGTGCTTGGTGCAGTGACTCGGAAGTCATCCACCGCCGTGCCACCTTGCAGGTTGGCGAAGCCGCTGAAGTTCAAGAAGTAGACGTTACCTGCGGTGTAGGTTGGCGAGCCGTCCAGCAACCACACGCTGTCGATCGCTTCCATCGCGATGTCGATGTTCTGTCCGGTCAGCGTCCCACCGTTACCGGTGATCGTTTCGATGTCGGTGAAGTTGCCGCTGATGCTGGTCTCGGTGCCGTCGAAGCCGAAGCCGTCCGAGTTTGTCAGGACCACCGCGTCGATCACCGAGCCTTGCAGGACGTCGGTGCTGACGTAGTTGTCGGTCCCTTGGCCATCGACTCGACCGGTCAAAGCCGCGTTGAGGTTGAACACGTCGCTGCCAGCACCACCGAGCAAGTTGCCCGAGGTTGCCACGTTGACGTTGAAGCGATCCGCTCCCGTGCCACCTTGCAGCGTGTCAGCTCCGAAGAAGCCGGAGAACAGAATCGAGCGAGCACCGCTCGTGTAGGTGTCCGTCAGGCTGGCGTTGTTCAACGCATTCAGTTCAAACGTGCCACCCGCGTTGAGACCGGTCATGGAGTCGGCCTGAGCCGAGCCACGCAACGTGTCGATGTTGTCGAACGTTCCGCCGATCCCGGTCGCCGTTCCGATGAAGCCATCGTTGGTCCCGGCATTAGTGAAGACGACCGTGATCGCCGTCGCGAAACCGCTGTAGTCCAACTCGGCACTCGTCCCACCATCGACGTTACCGGCGACGGAGGCGTTGCCGATCATGTTGATATCGTCGTCGCCACCTTCAGCACTGATGTTGCCCGCTGCGATCAGCGAACCGGTCAACGCGGCGTTGTTGATGTTGAAGACGTCGGCTGACGCACCACCGAACAAGTTGAAGTTGCTCGCGAGAGTCACATTGAACGTGTCGAACGACGCGTTGCCGTGCAGGTCAGCGAAGTTGGTGAAGTTCAGCGTTTGGCCCAGAGCCGTGTAAGTCGGCGAGCCATCGAGATCCCAACTGCTGGTCGTGAAGATGCCGGTCAGGCTGCTTCCCGCCAAACCGTTGCCCGTCAGCGTTTCGATGTCGTTGATGCCGCCCGTGACGCTCGTTTCCGTCATGTCGAAGCCGTTCGCGTCGGCGAACGTCAGGAACACGTCGTTGATTTGCGAGCCTTGGACAGTATCCGCACCCGCTTGGCCGTTGATGCTGCCGGTCAGAGAGGCACCCACGTCGAACAGGTCGGTTCCCGCACCACCCAACAAGTTGGCGGTCGTCGCACCGGTGATGTTGAACGTGTCTTGGACACCACCACCTTGGTAGTTCGCAAAGCCTTGGATCGCGACTGTTCCATCGGCGTCGGCGTAGCTGGAGTTATTGCCGTTGATCGTCCACGTGCTGACCACAGCCGCTTGGCCGGTCAGAGTCCCACCGTTGCCGATGATGGAATCAACGTCAGTGAAGCCACCAGAGATCGAAGCTTCGGTGCCGTCCGCACCATTCGCGTCCAACAGAGTGATCGTGACGTTGTCGATCAGGTTCCCTTGCAGCGTGTCGCTGCCAGCATCGCCATCAATCGTGCCGGTGAGGGTCGCGTCGATGTCGAAGCTGTCGGTTCCCGCACCACCGTCGAGATTGAAGGTGCTCAGCGCGGTCACCAAGTAAGTGTCGCTGGCGGTTCCGCCGTTGAGGTTCAGGAAGCCATTGATCGCCAGGATGAAGGCACCCACTTCGTAGGTCGGCGTGCCATCCAATCGCCAAGTCGCGTTCGCGTTCTGGCCAATGAGCGTTCCGGCTCCCGTGGCCGTGAGGATGTCGATGCCATCAAAGCTGGTGACACCCGCGTTGATGTCCGCCTCGTTGCCGTCGAATCCTTCTGCGTCCGAGCCGGTCAGCGTGACGATGTTGACCACGTCACCTTGCAACGTGTCGCTTCCCGATTCGCCATTGATCGCGGCTGTCAGGGCCACATCGACATCGAATAAGTCAGCTCCTGCACCACCATTGATTTGCGAAACCGCGACCGGATCGACCGTCACATTGAACGTGTCGGAGCCCGTGCCACCTTGCAGCGTATCGAAGTTGGAGATCACCACAGTGCGAGCACCGTTCGTGTAGGTCTGCGTGGCGGCGAGGTTCCAAGTCCAAGTTCCGTTCGCACCGGTGATCGAGTCACCTCCGGCGTGACCGGTCAGAGTTGTGATGTTGTCGAACGTGCTGGCACCCAGGATGACTCCCGCGATCGTGCCACGGACACCGTCGATCGTGCCACCACCGTTGACCACGACGTTGGCGGGATTCGTCAGGTTGTTCAAAGTCAGAGCGGCACTTGTGCCACCATCGACGTTGCCCGACACCGTTCCGGAGCCGAAGAAGTCGATCGTGTCTTCGCCCGCTTCGGTCGAAACCGTACCGGTCAAAGCCGCCGCGATGTTGACGTCGTCCGCACCCGCTCCACCGAAGAGGTTGAAGGTGCTGGCGGCGGTCAGGTTGAACGTGTCGATGTTGCCGCCACCTTGCAGGTTGCGGAAGCCGGTGAAGTTCAACAGGCCGTTCGCATCTTCGTAGGTTGGAGTGCCGTCGAGGTTCCACGTGCTGTCCACAGCCGCTTGGCCGGTCAGCGTCGTGTTCGCACCACCGTTGCCGGTGAGCGTTTCGATGTTGTTGAAGCCGAGCGTGATGCTCGCTTCGGTTCCGTCAGCACCGTTTCCGTCGAGGTTCGTGATCGTCGCGTTGTCGATCTGAGTTCCAGAAACCGTGTCCGCTCCCCCTTCACCGTCGATGCTGCCCGTCAGCGTGGCACCGATGTTGAACAGGTCCGTTCCCGCACCACCGAGCAAGTTGGTGGCCGTCGGAGAAGTCACGTTGAACGTGTCGGCTGCGGCGTTTCCTTGCAGGTTGGCGAAGCCAGAGAAGTTCAATACCGCCAAGCTGGCCGTGTTGGTGTAGGTCGGCGTGCCATCGAGATCCCAGGTGCTGATCGCGTTCTCGCCGGTCAGCGTGCTGCCGACCAAACCGTTGCCGGTGATCGTGTCGATGTCGTTGAAGCCAGCGGTGATGTCTGCTTCCGTGCCATCGAACCCGTTGATGTTGTCCGAGTTCGTCAGCGTGACGAGGTTGATCGCCGTGCCGTTGAGTGTGTCGGTATCCGCCGAGTTCCCACCGCCGTTGACGCTACCGGTCAACGTGGCCGAGATCGTGAAGACGTCGCTGCCAGTCGAACCAAACAGGTTGTAGATCGAGTTGGCGGTCACTTGGAACGTATCGACTCCCGAGCTGCCGTTGAGGTTCAAGAAGCCGGTGAAGCCGACGCTGTTGAGTCCGATCGTGTAGGTCGGCGTGCCGTCGAGACCCCACGTGGCGTTCGCCGCGTTGACTCCGGTCAGGCTGCCAGCGGCAGTCCCATCGATTTGTTCGACGTCGATGAAGCCGCCGGTGATACTCGGCTCTGTGCCGTCCGCACCGTTGGCATCAACGGCGGTCAGAACGACCGTGTCGATCCCGAGTCCGTCGAGCGTGTCAGTTCCCGTTCCCGCGTTAATCGCACCGGTCAAAGTCGTCGCGGCAGCGATCGTGAAGCGATCGTTCCCCGCTCCACCGTTGAGGTTCGCGGTCGTGTTGACGGTGACGTTGAACGTGTCCGCGTTGCTGTTGCCGTTGAGGGTCTCGAAGGCACTGAAGTTCAACGTCTGCAATTGGCTGACGTAAGTTTGAGCGGCACCGAGATTCCAGACGCTGATCTGGTCATCGCCATTGAGTGTGTCCGCACCCAAGCTGCCGGTCAGGGTCGTGATGTTGTCGAACGTCCCACCGATGCCGGTGGCTGTGCCTCGGAAGCCGTCGATGGTGCCGATGTCGGTCAGAGTGACCGTCACTGGGCCAACGTTCGCTCCGTAGTTCAAGTGAGCCGTGTTACCACCATCAACGTTGCCCGAAACCGAGCCACCGTTGTTGATGCTGATGACGTCGTTCCCCACTCCGGCGGAGATGTTGCCGGTCAGGGCCGCGTTGATGTTGAACAGGTCCGCCGATCCGCCACCCGTGAGGTTGAACGCACTTGGGCCAGGACCGGTCACGTTGAACGTGTCCACGGCACCGAGTCCCACCAAGTTGGCGAAGCTACCGAAGTTGACGAAGGTCACTCCGGCGTCCATTGAGTATTGAGCCGAGCCATCCAGGTTCCACAAGCTCGCCGCGTTGACGCCGGTCAGCGTGGTTCCCGCACCGTTGCCGGTGATGGTTTCGATGTCGGTGAAGTTGCCGCTGATGCTGGACTCAGAACCGTCCGCACCGCTGGCATTGACGTTGGTCAGGATGACTGCGTCGATCTGCGTGCCGTTGAGCACATCGTTCGTACCACTTTGGCCATCGACCGTACCGGTCAGAGCGGCACTGATCGTGAAGATGTCGTCGCCACCGCCACCCAGCAGGCTGAAGGCACTCGCGAGGGTCAGCAAGTAGGTATCGACGCCGGTGTTTCCTTGCAGCGTGCTGAAGCCGCTGATGTTGAGGATACTGGCTCCGATTTCGTAGGTCGGCGTACCGTCCAAACGGAACGTTCCGGCAGCGTTCGCGACGCTGGTGAACGAGCCGCCGTTGCCGGTGATCGTCTCGATGTCGATGAAGCTGTTGACTCCACCGTTGATGCTGTCTTCGGTCCCGTCCGCACCGTTGGCGTCGAGAGCCGTCAGGGTGATGGCGTTGATCACGTCACCTTGCAGGATATCGACTCCCGTGCCACCGGCGAGGTTGCTGGTTGGCATGGCCACGTCGATGTCGAACGTGTCGGCACCCGCACCACCGTTGAGGCTCGCTCCGTGGTTCGAGGTGACGTTGAACAAGTCGCTGCCGCCGTTACCAACCCTGTTGATTGTACGTAAGTTTTCCAGCAATTCATGATCGCGGCACGCGGTTTGCGCCAGAGATATTTTCAGATGTTCATCTGCCAATATTTCTGGGAGCGACAGGATGTCCGACGCTGTGGATCACGGATCGATTTC
>JAPLNX010000187.1 GCA_026400935.1 Planctomycetia bacterium | reverse complement strand
CCTACACCGGCAAACCGACACAATCGCAGCCCGTAGCTCGGTTCTGCCCACCGCACCGGCGCATCACCCGCACCACAAAAATCCAACAAGCCGCACTCCAAATCTAATGGCAGGTTATTTCTTGGTCGTGGCACTAGATGCCGCGATTTGCCTTCCATCCGGGCTAAATGTGACGCAGGTCGAACCGTCCGAGTCATCTCCAAGTGAAAGCAACTCTTGGCCGTTCTTCGCATCGTACAGCTTGATTTTCCGATTAAGACTGGCACAAGCAACACAGGTACTGTCTGGGCTAAACGTGACGACTGGGTGAATCACCGTCGTGTAATCCATCACGATGTCGAGCAATAGCGCGCCGCTGACTGCATTCCAAACTTTCAGAGTTTTGTCATAACTGGCGGCTGACACCAGCCGTTCGCCATCCGAACTAAACGATGCGTTCGTGACTGGAGCCGTGTGGCCTTTCAGAGTGAGGATCTCTCGCCCACTTTCGGAGTCCCAAAGCTTTACAGTTCGATCGAGGCTTGCCGACGCTAACCGCTGCCCATCGGGACTGAACGTCACGGCGTTGACACGTCCGGAGTGACCTCGGAGCGTAAGTAATTCTTTGCCGTTCACGGCGTCCCACACTTTTATTGTCTGATCTTCACTTGCCGACGCCAATCGCTTTCCGTTCGGACTGTAGGCCACACTTTTGACCTTTCCGGTATGTCCCCGACAGGTGAGCCACGACCATTCGCAAAGTCGTCTCCAGTAGAACCACTCAAAGCCGCGTAAGTCTTCGTGGTCCTCGCATGGGAGATGCGCATTCAACAGTTCTCTCACTCGCCCGATCTGACTGCCCTCCCATGCTGATTGGGCCAGATTCATGTGCGCGGCGTAGAGCAGTCGCCGCGTTCGCACGGCGTCTTCAGACACCTGTGCCAGCCAAAGCTGTATGTCGCGTGCCACCTCGGTTGCCTTCGCGTAACGATCGTCCTGCCGTTTGGACATCGCTTTTGCACAGATTGCGTCGAGCGCTGTCGGAGCATCTTCCCATTCACGGACGCGCGGTGTCTCGTCGGCGATGATGCGGTTCAGAAGCTCGGTGATCTCTGCGCCGAAGAATGGCGGTTGGTCGGTCAGAATCTCGAAGAGGATCGCTCCCAGGCCGTAGATGTCGGTGCGAGCGTCGATCAGATCAAGACGCCCGGCGGCCTGTTCGGGAGCCATGTACGCGGGCGTGCCGAGGGTGGCTCCGTCTCGCGTGCGATCCGCTTGGGCATCGGACGACAGGGCGATCGGCGCGGCTGCATCGTCTGGCTCGCCGATGACCTTCGCCAGTCCCCAATCGAGCACGATCACTTCGCCATACTCGCCCAAGACGATGTTCTGCGGCTTGAGGTCGCGGTGAATCACGCCTCGCGAGTGCGCGTAGGCCAGCGCGTCACAAACACTGACAAAGGCGTTGAGTAGACGCGACAACGACAGCGGATCTGTCTGACCGGCTCGACGCTGGGCGTGATGCCGCTGAATCGCCTCGGACAGTGTTTCGCCCTTCACCAATTTCATCGCATAGAACGGTCGCCCGCCGCGATTCACTTCGTACACCGGCACAATGTTGGGATGCTGGAGTTGCCCGGTAATCTGTGCCTCTCTAATCAGTCGCCGCGCGGCTTGGCTCGACTCCGTACCCGGCTTGATCTCCTTGATCGCCACTTCGCGCGCCAAGTCGTTGTCACGAGCCAACCAAACCTTTCCCAGCCCGCCTTCGCCCACTTCGCGGATCAACGTGTATCGTTCGGTCGTCATCCGTTTGTTTCCGTTGTCGAGAATTGAACCTGCACCAGCATTTCACTGCATCAATCTACAATCACACCGCTCGAGTCGTTGCCGTGGGACTCAAGAGACGACTTCGACTAATCGAGCACTCCGTTTGGCGACGCACAATTGGTTGGGCAACGTTCCTTCGTGTTCCGTTTCGCGGATCAAAGCTGTGTGAACGGATTTGGGAAGCCGCAAAATCACGGTGCCCGTTCGCGCTGGCCGTGGTGGTGGCGAAGGCTCGGTTCGCTCACTTGTCAGGTGATGCAGTGACGGCTGCGGCGGGCTGCGGTTCTGCGAGGAGCGTTTCCGCAGGCGCGTCCGCTGGTTTGTCCTCGCCCAATTCTGGTCGGCCCAGGAATTGGGCGAGTGCTCGACGTGTGATTTGAGTGAAGGTCAAGTGATGTTGCCGAGCATGTGCTTCGAGCGCTTCATACAGCGGCGGAGTAATCGCTTGGCGGAAGCCGACGAACTGGAAGAAGTCGAACTCGGTTTGCTGTTGCTCAACCGGCGATACGAGTGCTTTGTCGCCATCAAGGTGATATGTCGATTCGCCCTCTTGGGTGAGAGGATCGACAGTATTCGGAGCCGCACCTGTGGATTTTGTTTGCTCGGATGGTGCGGCGAGCATTTCCGCAACATCCGTCGAAACAGCATCCGGTGGTGGTGAGAGAAGACCTTTGATGCGATCCGCTGGCATCCATTTGCCGTCTGCCCCTTTGCGAACCAGCGTGTCGGCTTGAATCTGTCCTCGTTTAACTTTGTCCGCCAAATCACCGGGTGAAAGCGGGCCGACTTCGGCACCCATGACTTGGAAGTACCACTGCTTCGACATGGATCACCTCCGTTGGAGCGTAGCAGCAAGCTTGCTCGGTGTCCGCGAATTGAACGTAATCTGGCTGTGAAGTTTGGCGCGAAGTGGGAAGCCACAAGCTGGCAGGTTGTGGCTTCGGCACGAACGCCGTCATTAAGGGGCATCAACCGTTTCGCCACCATCGCGTGTGAGGAGTGCCTTCAGGGCATCGACTTTGATTTTGTCGGCAATCGGAAGAACTCGACCGTCTGACATCAGGACCAAGAAGCCACCGTCGCGGGAATCTTTCAGTGCCTTCAGCGGTTGCTTGAAGTCGATGACGACATCGTCTGGCTTCGTCCAGATGACGGCGGCATCCGAACGAACTTCGAGAGCGAGGATCGTATTGCTGGTGCCGTCGCGAATGTCTTGGATACGAGTTCCTGTTTTCACACCGAGACATGCTTCGGGATTTGCAAAGACGACGTAACGTGTCTTCCCTTGCTTGAAGAGTTCTTCGTCACCGCGAGCGGCGAAGACGGCTGGCATCTTTTCGATCAACGTCTTGTTGTGCTCGCTGTCCCATGGCTCATCGAGATGAAACTGTTGGTAGAGGTCGTTCTCTTCGAGCAACGGCAGTAATTGAACTCGCCAGCTTAAGAGGGCTTTCCCTTTCGCGTCGGTAACAGCGCGTTGCGGAAAGTGATTGTTGATGTTGTGGAAGTTATGGAACGCGAGTCCGAACTGCTTGAGATTGTTCTTCGCGTCTCCCGGTCGAGCGACGGGCCGAGGTCGCGCCGGAGCATTGATGGCATTGTCGTTGATCACCTCGCCGCCATTGCGAGTGAAAAGCGCGTTGAGCGTTTTGATGTCGATGCTGTCGCTGATGAATCGAACGGAGCCATCGCAGAGCAATGCGTGAAAGCCTCCTTCACGCGCGCCTTTCAAGCCCTTGAGTGGGTTCTTGAAATCAACTGCCAAATCATCCGGCTTGGTCCAAATAACCGCAACGTCTCGATGAGCTTCGACAGTCAGAATCGTGTTGCTGGTGCCGTCGGTGAAATCGCGGATACCTAATCCATCGTTGCCTTCAAACGCGGTCCCCTTCCCTGTCGGAGCGAGGTACACAGTCTTCCCCTCTTTGGCCAAATCATCGTGATTAGGTGAGATGTAAACCGGCGGAATGGACTTGATGAGTTCTTTGTTGTGCTCGCTATCCCACGGCTCATCGAGATGAAACTGCTGGTACAACGGCGCTTGATCGACGTAGGGCAAAATGTGAACTCGCCAACTCAGCAGTTGCTTTCCTTTCTTGTCGACAGTCGCCGCAGCAGGAAATTTCCGATAGGTGTCATGGAAGTTGTGCATTGCCAAACCAACTTGCTTCAGGTTGTTCTTCCCCTGCGATCGTCGAGCGGCTTCTCGCGCTTGTTGCACAGCGGGCAACAGCAAACCAACCGCAACGCCCGCACCTGCAGGGCCGACTTGTGTGAAGCTCGGCAACACGCCGTGACTTTCAGTTCGCCAGCCATTGTCCATTCGAGCGATCGTCGAGACCGACGGTGCGAGATGTTGTTCGATGTCTGCGAACGGCGGCAGCGGCGGGAGGTTGAAGTTGATTCCTTGTTGAGCCAACTGGCCCGTCAACAACGGCCCGAACGAACCGATCAACGTGTAAATCGTCTGCACGGTCGGCTTCGGATCGGAGTAACTCACCACGGTCGGTTTGGGATCCCATTTGAAAGCCGCTTTGATGTGCTCATTGTCAGCCATTGAGGCTTTGCCAGCCGCTCCCAAATGAGCCGTGACCAACTGCGGTGTGAGTCCGATGACAAATTGATCTTTCGTCAGCACCCATGTCGGAGCGATCGCGATCGGTAAGTTGTTAATGGCGACTCGATAGCCTTTTTCGCCTTTGGCCGTGAACTCCTGAAGCGAGAAGGGGGCTTGTGGTCCGGCGCTGGCAAGGGCGGCTTGAGCGGCAGCCACGAAGACCTCCAAAACTTTCGCAACGCCCTCTTGCTTACGAACACTCGCCGAGATGACGAGACCCGGAATGAAGAACGCTCCCGGCTCGCTCGCTGAAACATAAACCGACCACGTATCACCCAGGCCCGCGAGCAAATCCTCTTTGATCGAGAAGCCGAGTTGTGGTTCGATCTGAGCGATTTGTCCTTCGATCATCTGCCGCACATTCGGATCAACCTGTTCGATCGCCGTCATGACTTTGTCAAACAGATAGGCGAGATCAAATCTCGCAACCGTCGCATTCACCGCGTTGGCTGGAATCTTTTTGAAGAGGTCGATCGTCAGCGGCTTGTTCGGCACGAGATCAAACAAGCCCGTCGGTGCGCCGTCGGTGACGATTACCGAGTTCGCGTGCATCCCCGTATTGTCCAGCCCGCTGATGCTCGACCAATGCTTGACCTTCATCACACCCAGTGCGTCCAGAACCTTCACCGCCATCGGATCGGTGATGAGCGGTTCCACGGTCTTGAGAATCCGCTCGACATTGAAATGAGCCAGCAGCGAAGGGCGATCGACCGCGAGATCGCTCGTGAGCTTCGTCAACCACGCGGCCGGTTTCCCCGGCTTGGCCAACTTGGTGACGAGCGTTTTCGGCGTCTGACTTCCCAACGTGATGATCAACTGCGAGCCGCGATAACCGATGTGAAACTCCGGCTCATTCTGTCTGCGTTCTTTCGGACGGTAGAAGGTCGCGTCGCCGATCTGCTCTTCCACGGCGACTTGCGGACCTTCTTTCGGAGTCAACGCAATCAGCTTCTTGACCGCCTCAATCGCTTGTGAGCCATCAGACCCCGCGTCGATCACGAGTGCCCCTTCGATCTCCGGATCTTCGTCCGCTTTGAAACTGGAAACGAAGATCGCTCCCGGATGAGTCAATGCCATCTTCAACAACAGCGGGATCGCTTTTGCGGCCACGGTCGCTTCCTCGCCCTGCTGCGAGGCTGCGTTGTCGATCACTTTCGTGACTTCAGCATCCAACTGCTTGAGGAAGTCTTGCAGCGACTCTTCGGCGAAAAGCTTTTCAGTCCGGTTCGTACTCTTCGGATCGGCAGCGGACCAGCCGTTCCAAGTCACGAACAGCACGCACTCTTCTGGTGCCAGATGCGCGAGAGCCAACTTGTTGGCCGACTGATTTTGTGCCCGTGCTGTTTCTGGCGTCACGCCCCACAACGCACACAGCGTCATCATTGACGCCACAACTGACCGGAACCGAGACCGAAACATGAAAGTGCTCCTGCGGAATGGAGATGGCACAACAAGACGCCACGGGACGGCTCATACTAACTAACCGCACCAAGAACTCTACGCGCAGCGATGAATGTCAGTTTCCCGCAGAGGCTTTGAGAATTGCATATTTCGATCTGTGAGCAGGCCGCATACACTGCCGCACAGTGTTGGCGAAAATCAAATCTGGCTGGCCAGTCGGGGAGAACATCATGTCGAAGAATTGGATTTGGGTCATCGCAGCAGCGGTGTTGTGGACCAGTTCGGCGAACGGTTACGACAAACAGAAAAAAGAATCGAAGCCGAATAACAATCCGCCCGCGTCGAAACCGGCTCCCCAACCTCAGTCAGCAGCACCAAAGCCTCAGCCGGCAGCACCGAAGCCACCTTCGATTCCCGTTCCCGTTCAGAAGCCACCCGCTCCACAAGCTCCGGCACCTAAACCATCGGCTCCGCAGATTCAGGCACCAAAACCTGCAAACCCGCCAGTTCCATTTCAAAAGCCTGCCGTGCCGGATCAGCCTAAACCGAAGCCGAACTTCAATCCCAATCTCAACCCGAACCTGAATCCCAATGAGGGTCCAAAACCGGGAAACCCAAAGCCGAACTTCGGCAACGGGATCAAAGGGGACTTGGTGATTCCCAAAGGCTCAGGATTTGGGAATGGTCTTGGTAACAACCCTGGAAAGAATCCGCCCGACTCTAGTGGCGGCAAGCCAGGGCACCAGCCCCCGTCGGGAAACCAACAGCACGGCGACCACGACCACCATCATGGCGGCAAAGCGGACACTGGCGATCTGATTCGCCTGTTTCTGTTTTCAAACAGCGGACTCAACCGGCCCTATGGCTACGGTGGATACGGCTATGGTCCCAGAAATGATCCCGGATTCGGTCGGCCAATTTATGGGGCCCCGCAGTACGTTGTCCCGGTCATTCCGCAACAACAATTCCAACAAGGCGTCGATGCACCGCCGCCCCCTCGTTTGGTTGTGCCCACTTCAGAACAGTTCGGCAGTTTGGCGATGCCTCACCAACGCGAACTGTTATTGCACGCGATCAACAGCTTGGATGACGACCTCACACGAGTCGCAACTGGTTCGCAGTGGAAGCAGCATTTGCAACTGGCAGGGTTGAGCGAGGCACTCACCGAAGTCGATGGGCCGCTCGATGCGACAGGCCGCGAACGGTTCCGAAAGCACGGCGAGGTTTTTGAGGGAGTGGCTCAAGATCCCGCTTATCGCTCAATTTCTGGACTCTGGGGCTTCGGCACTTTGCGAGTCGGCCTGCGGGAATTCTCTGAGGAACCAATCATTCAGATTCGCCGCGCAGTCGCGATGAACGCCGGTTGGCTGTCAAAGGCGTTAGATGAGGTGAGCACCGGCGCGCAGTGGAAGACGCACTTGCGACTCGAAACATTAATGGCTCGCGATCAGCCGGGAATTTCGGCGGCAGAAGCACTCGATCGGTTCGATCCCGTGTTGGCAAAGTTCGACCGAGTCCAAGCTGACCCGCAGTATGAGTCGGTCAATGAACTGTCCGGTTTCCAAGCGACGCATTCCGCCCTGAGTGATTTCGTCCGCGAACTCCGAATAGCAACTGCACCACCGGCACCTGCTCCTGACGCGCCGATTCCCGCTCCGGAGCCGCCTGCTCCGAATAAAGAAGAGTAACGTGGCGACGCGAGCGCTGCTGAAGATGCTGATCAACTCAGAAAATAGCTTGAGGACTGTCTGATGCGGTTGATTGCGATCGTTTGGTTATGTTGTTTCGTTCTGAATATGACCAGCAGCAATGCGTCTGCGGCCGAGGAGCGGAGGTTACTATATGTCGCCGTGCCGGGGATTCGTAATTATCTCGAATACGGCGGTCATGGCTTGTTGGTGTTCGACATCAATGACGGACATCGCTTCGTCAAACGGATTCCCACTGCGGGGTTTGGCAAAGACGGCAAGCCTCTGAATGTGAAAGGAATCTGCGCGAGTGCTACTCGGCACCGAATCTATATCAGCACGATCGAGACACTGACCTGCCTCGATCTCATAACAGAGAAGGTGCTGTGGGAGAGAACATATGACGGCGGCTGCGACCGCATGGCGATGTCGCCGGATGGGGCAGTGATTTATCAACCGTCATTCGAGAAAGATCATTGGCACGTTGTTGACGCCGCAACCGGTGAAGTGATCGCGAAAATCACTCCGAAGTCAGGTGCCCACAATACGGTCTTCGGTCCAAGCGGAAAAGTGGCATACCTCGCAGGTTTAAAGTCACCACATCTGACCGTTTCGGATACGAGCCGACATACTGCCGCTCGAACAATCGGTCCTTTCAGCGCGAGCATTCGTCCGTTTACGGTCAACGGTCGAGAGACTCTGTGCTTTGTGAACGTTAACGAGTTGCTTGGTTTTGAAGTGGGCGACCTGATGACCGGCAAGATGTTACATCGAGTCGAGGTCCAAGGATTTCAGAAAGGACCAGTCAAGCGACACGGTTGCCCAAGCCACGGGATCGGGCTTACTCCCGATGAGAAAGAACTATGGATCGCAGATGCAACCAACCGTCGAATGCACGTGTTTGGCACGACCGCGATGCCACCGATGCAACTTGTCAGTATTGAAGTGCGCGATGAACCCGGCTGGATCACATTCAGCCTCGACGGGAAATTCGCATATCCGTCGACAGGCGACATCATCGAAGTCGCAACGCATCGGATCGTGGCCGGGTTGAAAGACGAAACGGGGGCGATCGTTCAAAGCGAAAAGCTACTGGAAGTCGATTTTCAAGACTCGGAGCCTATCCGTAACGGCGATCAGTTCGGCATCGGACGAATTCGATAGCGTTCTGTTCGCAGCAAATTGACTAAGAGGCTATCCGAGAAGTAACACATTATTTTGCAATAGGTTGTGGCAAGCCTCGTTTGTCCGTCGGCGAGCTAATGGTCGACTTTTCCACGAGAATTCACGCACTAGCCGTTTTGGCGGTGCCGTGGCCATAGTAAGTATTCGCCGAAGGCGTGGGCAGGGCGCACCGAGAGCACAGCCCATCGGGTCACAAGGTGAGTCAAGGAATCGGGCGTCAATGGGGTGAAGTTCGGCAAGCGAGATTTCTTCAGGAAGTGTTCGACGGAGAGAGTG
>JAPLNX010000439.1 GCA_026400935.1 Planctomycetia bacterium | reverse complement strand
GCCAAGAGGCCAGCCGCATCTTGAGTCCTTTTCACAGACCAAGCCGGCGACACCTGATGACTCGGAATGAGCCATCACGCCTCTTGTTGAGTATGCCGAGATGGCATTGGAGCCGTTGAAACGGCCGCGGAACCGACCCCATCTCTGATCAGCATTTCGCCACTCATCTGTTCGTGATCGCCAGTCTCCAGCTCTCACCCAGAATCCGCAAGCACAGACCACTCCACCCACGACGTTGCTCGATCACATTGTGTGGATTCTGCCAATGTTTCCAATGTTGCCTCCTGCGAACGACGACCGTCTCTAATGCTGAAACGCCAAACGAACGAATCCCCCGACAACAATTTTGCAGCGTTTTTCGATTGGATGCCGAACTTGCCCAAATGTTGTCTGAATCGCTCGCCACCGGAATTCGCCTGCAACCGACCGGCACAACGGCAACTGCTGGTGATGTCATCTCAAATGACGATGTCGTATCAAACACAGACTGGCCGTGATGCGGGTGTCGTCGTAGCATGAGTTGACTCGAATGAGGCCATGTGGAAATTGTGGATCTCAGAAGCGTTGTCTGATAAGCGGCAGGCTCTGAGAGGCTCTCCGAGAACCCGGAAATCGGGAGGGCGAGGCTCCTGCCGAGCCGCGTAAGTCGTTGGATATCAATCGCAGCAGCGGCTCGGCAGGAGCCTCGCCCTCCCTTTTCGGATAGCCTTTAATTATGTCGATTTTCAGTCTGTCCGCTCCGCGTTAGGATTTCCTCATGTCCACGGCCATGCTTGCTCCCACCAACCAGTCGGAAATCATCGTGCGTGCCTTGAATGCGCGAGCGGGGGAGTTGTCGTCAGAGGTGGCTCGATTCTTTTTGGGCTTTCAACTGGCACCCAGCGATGTGCGTCGAGCCAACGAGCTTGCCGAGAAGGCCCGGCAGGGAACTTTGTCACCTACCGAAGAGCACGACTTGGACGAGTATCGCCGCTCTCTGCGGTTTGTGGACTGCATCAAGTTGAAAGCCCGACTTGTCCTGAATGAAACGACCTGATTCATGGATGAGGCTCTGCGACAATTGGTGCGACGACGAGCCGCCAACCGATGTGAATACTGCGGATTGCCTGCGGAATACACCGACGCTCCATTTCAGTTGGATCACATCATCGCGGAGAAGCACCACGGGCTGACAGTTGCTGGGAACTTGGCTTGGAGTTGTTTTTACTGCAACAGTTTCAAGGGACCAAACATCGCCGGTCGAGACGAAACAACCGGGGTGATTGTGCGATTGTTTCATCCACGGAACGATGTTTGGTCCGAACATTTTGAATGGGTAGGGCCGACGCTCATTGGTCTGACCGAAATTGGGCGAGTCACGATCGACGTCCTGCGCATCAACGATCCCGACGCCATTGAATTCCGGAGATTGCTACTCGAACTTGATGTCGCATTATCTTGAGCGAATCAGGTCCGATGTTTCGGACGATCATTTAACCGCCATCGACAACTGAAGCAGAGTATGAACGACTCGAATTACGACGTCTCGATCTCTCGGCTGTTTGAGGAGTTGAAAGCTGGGAATCCGCAGGCAGCGGAAGGGCTGTGGACGGTTTACTTCGAGCGTTTGGTGACGGTGGCTCGGAAGCAATTGGGAGACGCGCCCAAACGTGTGGCCGACGAAGAAGACATTGCATTATCTGTTTTCCAGACTTTGTGCGTCGGTGCCGCGCGAGGGAAGTTTGCCGATCATGTGCGGCACGATGTTCTGTGGCACCTGCTGCTACATCGCACCAATCACAAGCTGGTCAACTATGTTCGACGCGAGACTCGAATCAAACGAGGCAGCGGCGACGTTCGCGGTGAGTCGGTGTTTCTCAATCAAGCCGCCGATTCGGACGCGCGTGGCCTCGACCAGATCGTCCGCAAGGAGCCAACTCCATCCATGTTGGCAGCCCTGAACGAACAGCATCAGCGGCTGCTAGAGACGCTTGCCAACGACACTCTGCGCCGAATCGCGATATCTCGTATGCAGGGTGAAACCCATGAAGAGATCGCTGACCAATTGAAACTCTCTGTGCGATCGGTTGAACGCAAACTGAACCTCATCCGCGAATGCTGACAGCGGGAGCTCAATCGGGTCGCCAAGTCAGAGAACGAGTCAGATTGAGTTCGTGGAATCCATTTGAGTGGGCGAACGAGGGGTCACCCGATGGCACCAGTAGCGGCACGTCGTTCGCCGCGTAAGGCAACGGCGTCAGTTGCGCCCGATCTTCGAGCAACTCCATTTCGGCCATTGGCATCGCAGCGAACGCCGCCCTCGACTCTTGCGTGACTGCCGCGCAGCAAACTGATCAAGCCAAGAGGCCAGCCGCATCTTGAGTCCTTTTTCAAACACCAAGCCGGCGACACCTGATGACTCGGAATGAGCCATCACGCCTGTTGTTTGGTTTGCCGAGACGGCGTTGGAGCCGTTGAAACGGCAGCAGAACCGACCCCATCTCCGATCAGCATTTCGTCACGCACTTGTTCATGATCGCCAGTCTCCAACTCTCACCCCCAATCCGCAAGAACAGACCACTCCACCGATGCCGCGACCACATTGTGCGGATTCTTCCGGCTTAGTCGGTGGTGCCTGTGCTTTGCAGCTACCGTCAAATACAGCCGCATCTCGCCCGTGGTTGTCTGTGTTCGTGAAGTGTTCAGTCCGGAAGAGAATCACACGCGGCAATTTCGACGCTGCGATTTCGTGCGGAGTAACTCAGGTCGAAGAACTCGAAAAATCCGCGTGTGCCCAGAATGGCATACGACATCGTGCGATCCAAGAAACCGACACTCGCCTTCCAGCGAATGACTTCGGGAAGGCGGCGTAGCTCCAGCGTCACGTCGCGGAGCCGATAGTCGCACTCGCCACCGACGGCTGCGCTCACGATGCCGTCGGGCTAGATGGCCAAGGCCATTCCAAGTTGTTCGGCCAAGTGCTGCGGAAAGAGGCTGATGTCCGCTCCCGTGTCGATCAACGCATCAATCAGAACGAAACGACCGTCGTCAGCGAGAAGTTTGACAGGCAGCAACGGTCGATGGCTTCCGCGTCGCAGAGTCGTGGGATACCGCATGAATCAAAGTCCTCCCACGATGATCGTGTCCGCTGCCAGGATGTGGTGGTAATAAATGGGATGCCCGGAGTCGAACACCTCCTTCGCCGCCCGTACGACGGGGCCGAGTTCTCGATCGTGCGCGACCACCTGCCGCGTCATCGTGTCCCAGGCGATCCATTGTCCCTCGAAACGGTCTTCAATTTCGGCCGGAATGTCGGTGGACTCGGTATCGGTTTCAGCATTCATCACAAATCTCCTGCTTACGGAGTTTGAACGACGGGCGTCGTCAACAGTGACACATCGTCTGCCCCGGTAATCCTCGGCGTCAATTGCGTGCGATCTTCGAGCAACTCCACTGCGGCCAATCGGCATCGTAGCGAACGCCACCAGAGCCGACCTCGACTCTTGCGTGGCGGCCGCGCAGCAAACTGATCAAGCCAAGAGGCCAGCCGCATCTGGAGTCCTTTGCGCAGACCAAGCCGACGACACCTGATGACTCGGAATGAGCCATTACGCTTCTGGTTGGGTTTGCCGAGATGGCGTTGGAGCCGTTGAAACGGCCGCAGAACCGACCCCATCTCCGATCTTCATTTCGCCACTCACCTGTTCGTGATCGCCAGTCTCCAACTCTCACCCACAATCCGCAAGCACAGACCACTCCACCCACGACGTTGCTCGATCACATAGTGCGGATTCTGCCAATGTTCCCGATGCTGCCTCCTGCGAACGACGACCGTTCCTGATGCTGAAGCGCCAACGGGCGGCGAATCACCCGACAAAAGTTTCCGGATTCTCAAAAACGGAGGCATGAAGGAGTAGTGACTACTCTGGGCTGATCGCATTTCGAAACCACCCGACGGTATTGTGTAGAAGTCTCGTTTTCGTCGTACAATCATTTCCAACCACTAAGACCGCCGATAGCGCGGTAGTCGTCACGAAGGTGGCCGGTCCAGTTTGAAGGAGTTCGATAATGACTCAGATTGTCATTGATCCCGAAATGCGAGAGAAGCTGCTGCAATCGAACTTGGTGGAGTTTGTGGATGAATCGGGAGCGGTACTCGGCTCATTCATTTCATATGGGCAGGGGCCGTCTGCCCCGAGCTTGATTCCAGCAATTTCCGATGAAGAACGAAAGCGATTGTATTCGGAGACTGGGATGTTTACGACCGAACAAGTCTTGGAACGATTGCGGAGTTTGTGATGTTCATGGTCACATGGACGCAATCAGCGAGCGATCAACTCGCCGATATCTGGATGAAAGTAGATTCATCAACGCGGGATGAAATCATAGAGTATGTCCAAAAGCTTGATCGACATTTGCGAGCCAACGCCGATCGGATCGGCGAATCGCGAGAGAGAGACATCAGAGTCTTGACCGACAATCCGCTTGGAATCGAATTTCGAGTGTCCGTTCCCGACCGTCTTGTAACCATCGTTCGGCCTTGGGGCACTCAATCCAACGGTTGATTGTGATCGTACGCTTGTGGTGAATGGGCCATGAACGACTCGAACTCCGACGTCTCGATCTCCCGATTGTTCCAGGAACTGAAATCAGGGAATCACCAAGCGGCGGAAGAGTTGTGGGCGGTTTACTTCGAGTGTTTGATCACGGTAGCGCGAAAGCAATTGGGAGACGCGCCCATACGAGTGGCCGACTAAGAAGACATCGCATGATCGGTTTTTCAGGCTTTGTGCGTCGGTGCTGCACGTGGAAAGTTTGCCGAGCATGTGCGGCGTGATGATCTGTGGCACGTGCTGTTCCATCTGACCAATCACAAGCGGGTCAACTATGTTCGACGCGAAACTCGACTCAAAAAGAGGCGGGGGGTGAGCTCCGTGGCGAGTCGGTATTTCTGGGTCTCACTCCACACGAAGACGTTTTCCTTCGCCACTCAACGGAGTCAGCGTGACGCGATGAAGGCGGTAGCGGCAATCGTATGCGCCCAGGAACAAGGCGTTGTCGTGCGGAGTCTTCCAGTAGTCGGACAGGCTCAGTCGCTTCGCATCGCCGCGCCAGTCAATCAGAAATTGCCCGTCGCACATCACCATGACGGAATCCTTCTTCACCGTGCAGATGATTTGGGAAAGTCGGTTCTGCGTGAGTACAGGTCGTCGAACCGTCGTGGCGTTTGCTCCGACGTTCTTGCCGTCGATGTCCTCGATAGCGCTGACTGGAACTGCATCTTTCTGAGCATGGTTGACCAGGGCTTGAAATCGGTGGCCTCCCGAACGCTGCCCCAGAATCAAACCGTTCGGTTCGTCGAGCGGCTCGGCGATGACGAGCAACTCGTATTCTTCGGGCGGTTCATACGGCAGCTCAATGCGCGTGCCATACGCTTTCGGCGATTCGAGTTTCCCGTCGGCAGCGATCCAATCGCCGGAGACTCGATCCTTCGCGACATCCACCAGTGCAAGCAAGTCAATCGCTTCGCTCAGCTCGATCCGTTTTCCGACTTGCAGAGCGTTCGTCAGCTTCTCCGGCGTCCCGAAATCAGGCGATCGTGGCAGCAGGTTGGCGTCCGGTTTCTCGCGGACTTGGAAGTAGCCCCATAACTCAACGTCGTGACCATCTTCGAGCACGGCATCAACGCGATAACTGACCGGCGTCGCGCGATCGAATTGGCCGAGAGGAATGGAATCGGGAACGGATGCTTTGAAGAGCCGATCTTGATTCGGCACCTTGTCGAGGGTCGGTGATGCGGCTTCAGCGGTCTCAATCCACGGACCCCAGAGTTCTGTTTGAAACCGGACTCGCAATGATTTGATCGTGACGCCTTCCGGCCAAGTCAGCTTCAGCGATACCGGCTCGTTCGGCTTTGGCACGAGCGGATCAGGCAGCGCTTTGAAAACCGAAAACAAATCGGCTTTCCGATCGACCGGCTTCTCCGGCGACGTCCAACCGAGTCGATTCTTCTGAGCGTCGTCCAACCACGATTCGCTGATCCAACCGTTGTACTGACCGAGGCTCATCACTGAGCCATTCCCTGGTTGTGGATGTGGCAGGCCAATCGTGTGTCCGACTCCTTCGTGGTAGACCACACAATCGGTTCCTGAATACGGAACTCGCCAACCATCCGCGCTGACCAAGCCCCAGCCCATGC
>JAPLNX010000325.1 GCA_026400935.1 Planctomycetia bacterium | reverse complement strand
GACCTACACCGGCAAACCGACACAATCGCAGCCCGTAGCTCGGTTCTGCCCACCGCACCGGCGCATCACCCGCACCACAAAAATCCAACAAGCCGCACTCCAAATCTAATGGCAGGTTATTTCTTGGTCGTGGCACTAGGAACGTTCCATCGTTGCCACAAGCTGCCAGCCTGTGAGTTTTCTGGGAACAAGTTTTTGGGGAAACGCGCCACACAACGACTGCAAGCGGCGATGTTCCTAGTTGAGTGGTAAACTGGATGCTTGCGCTACGCGGACATAACGGACGGAGCCACATTGACGCTCACGTCGATCGGCTTCAGACTCCCGGTTCATTTTGGCAAAGGAGTGCCGTATGGCTTGGCTATTGTGGCGACGTCGTCTGGAATATGTCGTATTTCGTACGCTCGTTTGTGTGATGCAGATGCTGTCGGCGAGTCGTGGTCGAGATTTAGCGGAAGGATTGGCGTTTCTTTTTAATCGCGTGTTGCCACGTAAGCTGACACGCTATCGCGTGGCCAGTGACAATTTGCGGCAAGCATTGGGACCAAGTGTTTCTCAAGCCGAGATCGACGAGACGATTCGTCGGATGTGGGTCCACCTTTTTCGAGTCGTTATCGAGATTTCGCAGATTCCACGCAAGGTGCGCGACGACAATGTGCTCTCGATTGTTAGCTATGACGAGGGCCGACAGGCTTGTTGGCAAGCGTTTTCTTCAGGCCGTCCTGTCATCCTCATGGGAGGGCATTTTGGCAATTGGGAAATCGCCAACACGATGTTTGGTCTGTTTGGATTACCGATGGGTGTTGTCGCGCGTGATTTGGACAATCCGTATTTGCACGAGTGGTTCAAGCGGTTTCGACAGCACACGGGCCACGTCATGATTTCGAAAGACGGCGCGTCCGATGACACACTGAAATTATTGAGTCAGCGTGGCCATGTCGGATTACTTGGAGACCAAGATGCGGGCCCTCGCGGAGTGTTTGTCGATTTCTTCGGTAAACCAGCATCGACGTTCAAGTCGATCGCGCTGCTGGCACTGGAAACTCGGGCTGTGATTTGTGTCGGTGGTGCGATTCGTTTGCCCGATGATTGGGCGCGAGACGGTCACAATGGCTCCGTGTGGTCTCGGTTCAAACTTTGCTGTGAGGAGATCATCGACCCTTTGGCGATCGATAGCCACGATCCCGTAGGAGAGATCACTCGACGATACACCTCGGCGATTGAACGCATGGTCCGACGTGCTCCCGAGCAATACTTCTGGGTTCATAAGCGTTGGAAAAGCCAACCTCAACAACGGCGTGCCACTCAAGCATTGCGTAAGGCGGGATAGTCGAGTCATCTCTGAAATCTCAATCCCAAAATTTCAGAGATGCAGACCGCACATGCGAGTTACGCTCGCTTTCGGTGCTGCTCATCCAACTCTTTGGAGCAGCGACGGACTTTGTAGATTGCCATGAAAAGGTCAACCCAAGTCAGAATGCCAATACACGCGGCGCAGCTACCGAGGACGATGAATCCCGGTTTCGACTGAAAGCCCAGGTACAACAGGCCGATGCACAAAACGAACGAGAATGCGGCGAGCGCGGACTTGGTCTTGATCGAACTTTGCAAGCGAACCCAGCTTGCAGTTTCAACGTTTTTCAGCGTTTGCAGGTTCGCCACCTCTCGCATGTTTTCGGTCACGGCACGGAGCGCGTGCTTGTCCTGCTTGTGGGCTGGCGTTGAGTTATTCTGTGGAAAGTCACTTGATGCGAGTTCACGGACAGTCGATTGGGCCGTGACGTCGTCGGTCTCACTCACCGACAGTCGAACTTCGGCGGGTTGTGTGACAGTGTTCAATAATGGCACCGCCCGTTTCTCTTCTGATTGTACGGCTTCATTCAGAGAAACAATCGGCGTGGACGATTCTAAGTGTGGCTCAGAACTACTTGCCTCACCCCATCCGCGTGAGCGCGCCAATAACTTTTGCATGTAGCGACCGACTGAATCATCAACCGGTTCATCGTCGTTAAACGACAAAGATTCGTCGGGATCAACATCTTCGCGAGCAGTCGGCTTGTTTGTCGTCATGACAACACCACCGTACGATTCGCTGCCCTCCTTCAGTGGTTCGTCGCGAATGTAATTTCTGTGTGTTTCCACGCCTAGCACAGCGCAGTCAGCAGCCTCCAATTTCACGTCCAGGTGGGCAGCCGAGTCATTTTTTGTCGAGCGATCGTTACGGACAACCTCAGATCTGACTGATGCCGCTTGTTCGAGTTTCTGCAGATTAAACATGCGAGACAACTCTGTTCGCAGTGCGACTGCCGCGGGGTCGGCGGCAGCAATTTCCTCGTTCAGTTTTGAATCAGCGTTATTGTCGCTCGTTGTTGACGCTCTAATTGCGCCGACACCTTTAGATACGGTGTCAGAGCCTGAAGGCGTTTCCCAATCATCGACGATTGTTTGAAGCCCCGTTTGTTCGGCAACGATTTCTGCCCCGACAATCATTTCTGGACGAGGAAACGTCGTGAACTCATTACGAGTGTGTTCAGTGAGATCAACGCCGTGTGACCACGGGGCATTCGTAGAAGACGCGTTCAAGAGAGCATCTTGGCTGTCGTGAACGATCGCAATTCGGCGAGTGACCGTTGGTGCTTTTGCGAACGTCGTTGATTCGAGCTTCGTTTCGAGATTTCGGTACGGGGACAACTCCAATTGAGTTTGTCGTTCGGACAAGAGCGCGAGCCGTTGAATATCCAACGACTCGCGCTCTTGGTTCAGCGTCTCTTGTTCAGAACTGAGTTGTTGACGCTCCGACTTCATTGACTGCTGCTGTGATTCCAATCGTTGCTGGAGGGACTCCAGCGAATCCATCTTCTGATCTAATTCAGAACGGATCGCCTTGAGTGATTCCTCTGTCGCTTGCAGACGTGACCATTCTTCGGCCACTTCCGATTGCTGCGCAGTCACCGAAATGCGAGCTGCTTCCAAATCGCTAGCGACGGTTCGCATCTCATTTTCAATTTGTTGACGCTCTTGTTCCCACTGCGTCTTCTCACTCCGCAGGGCTTCGATCTCGGCATTTGTCGCAACGAGTGAGGCGGTTGACAATGCGAATTCGTCACGTTCCGTCAACCATTGTTGACGCTCCGATTTCCAAATGTGCGTCTCTGCCAATATCTGATCGTACTTGTGCTGCCACTCCTCTTTATCAATCACAAGCTGTCGGCGATCGGTCTGCAGCCATTCCCACGAATGTGCCAAGACTTTTTTCTCACGCTCTTGATTGGCTCTCACAACGTCCAACTCACTCGCTCGCTTTTGCCAAGCCGAGTGATCAGTGCTGACCTGCTCGACGGCCTCTGCCAGTTGATGCTGAAGCGCCAGTTCTTCTTGCAGGACTTCTAAATTGTGCTGCGAACTTTCTAATTGCTGTCGCAGCACCGCTGTGGACTCTTCCAAATCGCGGACTCGTTGCCGCAAAAGGTCCAGTTCTTCGTGGTTGAAGTCTGTCGTTGACGACTCACTTTCGATTGTCCGGATCGTGTGGTCCAGCGATTCCGTCAGTTGATCGAGAACATCTTCGACATGGCTATCCAAGTTGGCTCGAATCTGAGCCTGCGATTCAGGGCGGGGGTCAGCATCCGGTGATTCAATTTCAAATTCGAGTGATCCGAGGACGAGCCGGTCTCCACTGCTCAGCTTCGCTTCACCATGTACCGGCTCACCGTTGACCCAAGTGCGTGCATCCCAACTCTTCAAAACGATTGAGCTGCCACCACACAAAATGAGCGCATGGCGCGGTTGTACTCCGGCACCGACAACCCGGTAGCTGCAAGTTGCCGCAGATCCAACTGTCCAACGACCAAGCTTCAACGTCAACTTGGGCAGATCAGTCGATTTAGGTGCTAATACCATGTCTTCACTTGTTGCGTGAGTTTCGATGAGACTTCAAATTCGAGTTTTCTTGAAGTGTCTGCCCTTGCTCACGCTTCGGGTGACAGGCGAGCCGCGAAAAAAAACAAGCTACGAGTTTCACAAACCGGCAAGTCTGCACACTCGCAGACTTCAACGTCAGTTACTCGATCCGCAGAATCCATAAGTCGAAATCAACTGAATTATGTAGAGCATTTAGAATGACTTCACACGAGGCAGGTCACTTTCGTGCTGCGGCCCAGGTTGACCGATTGATTTCAGCCCACTCATAATCGGCATTGCAGAAAACTGGACTCTTGGCGGTTTCGAGGATGAACGAAATGTCGGGCTGGCTCTCACGGGCAAGGGATGCTCTCAGCGGTCGTACCGCCGAAACCGTTCCGGAGCCAATCCAAATTCCTTGCCTTTGTGGTCGCACGATCGAGACGACGCGCCGCGAGTCATTTCAACGAGTTCTTTGCAAAAGCTGCGGAGAACCGTTCTTCATTCTGCCCTTGGATGTTTATCCGCGTCCCGTGTTGAAGAAGGTGCGACCCGCAAAGGTGGCTAGGGTCGCCTCGCCCTCAAAGCTTGCCGTCCCGGTGGACCGCACAACTCCTCGCGATTCACCGACAGTGAAGGAGTCAACCAAGTCTGTTATTGCGGCGCAGGTGCCTGATCTCAAGCAAAAAATGGAGCGGGCAAGTCAAACCGTTCGCCGACAGTTCACGCCACTACGGATCATCGTGGTGAGCTTAGTGATGGTTCTTGGTTTAACTGGCTGGTGGCAGAGGAACCGTGCGGCGCTGTCTCGTGCGGAGGGCGACTATACCGTTGCGGTCGAGGTCGGAAACACTGCGTTGCAAAAGAAAGACTTCCTCGGCGCCGCTACAGAATTTGAACGTGCAGTTCATGCTGTTGATCTCTTGCGTCGGACGGACATCGCAGCAGAACAGGCTCGACAGCGTCTTAGAGAACTCACGGCCGTCAACGCGCTGTTGCAAGCGTCACTGCCAGAGATTCTCGTTTCAGCGAGACTTGCGAAACAGAAATCAGATGCTGTCACCGCGGAGTCCAACTTTGCTCATCTACACGTGGGGCGATGGATTGTTTTGCAAACTGAGATCGCTAGCTCGTCTTCTAACAACAAGCAGTTCACCTGGGATCAGCGACTGCAAATTGAGGAAGATGTGATGTCGTTCATGGTTAGCCTTCCGGCCTTCTTGAAGATTCCAGCGATCGTTTCGTCAACCCGATTGGCCTCTGCGGACTCTGGTGGACCGGCGAACGCACCAGTTGCAGCCGATCAAAACCGGGACTCGGCTAGTAACTCTGATCCCAATTCAGAATCGAATACTGATGGATCGGGATCTCGTGAAATCATCTTCGCATCGCAAATCAAATCGCTCCGATGGAACATTTCGGAGTCACAATGGGATTTGGAACTGAATCCCACTACCGGCTTCTTGTGGTCCAACTTTGATCTCCTTATTGCGGCGGGATTGATTCCGGATGAATTGCGGACGGAAGAACAACTAAAAACACTGTTATTGGAACAAAGCCGCTGGATCGGAGTCGCACCATGATCCAGCAGAATCGAAACAGAGCGAGCGGTTTGATGCCAGTAGTTATGTCGACGATCGTCGGACTGTTCAATTTAGTGACCCGAAGCGTCAGCAAAAATGAGCGTGCTAAAACGGTTTACTCTCGGAGTGACTTGAATCACCCTCCCCCGTTGACACTTCGCATTACTTTGAATTTGCTCGTCGTTTTGATGTTCGCGGCCATACCAGAATGCGTCTTCGCGGTTGGTGGCGGTGCACAGTCGATCCAAAGTTTTGTTGAGCTTAAAGACAAATGGGCGGACTTTGTCGGCTCCAGCTTTCGAATTGAAGGACACACAACGATCGTCACCAAGAATTATGTGAAGTTCAAAGCGTGTGATTTGACGTTTCGGTCAAGCAAACCGTTACCGAAGTTGGTTGGCAACTCCAAGGTCGTGGAAATCTCCGGACGCATGGCGAAAGAGAATGATGGCAAACTGTTTTTTGAGATCGAGAGCATCAAAGAACTGCCGACCGACACGCAGACCGTAAAGCAGCGTGAGAACGCACTTTCTCGGGCATCGTCGAAAGAGTGGTACGAACTCGCCGAATGGACAGCCGCTCGCGGCAGCTTCTATGACGACGAAGAGTTACTCAAGAAAGCCAAAGCTCTCAGTCAAACCGGACTGAAGATTGAGCGCACGGAACTCAAAGAGATCACGCCCGAGGCGCTTCGCAAACTCGCCAAACGCGCAAAAGCCGAAGGACTTGGTAATGCACAGTCATTGGAGTTGCGGCACGAAGCATATTGGCTCGAATGGGAATCGCTTCGCAAGACTCCGCCTCCCGCTGAACTCAACGCGGAAATTGAAGTTTCAAAAGACCCGCTCTTTGTCTTTCTCAAGCAACTCGATGCTGAGTTTGCGGGCGCGACCGTAAAGGTGAATGACGTTCTTCCGCTGTTGGCGAATGAGTATCGCCGCAATCCGGTTCTCAGTTATCACAACGCGGATGTTTCAGTTCGTCCGGTTTTTCATCGGCTTTTTCATACCGAAGTGGCCACTGTAGCGATCGCTCGTGTGACGAAACCTGATGGCAGTAACGGGACCGAGATCGCCGACCGAATCGACGAACTGGTTCCCGAACAACATGCCTTAGCAGAGAAGCACCGTGATCTCGATTTGTCGTATCAGGCTCTGAATTCGAGCAATCTCGCGCGAACGCAACTAAACGATCTCGTGCAACGTTGCCGTGATCGGAAGTTAGAAGACACTGCACAAGAATCCATAAAGCGTTGGCTGGTCCGCCGCGAACAGTCGCTCCGGAAAGATGGCGTGACGGGGTTGATTCAGTTGTCTGATGAACGGCTTGCGCTTCAGCAAGATCAAGACGGAGCGGCGTCACTGCTGCTGGAGGCAATTGAGCAAACTCCGACGAATACCAACATCACCGAACGGCTGACAAAGCTCGGTTTCAAAGAGGTCAACGGCCGGTGGATCAACCCAAACTCAAACGCCGCTCCCATTGAATCGTCGGTCGCACAATCAGCCGACGCGCAAATTGAAATGAACATCCGCCGTGGGATTCCGAGCAAGGATATGACTCCTGCTCAACTCCTGCGGTGTTTGGGGGCACCGTCGTCCGTTACTCGTATCGCGACAGCGGGCCAAGTGACCGAAACTTGGACGTATCGCGAAGGGCTCATTGTTCGCTATACGGCAACGATTGAGCGTCGCCCAAACCGAGGGACCGCGAAAGTCATCGCCATTCAGTAGATGACAATCAGAGATTCCACAAACGAGTCGCACACGATGGAGCAATTCGCACGCGAAGTGATGTCTGGCCGGCGGCGTGGACTTGCAACAAACTTTTTGCGTGCGGCGCTTTGGTCGGCACAATGGCCTTATCGATGTGGTGTCGCCTGTAAGAACTCAGCGTTTGATTTCGGACTACGACAGCCACTCGGCGCGGGAGTGCCGGTTATCAGCGTAGGAAATCTCACTACTGGCGGAACCGGGAAAACGCCAGTAGTGGCGTTTCTTGCCAACTGGTTTCGCGAGGCTGGAATCAAAGTTGGCTTACTCAGTCGTGGCTATAAATCACTTAACGCTCAAACTAATGACGAAAAACTGGTGCTAGACCAGCTCTGTTCGGGAGTGCCGCATTGGCTCAATTCTGATCGCGTTGAGTCGGCAAAACAGGCAGTAAAGGATGCTGGTTGCGAACTGCTCATTCTCGACGACGCCTTCCAGCATCGCCGCATTTTTCGCGACTTAGACATTGTCTTGATCGACGCGCTTAACCCGTGGGGCTACGGGCATTGTCTTCCTCGCGGACTGTTGCGCGAGCCGATCCACGCCATTAAACGAGCTGACTTGGTCTTCATCACACGAGCCGACTTGGTGTGCCCCGAAGAATTAACCGCCATTCGCGCGGAATTGGTGCGACATCAGCAAGTCGCCACAGTGGTTGAGTTTTCGTTTCAACCGATGGCATTATTGAACTGCCAAAACGAAACGCGGCCAGTGATTGATGTGGTTGGCAAACGCTGTCTCGTTTTTTGTGGAATTGGAAACCCGACATCGTTCGAGCAAACTATAAAACGACTCGGCGCGAATGTCGCTGATTTCATCGCGTTTCCGGATCATCATCACTTCACCGAAGCCGACCTCCGGCATCTCGGCGCCCGAGTGACGGCAGTATCCGCAGACATGGTGCTAGTCACGCAAAAAGACTTGGTCAAATTGCGTCACGCTGAGATTGGTAATCAGCCTTGCTGGGCCGTGACCATCGGCCCGAAAGTCTTGCGAGGCGATCAAATCTTAGAACACCATCTGTGGCGCACGCTGAACTGCTGCAAAAAACAATAACCCGAAGAAACCTGCGGCTCATTCAGAGCTAGGGCGATTGCGGAATGTTGTTTCCGTTGTCGCCAGGATTGGTTCTCGTGTTGCTCTTTGGTGCGTCGTTATTGCCGCTGTTGTTCAGCGCAATAGGAATGGCAATCGCGGCTGCGATACCACCAGCCAACAATAACCCAAGCAGCGGATCAAACCCGCCGCCCTGGTTTTGTGCTCGAATAACAGTCGTCTGCGGTGCGATTGTGATTTTTTCGAGAGAAGTCGGCGGAGCCGCAGTCGCCGTCCAAGCACGAACCAACAGTGTCCCGCCGTTTGAAGCAACCACGTAAACGCCACCGCGAGGAACCTCAACGGCAAATTCACCTAATCGGTTTGTTGACACGCGGGCTACCTCGTGTCGGCCAATCTGGACGATGACCTCAGTCTCGGCCAAGGGTTTTCCGTCAGCGGTAAAGACTTCTCCTGCGATGATGTTTCCCGGGTGAAGCACAATGTCTGTCGGCTTCGGTTCAACGACCTGCGTCTTTGACATCAGGCGCGGTCGAGCAGGATCTTTTGCAGATGCCGATGGCATTGCACCAGGAGCGATCAACGGGATAGTTGCGACCAAGGCCGCAAACTTGCTGAGCTTGAAATAACGAGCCATCGCGGAATCCTTTCCAGGGCAGATTTGTTGAAACAGCTAAACAAGAAAAGACATTCCGCCGAACTGCTTCACACTAAAGATCGACACTTCACGTCATTCAAATGAGCCATGTATAGAGAAACACATAGCCTACGGCGTCGCCGGAGTTTCTTTCTCAAGATCTACGTGACGATCGAGGATCACAAGCGGAATAACGATTGCGGCAGCCAGTGCGGCCGTGATTGCAAGCAACATCAAGCCTTTGCCGTGTCCTCGTGTTGGCTCACAGTCTTCGTCTTGCCCCCGAACAACAAATCGCTCGACCATGACTACCATGTGGATTGCCGCAGGGGGTGCGGCTGCTTCAGTCCATGTTCGGACCAACAATGTGGAACGTGCGGTCGTGAGCAGATAGACCCCGCCACGCGGGAGTTGAACTTGAAAATCGCCCACAGCGCTGGTGACAACTCGCGATATCTCCAGACGCCCTTGAGTTACTACTAGTTCTGCACTGGTAATCGGCTGATCGAGCGACGTGACAACACGCCCGGATAAAGTGTTCCCTGTCTCAAGTGCAACATCAATCGGCCGAATATCAGGGGACCGGGTTGCTGTGCGGTACGCAGCGGGCAGGACTGCCGTCTGGTCATCCCCAAACACAGGGCGCAACCAAATAGGGTTCAGTAATGGGGTCGTCGCTAGGAATGCAACAACGATTTGCAATGAACGAAAGGATTCCACAATGCAGTCCTTTCAAACAAGGGGTGGGGCTGAGCCAATGGCAACGAGCGTTGCAGAACATGAGATTGGCCATCAACGATGAATCTCGCTGACGGTATGGAGGGGATGGGACGATACGCGCAAAGCGAAAAACAACACAAGGTGGCTTTCACAGACCAACGCTTCAAGGGCATCAAAAAGTACCATCATAGGCGACCCTATGATTTTTTCTGGTCGGCTGGCAGCAGTGAGGCTTCGGGATGAATAGGTATCTAATCGTTTAAGGTCCGCTGGCTACTTGGCGAGCTTGAGTGTTACATGCCCGACAGGCCCGCAATGACAACTCTTGTTGTTAGCAGAGAAAAGGGAAGCTCAGGGCCTTACTTTGCCGATGAATGACGGGCAAAAGTCTTTACCCAATCCGAACGTATTGCTCAATTGACAAAGTGACGGCAAAGTCGAGACAACTTCGGAGCGTTCATCCCGCCCGCCTTGAATCAATTTGGTGATCCTGTTCCTACCGCAAACGAGGAGTTGCATACGCAATGTCGATGGTCACAGCGGAGGCTTCGGCCTCTACGAACGGCAAGAAGTTAGAGAGTGTCGAAACAGTTGTTGTCCGCTACTGCGGCGACTCCGGCGACGGAATGCAGATCGTCGGCAACCAAATGACGAATGCATCTGCGGCATTTGGTAACGATGTCAGCACGCTACCTGACTTCCCGGCAGAAATTCGAGCACCTGCAGGTTCTCTCTTCGGCGTGAGCGGTTATCAACTCTGCTTCTCGAACCGTGATATTTTCACGCCTGGCGATGAGGTCGATACACTCGTGGCGATGAATCCCGCCGCCCTCAAGACAAATATCGCCGACCTCAAACGAGGTGGCACGTTGATCGTCAACGAAGATGCGTTCGATAAGAGCGGTTTACAAAAGGCGCTGTACGAGGCAAACCCGCTCGACGACGACCAGTTGATGGCCAAGTTTCGGTTGCACAAGGTGCCGATGGCGCGACTCAATCGTGACGCAGTCGAAGGTTTGGGCTTGTCGCCTCGCGAGGCCGATCGCTGCCGCAACTTCTTCGCGCTGGGATTGACTTATTGGCTCTACGATCGCGATCCGAAGCCAACCGAAGAGTGGATCAAATCCAAGTTCGGCAAGAAGCCGGAAATCGCCGAGGCCAATATGCGAGCCTTGCGAGCCGGGATGAATTACGGTTTCTCGACGGAAGCCTTCACGGTTCACTATCACGTCCCTCCGGCCAAACTGCAGCCGGGCAAGTATCGCAAAATCACCGGTAACGAAGCCGTGGCAATGGGCTTGGCGACGCTGGCCAAGTTGTCCGGCAAGATGGTCTTTTTCGCGGGCTATCCGATCACTCCGGCCAGCGACATCCTGCATGAACTCTCGATGCTGAAGCACTTCGGCGTGAAGACGTTTCAAGCCGAAGACGAAATCGCCGCGATGTCGGCGGTCGTCGGCGGTGCCTTCGCCGGTGAGTTGGCGGTTACCGCCAGCAGCGGTCCCGGCATCTGCCTCAAGGGCGAAGCGATGGGCTTGGGCCTGATGACCGAATTGCCGATGGTCATCATCAACGTGCAGCGCGGCGGACCGAGCACCGGCTTGCCGACGAAAACCGAGCAGTCCGATCTGTTGCTCTCGATGTTTGGCCGCAACGGCGAATCTCCGATTCCGATCGTCGCGGCGAGCGGTCCTGGCGATTGCTTCGTGATGATTCAAGAAGCGTTCCGGATTGCGACCGAGTTCATGTGCCCGGTGATGTTTTTGTCCGACGGCTACATCGCCAACGGTGCCGAACCGTGGCGGATTCCGAACGTTGAAGATCTGCCGCGGCTGAAGATCGAGCATCTGGAAACGTTCAACGGCGACGGTGTTTTGTTGCCGTACAAACGCAACGAGAAGCTCGCGCGTCCGTGGGTCAAACCGGGCACAAAGGGTTTGGAACACCGCATCGGCGGCTTGGAGAAGGCGGACATCACCGGGAACATCGACTATTCGCCGAAGAATCACCAACACATGGTGAAGACGCGAGCCGCGAAAGTCGCCGGGATTGCGAACTACATCCCCGAGCAAGAGGTGGAAGGTCCGACGAGCGGCAAGTTGTTGGTCATCAGTTGGGGCGGCACTTACGGTGCGGTTCGGACTGCGGTCCAGGAAGCTCAAACCGCAGGGAAGTCGGTGGCCCACACTCACCTGAAGTATATGAATCCCTTCCCGAAGAACCTCGGCACGATTCTGAAGAGCTACGACAAAGTCTTGGTTCCCGAACTCAACAACGGACAGTTGCGAATGTTGCTCCGCGATCAGTATCTCGTCGATGCCAAAGGCTACAACAAGATCGAAGGCAAGCCGTTCCTTATCAGCGAGTTGGTCAATGCGATCGATGAAATCTTGGCCTGAGTGGGACAATTGTAAATCTGCAATCACAAAACCTGATATTTACCAAATCTGAAATTCATAAAGGTGACTTACCGATGACAGTCGAACTTCCCACGTTAGCTCCTAAAGATTTCGCCAGCGACCAAGAGGTCCGCTGGTGCCCACGTTGTGGTGACTACTCAATTCTAGCCCAGATGAAGAAGGTGCTGCCGACACTCGGCATCGCGAAAGAAAAATTCTGCTTCGTGTCGGGCATCGGCTGTTCGAGCCGCTTTCCATATTACATGAATACGTACGGGCTACACGGCATTCATGGCCGTGCTCCGGCGATCGCGACGGGCGTGAAGCTCTGCCGACCGGAGTTGCAAGTGTGGGTCATTACCGGCGACGGCGATGCCCTGTCGATTGGTGGCAATCACTTCATCCATGCGATTCGCCGCAACGTCGATATGAAGATCATCCTCTTCAACAACCAAATTTACGGTTTGACCAAGGGCCAGTATTCGCCAACCAGTCCGGTGGGCGTAAAGACCAAGAGTACTCCTTATGGCTCGATTGATCATCCGGCGAATCCGCTGTCGGTGGCTATTGGCGTTGAAGCGACGTTTGTTGCTCGCTCAGTTGACGTCGATATCAAGCACCTGACGATGGTTCTCGAACGAGCGGCGCATCACAAAGGGACGGCGTTCGTCGAGGTCTATCAAGATTGCAACGTGTTCAACAGCGGCGCGTTCGAATACGCCACCGACAAAGAGGTGAAGGGGGACAACATCGTCTACTTGGAACACGGCAAACCGTTGATCTTCGGTAAAAACCGCGACAAGGGAATCCGCGTTCGCGAAGGAAACCGCGTCGAGATCGTGCAGCTCGGCGGCGACGTGAAAGAGGACGATTTGCTGTTCCACGACGAGAAAACACCGGACCCGTCACTTGCCTTCTTGCTCAGCCGCATGCGTCATCCGGAGTTCCCGGAGCCGATGGGCATCTTCCGCGCGGTCGAGCGGACGACCTATGACGAGTCGGTCAACAAGCAAGTCGAAGACTCCCGCAAGAAGTTTGGCGAGGGTGATGTCGAAAAGCTGCTCAACAGCGGCGACACATGGTTCGTGAATTAGTTTTGAGTTCCAAGCCCGGCTTCTTGCGTAGAAGCCGGGCTTTTTTATTTGACCCCCAGTCGAGGCGACTCCGTGATGGATGACTTGGCTGGCTCAAGAATGCTGCTTCCGCAACTTTTGGTTCTGGGTGACTGGAACCGCGCGGAGATGGCATCAATCAAGACTTGGGTGGAAAGTCTCGGTGCTTCGGCCAGCGTGCGGCATCGGCTGGAAATGACTCCGCGTGACGAATTCGCGGAGCATGACTCGGCGTCGCCTGATATGGTTGTTGTCTGCCAGTCTTGGTCAGACGAATTTTCGGCCTCGGAGGTTGCGACGTGCTTAGGCTGTTGGCCGTTGGCTTTGTGGGTCTGCTGTTTTGGATGCTGGTGCGAATCAGACGGTCGCACGCGAACAATCTGGCCGATTGGAATTCGAGTTCCCGCTCGTGCGGCGTTAGCTCGGTTGAATCGACTGTGGGCGATTGTCACTGGACGTCTTCAAGAACCGCTGCCGGTCACTGCGTCGCGTGATGAGGCGTTCGGATTCGATGCGACATTCTTGGCGGAACCTGTAACTGAAGCGATCGACGTCAGCGGAGCAGTCATCAGCGTCTACTCTCCCGATCCTGCTTTGAAAGCGTGGCTCAGCAATCTCGCCATCGCACTTGGAGCAAGTCGCTCCGACAGCAGTACGGATGCGTCCGCAGAGAACTGGATCGTGTTGTGGGATGTCGATCCCGATTGGCCACGAGCGGTGATTGAGATCAAAGACTTCATCGCACAACACGACGGCGTGCGAGTTATTGCCGCGGCCGGCTTGCCTCACTCTGAAGTTAAGATGTTGTTGCAAGCGGTCGGAGTCGAAGAGGTCATCACAAAAGCGTATGCGACTTCGCAGCTCGCAGGCTTGATGGCGGCACGCTCTGGCGAACTGCAAAAGTAGACCTGTCACTCCGAGGCTGGAAGCATCGAGTTACTGGGTGACTCGTCTACTTTGTGAGACGCGACTTGCATCCATTCGCCAAATCATTCCGATGATCTCGCTCGGCCGGGATAGGTTGACGGCGTCCAACCCATGACTCGTTTGAACGTCGTCGAGAACACGAACGGATTTTGATAGCCGACTTCACGCGCGATCGAGTCGATCTTCGCATTGGTCTGCAATAAATCGGCGGCGTGGCGCATGCGCAGCCAGATCAACTGCTGTCGCGGACTGCGACCGAGTTCTTTCAGGCACAAACGTTGAAGTTGCTTGTCACTCAAGTGAACTTGGCGAGCCATTTCGATGATCGTCCACGAATTGCCGAGCGATGCTGCGACCTCTTCCCACAGATTCCACAAGCGTGAATCCATCGCTGCCGGTTGAGCGAACTGCGTGACGTATTCATGAATCAAGTCAGCCCAGCGGCCTGACAATGCTCCGCCGGTTGAGCACTCGTGGTGCAGGCCAAGGATTGCGAGTCGCAACGGTTCACTGGCGAACTCGGCAACGATCGGTGTTCGCGCCGAGGCGAGCGGTTTCTGTCCTGCTCGTTCTTGATACCGCACCCAGCAGAAGTCCCAACGTTTACCGGCAGGTGTTTGAAAAGCCTGCAACGTGTGCGGCGGTAATAGAATCGCACGGCCCGACGGACAGCGTGCCCAGCGACCGTCGATCAGTACACGCCCTTCACCGCTGAAGCTCGCGAGGAAATAACTGCCACTTAATCGCGTTCGCACAATTTCAAACGGTGCTGGCATGCGAGCGACTGCTAAATGTCGGATTTGATGATTCGCGAGTGCTCGGCAAACTGGAGCCGCTTGCAGCCAATCGCGAGAATCCTCGGCATCCGAACGCACAATCCACGTTTTTGCTTTTGTGGAGCGGATGTCGGTTTCAGAGAGATTGAAGTCGCGTCTGAGCATGGCGAGAAGTTATCCACGCGGTACATTGCCGACCATCGAAACGTTGTCACTCATTCAAAACAAGGCGCCTTTATGCTCGCCACTATGATCCGAATTGTCGGACTCGGATTGGTTTTAACCGCGTTGCTCGCGACAGAACTTCGTGCTGAATCACCGACAACCGAGGACGTTGCCTTTTTTGTAAAAGAGGTGCTGCCTATTCTCAGGGCCAACTGTTTCGCCTGTCATGGTTCTGAAAAGAAGCTGCAAGGCGGGTTAAGATTGACCGGACGTGACGACATCCTCAAAGGGGGGGAGAGTGGCTCGGCGGTCGATCTCAAGCACCCGGGCGAAAGTTTGTTACTGCAAGCGATCAATTACGATGGCATCATGATGCCGCCGAAGGGAAAGCTGCCTAAGGCGCAAATCGACACGCTGACGAAGTGGGTCGCGCGCGGATTGCCGTGGTCCGAGAAAGCGGTTTCGGCGGCGGTGAAAGCTCACGGAGTTCCGGTTGTCGATGACGAGGCTCGCAACTTTTGGGCGTTTCAGCCGGTCGTGCGGCACGAAGCTCCGCAGGTCAAAGACCTGAGTTGGGTGCGCACCCCAATCGACGCGTTCGTACTTGCAAAGCTCGAAGCGAACGACGTTCGTCCCGCGCCGATCGCTTCGGAAGAGACTTTGTTGCGGCGGCTGACTTACACGTTGACCGGCTTGCCGCCGACACCGAAAGAGGTCGCCGACTTCGTCAGCGATCAATCGCCGGACGCTTACGAAAAGGTGGTCGATCGGCTGCTCAACTCGCGGCGATACGGCGAGCACTGGGGGCGGCACTGGCTGGACCTCGTGCGGTATGCGGAGTCCAACAGCTTTGAGCGGGACAACCCGAAGCCATTCGTCTGGCGTTATCGCGACTACGTCATTCGCACGCTCAATGCCGATAAGCCGTACGACCAATTTATCCGCGAGCAGTTGGCCGGCGATGAACTCGATGAGGTCACGCCCGACTCGATCATTGCGACCGGTTATTACCGGCTCGGCTTGTGGGACGACGAGCCAGCAGATCGTCCGCTGGCGTTTTATGACGGGCTCGACGACATCGTGGGGACGACCTCGCAGACGTTTCTCGGCCTGACGGCGAATTGTGCTCGCTGTCACGATCACAAGATCGATCCGTTCTTGCAGAAGGATTACTACTCGTTGTTGTCGTTCTTACACGGCATCAAGCCTTATGGCGGTGACAACGAGATTCTGCGATTCATCGGCGACGACGCGGAACGCAAACGGCAAGCGGCAGCGACCGCCGAGTGGGAAGCGAAGTTGGCGGACGTCCGCAAACAAATCGTCGCTGTCGAAGATTCGATCAAAGACAAACTCCCTGGCGGCGAGATCGACGACTTCAAATTCGACGGCAAACGCCGCGAGATTCTCCGCAAGCAGCGGAGCAAGTTGTTCCCCGCCGAAGATCACGACAAGTACGAAGCACTGCATCGCGAGCGAGAACGACTCGAACGCGAACGGCCGAAGTCGCTCGAACTGGCTCTCGCTGTGAAGGAAGAAGGCCGCCCACGCGACACGTTCGTCTTGTTGCGAGGCAATCCGCAAGCACAGGGGGACCGCGTCGAACCAGCGTTTCCGTCAGTACTGCTCGCGGCAGACGCAAAGCCACCCGAACTGCCGCCGCGCCGCGACGGTTCCGAATCCTCCGGACGTCGGCTGGTGCTCGCCAACTGGATCGCTTCGCCGACGAATCCGCTCACCGCACGAGTGATGGTGAATCGCGTTTGGCAATTTCATTTCGGCCGCGGCCTCGTCCGCTCGTCGAGCAACTTCGGTTACGCCGGATCACCGCCAACGCATCCGGAACTGCTCGATTGGCTCGCGAGTGAATTTGTTCGCTCCGGCTGGAAGCTCAAGCCGCTGCACCGGCTAATCGTCACGTCGAACGCGTTTCGGATGGCATCTGTTGCTCCCTCTCTCAACTCTCAACCCTCAATTCTCAACCAACGTGATCCCGAAAACGATTTACTCTCGCACTTCGACCTGCGTCGTCTTTCCGCCGAGGAGGTCCGCGATTCAATTCTCGCCGTCTGCGGCAATTTGAATCTCAACAAGACGGAAGGGCCGAGCGTTTATCCGGTGATTCCACGCGAAGTGCTCGCTGGGCAGTCCGTTCCGGGCCGCGGTTGGGAGAAGTCAACGCCCGAAGAGGCCGCGTCGCGCAGCGTTTTCGTCCACATCAAACGCTCATTGGCAGTGCCGCTGCTCGCCGCGTTTGACGCTGCCGATCCAGATTCACCGTGCCCCGTCCGCTTCACGACGACTCAGCCGTCTCAGGCACTCGCCCTCATCAACAGCACGTTCGCAAACGAGCAAGCGGCTCTCTTCGCTCAGAGCCTACGTCGCGAAGTGGGCACGGAAACCGCCCCTTGCGTCCGTGCCGGGCTTGTTAGAGTTTTGCAACGTCAGCCGACCGAGCGCGAGATCGCTCGCGGCGTGAAATTCGTGGAAGACAACATCCAGCAAGAAAAGGTCTCCGCCGATGAAGCCCTGCGGCGATTCTGCCTGCTGGCGATCAATTTGAATGAGTTTGTTTATCTCGACTGATCCCTTCGCGTCTTTGTGGTTAATAATGCGGTTTCACCACCAAGGCACGAAGACACAAAGAAGATGCCTTTGGAGAAAAATGAGATGACTGTCAATTTCTGTGGCCGAACTCGCCGCGAATTCCTTTGGCAAACCGGAGCCGGATTCACTGGTGTCGCTCTGGCGGGGATGCTCGATCAACAGTTCTTTGCTCAATCGGTAAGCGCGGCTGGAAACAAGCCAGCGTTTGCGAATCCGCTGGCGCCAAAGAAACCGCACTTTGATACGAAAGCAAAGAGCGTCATCTTCCTCTACATGTACGGTGGGCCAAGCCATATCGACACGTTCGATTACAAGCCGACGATGATCGGTCGCGACAACCAGACGATCACCGTGAAAACGTTCGGTCGCGGTGGGAAGAAGAATCAGGGCCGTATCGTTGAACCACGTTGGTCATTCAAACAATACGGACAGTGCGGGCATTGGGTCAGCGAGCTGTTTCCGAATCTGGCCAAGCACGTCGACGACATCGCGTTTCTGCACTCGATGACAGCCGATTCGCCGATTCACGGGTCGGCGATGTTGCAGATGAATACCGGCAAGGTACAAAGCGGTTCGCCCTGCATCGGTTCGTGGGTGAATTACGGACTGGGGAGCGAGAACGAGAATCTGCCCGGCTTCGTGGTGATGCTCGACCCCCGCGGCGGGCCGATCAGCGGCGCGAAGAATTGGAACAGCGGCTACATGCCAGCGCAATATGAAGGGACGATCTTCCGCTCGCAGGGGACACCGATCCTCGATCTCGCACGTCCTGCGGAGCTGTCCGAATCGGGGCAGCGGCGATTGCTCGATACGCTCCGCGAGTTCAATGACGATCACTCCGCACGGCTCGGCAACGATTCGAAGTTGGCGGCGCGAGTTGCGAGTTACGAGTTGGCGTTCAAGATGCAGTCGTCAGCGCCAGAAGCGGTCGACTTCGCTCAAGAGCCGCAGCACATTCAAGAAATGTATGGGCTCAACGACAAGCGCTGCGGCACGGTGGCTCGGCAATGTTTGCTCGCGCGGCGGTTGGTCGAACGAGGCGTCCGGTTCGTGCAGATTTATTCCGGCGGAGCCCACAACGATGACAACTGGGACGCTCACGGAGATCTCAAACACAATCACGACCTTCACGCGGGTGAGACCGATCAGCCGATCGCCGCGTTGATCGCGGACCTCAAATCGCGTGGTCTGCTCGATTCCACGTTGATCGTCTGGGGAGGCGAGTTCGGTCGTCAGCCGACCGCCGAATACGAAAAGGGAACGGGCCGCGACCACAACGCCTACGGCTTCACGATGTGGGCCGCTGGTGGCGGTGTTCGTGGCGGACAAGCAGTGGGAACCACCGATGAACTTGGAAGTGCGGCTGTCGAAAAGCCGTTCCACGTCAAACATCTGCACGCGACAATGCTGCATCAGTTGGGACTTGACCCAGATCGGTTAACGTACTTTTACGGCGGTCTCGATCAGAAGTTGGTCGGCGTTGAGGGTGCGGAGCCGATTCGAGAACTGATGGGATAGTCGGAGCATACGCGGCTCGCCTGTGATTCATCGTCGAAACCACACAGGCGAGCCGCCCGTGCTACAGGACTTGCGGCTCACTTCTTCGCGGACAAGTCCTTGATGCGGATGTTGCGGAAATCGACGCGGTCACCGTGGCCGAGTAATCCGATATAGCCGGTCATTCGCTTGAGGCCGGGATGTTCGGTGCCGTCCATCGTGCCGTTCTTCGTGACTTCGTCGAGATCGCAGTCGACGATGGATTCGCCGTTGAGCACGATCTTGATCTTGCGGCCTTGAACGGCGACTTCTTGTGAGTTCCATTCGCCCAGCGGTTTGAGGAACTCTTTCTTCGCGGGCTGAATGCCGTAGACTGAACCGTGGTACTGATACGGCTTGAGTTCTTTGTACTTCGCGGCGGTATTGTCGAGGATTTGCAGTTCGGTGCCGTCGAGATGCAAGTTTCCCTTCGCGACGTTCGGGCAGCGAATGCCCAAGCCGTTGTTGGCCCCGTCGGTCAGCTTGAATTCAAACCGAATCACAAAGTCGGCGTACTCCTTTTCGGTCAGCAAGTTCCCCGCGGTCCCCTTCACGCAGACGATGTTACCGGCCTCGACCGCGTAGGCGTCTTTCGCTCCTACCCAGCCGTTCAACGTCTTGCCGTCGAACAGCGAAATGAAGCCCTCTTCGCTGGGCTTTTTGTCATCGGCCGCGATGGGAGAAGTCATAGATGCGAAAACAGACAACAACACCGTCAATGCAATTGGTGCGAGGACTTTCATGGAATAGCCTTTCTTGGGGAGTTTGGTGGACCGACTATGAGTGGGCGGGTTCTTCATCTTTGAACAACTTGTATTCGACGCTGTCGAGGAGCGCGAGCCAACTGGCTTCGATGATGTTTTCGCTGACGCCGACGGTGGTCCAGATTTCGTGTTCATCGCTGCTTTCGATGACGACTCGCACGCGAGCGGCCGTCCCTTCCGTCGAGTTGATAACGCGGACTTTGTAGTCCACCAACTTCATCTCTTGCAGGTTGGGGTACGCCGGAATCAGCGCTTTGCGCAGCGCGGTATCGAGCGCATTCACCGGGCCGTCACCTTCGGCGACAACGTGCTCGATGCGTCCGGCGACGCGGAGTTTGATCGTCGCTTCGGTGGCGGGCGGGACGTTTCCCGACGAGACGACCGAGACCGAATCGTCGCGTAGGCCGCCGTCCGATTCGACGTTCACGCGGTAATGCAGTTTCTCGAACTTCGGTGTGTACTGGCCGACACACTTGCGGACGAGCAAATCAAACGACGCCTCGGCCGCCTCGAATTGATAGCCCTCGTTTTCGAGATCTTGCACGCGGTCGAGGATCTTCTGCATGACGGCCGTGTCGTTGGCGATCGCATATTTCAGCGTCTTGGCCACGATGTTCGATTTGCCAGACAGCTCGCTGATGAGGACTCGCCGCACGTTGCCGACGGTCTCCGGCTCGATGTGTTCGTAGCTCTTCGCCAAGCGGTTGACGGCATGGACGTGCATGCCTCCCTTGTGAGCGAACGCGCTGAGCCCGACGAACGGTTGGCCGTTGCGGTAGTTCATGTTGGCCAGCTCGTAGACGTAACGAGACAGCTCGGCCAAGTGCTTGATACCCCCTTCGCGGAGCACCTCGTACCCGGTCTTCTTCAGCGCGAGATTGGCGATGACGCTGCACAGATCGACGTTGCCGCACCGCTCGCCGATGCCGTTGATCGTCCCTTGAACTTGAATCGCTCCCGCATCGACGGCGATCAGAGAATTCGCGACCGCCAGATCGCAGTCGTTGTGACAGTGAATGCCGACCGGAATCGTCAATTCTTTTCTTGCGGCAGCAACAGCGGCAGCGACTTCTTCAGGAAGCCGACCGCCGTTCGTATCGCATAGCACCACGATTTCAGCTCCCGCTTCTTCGGCGGCTTTGATCGTCTTGAGTGCGAACTCGGGATTCGCTCGAAAACCGTCGAAGTAATGCTCGGCGTCGTAGAAAACCCGCTGACCGCCACCGTGTAAGTAGCCCACTGAGTCACGAATCATCGCGAGGTTCTCCCCCTCATCGACTCGCAAGACTTCAAACACGTGCAAGTCCCACGTCTTGCCGACAATGACACAAATCTTCGCCTTCGAGTCCCGCAGTGCGACCATGCCGGTGTCGTCTTCAGGAGCTGCTCCGCGTCGCCGTGTCATGCCGAACGCCGAGATCGTCGCGTGCTTTAATTCGAGGTCTCGCGCTCGGGCGAAGTATTCAGCATCCTTCGGGTTTGAGAGAGGATACCCCCCTTCGATGAAGTCAAAGCCCAACTCATCGAGTCGCTGCGTGATCAGCAACTTGTCCTGAAGCGAGAAATTGACTCCCTCCCCTTGGCTGCCGTCTCGAAGAGTCGTGTCATAGATTTGGATGCGAGTCATAGCGATACCGCCTCGATTTGAAATTTGCTCTTTGGAATTCATTCATCCAACAAAAAAACCCTCAGGCGAACGACCTGAGGGTGTAGCTCATGCTGCGGAATAGAAAAACCTCAGCTCAAAGTCGCTCGCGGTGGTCGTTGCCAATCATCTCCAGACCGGCAACGACCGGAATAATGGAGATCGGCAGAATAATTGAGCGGCAAGGCGACATTGCAAAACCCGTGAACGAGAGGTGCGGGAATATACGTCGGCATTCGGAACCGGTCAAACGGCTTATTCGAGAGGTATTTCTTCACGTCCAGCGATTAGATTTCTGCCGCCAAGCTGCAACAAGTACAAGCCAATTAGGACGGCAGGAAAGGTCAATAGGCAAATACCGACGGCAAAAAAGATCACTCCAATCACAACACGTTTAAGACCGATCGTTCTCGCTTGACGTTTCAAATTACTATCACATGCAACGCACATCGCTGTTGCCAATTCTTGCGACAGCCTTTCGCCGATGAGCAGATCCCGAATAGCAAACGTCGGCGTGCCCTCTTCTAGCATGGCTTCTGCTTTCTGAATCAAGTAGCCGAGACGGTCTTCGATGTTCGCCTCAAACTCACCGCAATGCGGACACATACGATGACTCGGTCCAAAACCAATTCGACAATCTGGACACTCGGAAAGCATCTAAGTCCTCCTGATTTGCTGATGGGCCAACTGCCATCTCACCATTTGCCTTCAATTCATCTCCACCCGCTTCCGCATCATCTCAATCAAGTGCGGACGCGGGATGATTTGCAGCAATAGGACTCGTTCGTAGATCGGCTCGTCATCCACTCCGATCCAACCGTAGATGAAATCTTCCGACCGGTCAATAAATTGTTGAGCGTTCTGGCCGAGGAAATACAGCACGGTGTCGGCAGTCCCCTGAGCGTCCCCGTTGCTGACTCCGGTCCAGATTCGATCAAAGTCATCCGGTTCCAACGTGAGATAACCTAAGCCGCCACCAAGTGGGCAAACAGTCTTGCGTTCCGTGAAGTCAGCAGAGACCTCGTCGAGTTGATCATCCGGCGGGCCGGCGGCTCGAAAGACAACAACATTGAGTGCGGGAGCATGTTCATAGAGTTGCATGTTCGGTGCATTCTGCAACGGTGATTTTAAAAGTGCGACACATGCAGCGGCCAACAATCGTCTCTCCACGTCTCGGCAATTGCCGTGGGTTAGTGCGCTTGTAAGTGTTTCAGGGTTAGTGAGGTGCGAGTCCTCATCAAAGTTGGGTTTGAACTTTGTATCCGAACGAAACTGCGTCGTCGCGAGACGGGGTGGGGAGCAACGGGAGGAGAATGGTTAGTCCGTAGGCTGACGAACTCGATTCGGCCTGTTG
>JAPLNX010000497.1 GCA_026400935.1 Planctomycetia bacterium | reverse complement strand
GATGACCAAGAGGAATCGGTTCGTTTGCAGGCGGCGCACTTCTTGTCGGTGCTCAACGATCCGCGTTCCGAGCCGAAGGTGCAGAGCGTGCGGCGGAAGAACGAGCAAGGGAAGCTGCAACTCGCCGACTTGATCAATCCCGACAAAGCCTGGGTCGCGGGTCCGTTCCCCGACAACGGCAAAGGTTTTGAAACGGTTCACGCTCCCGAACGAGGACCGATCGACTTGTCCGCGCAGCACGCGGTTGGCGAGCGATCTGTCACTTGGAAGCAGATGCCGCGCGGGCCGCGGTTCTTCAACTTTCACGAAGCGTTCGGCGATGTGAACGACTCGTCGAGCTACGCATTCTTCCGGCTCGAAAGCCCGCGAAAGCAACAGGCGATGCTGCTGGTCGGCAGCGATGACGGCATCAAAGTTTGGCACAACGGCCGCGTCGTCCACACGAACGACATCTCACGCGCCGCTCTGCCGCTGCAAGACATCGTTTATCTCGACCTCGAACCGGGGAGCAACGACATCCTGTTTCGAGTCCGCAATCTCACCGGCGAATCGGGCCTCTACATCCATTATCGAACGCTCGACAAGATCCCGCCGACATTGCCCGAACCGATCAGCGCGGGCTCGCTGACCGAACGGCTGAAGAACGCGACGACCTCCGGCAACGCGCCCGTCGATCCGAAATTTTTGGCAGTGAATTGGCTCGCAGAGGCGAAGACCGGCGACATCGCTCGTGGCAAGAAATTGTTTTCTGCCGAAGGACTCGGTTGTGCGAAGTGCCATGCAATCCGCGCCGATCAACCAGTCACCGGCGGACCGAGCTTGGCCGAAACGGCGAAACGATTCACGATCCCGCATCTCGTCGAATCGGTTCTCGCTCCCAGCCGCATGGTCTCACCGGTCTTCAAAGCGACCTTGGTCATCACCAAAGATGGCAAGCAATCCTCCGGCCTCGTCATCGGCGAGACCGGCGAGAAGCTCGAACTGCTGCTGCCCGATGCGAAGCGCGTGACGTTCGCGAAGTCCGACATCGAAGAAACCAAACTGCAAGACATCTCGCCGATGCCCGCGGGCCTCGTGAAGCAACCGGACGAACTTCGCGACCTGCTGGCGTTCCTGCTGAGCGAACAAGAAAAGTAACCACTCCCCCCACCGAGCTTGCCGCGGTGGCTCGCGGGCTTTGCACTACGTCGAAAACATTGCCAGTCGTGGCGTTGTTAAGCGTGAAAGAGAAACCCGGTTGTTCAGAACGGCACTGAATTAAGTCCTTCCTTTGAGCGATCCCAGTGGTTGAAAACAAAGATAGCGAATGGAGACTCGACGAAGAGACCGTCAAAAGAATGGAGGCTACCAACCGCGATCGAACTCTTGTTGGCGCGTTTTGTGTCGGGGTTTGGTTGTTGAACCTGTATCTCGTCGGACCGATTGTAGCCACCAGTTGGATGCTTTTTCGCACTCATCAGTGGTATGGGTTACGTCAGAAGTACAAGTTGGCAATCGATGTGGTCTTGGCGAATTCACCGGATTGGGAATTGCGAAGAACAGTCCAACGATTTGTTTCCTCGCCAATCGATCTTTGGATTGGAATTCTGTTTTGGCCAGTCGTAGTAATCGCGTTAGTTCTTTTGGACTGACATTGACCAATCAGCTTCTCATGCCCAAACAGAGTGGTTCGTTGACCGAATCCGTCAGCGATTTCGGCCAAGACCAACTGCGGATGCGATTGAGTCCTTTTGTGAGCGGGATCATCACGCGATCAATAGAACGATGGCGGCGACCGTACAACGCGATTTGGTTGGGGTTGATAAACATGCGATTGAATCCCGACTTTCGCATCTCCTGATGCAACGGAACGTGCTCGGAGTCCCAGCCGGAATAACACGCTGTGAGCAAGGCTTTCATGCGATAGATACCAAGTCCGCCAAAGCAGGACGTCACGGGCACGAGTGGTTGCCCACGCTGCCAGCGCATGACGTTGACGGTCCCGGTCGGTAAGGCGGATAAGTTTTCATCCAATCGAAACGCCCAAGCGTCGTATTGAATCGGAACGTTAAGCTCACGGCCCACTCGTTTGAAGATGATGCCGTTGGAGCCGACGAAGTCCCAATTGTCATGGCCCAACGTGTTGGCGATCCCGTCGTAACTCCAGCCACCTTTGAGATCCGTATCGAGCACCAAAGCGAAATCGAAGTTTGAAAACTCTTCTCGGATTGCTTCCAGGCAACGGTTGCGATAGTTCGCCATACGAGTTGCGCGATGCAAACAACGAGCACAGGGATTCACGGGATCGCCGATCGTTTCGACGATGACACGCACTCGATGATTGCTTTCCGCCCACGCCAGCAACTGCAAACGTGTGTCGTCGCGCGAATCATTCTCGTAAATGACCACTCGATAATCACCAAAGCTTTCGCCAATCCGTTCAATACGAGCGATCGTAACCGGCAGAATCTCAGCCACGTCACGAGCCAAGCCACAGATCACGGCCGTTGATTGACTCATGCGGCGCTGACCGATGGTCAACAACTGACGATAGTCCGATCCCCATTCGGAATTCGTGGGGAAAAGTTCTTCGGGAAAGATGACGCTGGGTTGCACGCTAACTCACAAAGATAGGGAGAGAGGACGGAACTAATCCTCAAACAAGTGATGTTCGCAAATCCCACCAAGCTTGAGTGCTAATCTGAGATTTGGACATTTCCATCACGCTGCTTTCAGTTCTGTTTGACCGAGATTTGTGTTGGCTGCTGTAGCGACACTCAAGTCGAACCGAGCCAGTGAGGCGCGGTACATCGATGCATACAATCCATTTCGCTCGATCAGTGCGGTGTGAGTTCCTTCTTCTGCGATGCGTCCAGCGTCCATCACGACGATGCGATCGGCGATACGAAGCGTTGAAAAACGATGTGAAATCAGAATCGCAGTGCGGCCTTTCAAGAGGTGCTCGATGGTTCGATACATCGTCTCTTCGGCTTGTGGATCGAGATTGGCATATGGTTCGTCGAGGATCATCAGTGACGGATCACCGGCGAGTGCTTGTGTGACCGACAACTGCCGCCACTGTCCGCCAGAAAGATCGGTCTCGCCGAAAATTCGACCGAGATGTGTGTCGTAAGCTTGCGGCAGTTTGCGAATCACCGCGTCGAGTTCAGTCTGCTGACAAATATCACGCACGGCTTCGTGATCGTTGAGCAACCGCTCCGGACTACCGAACGCGACGTTCTGATGTGCGGTCGCTTCAAAATGAATTGGCGTTTGAGTGACCATCGTCACCTGTCGATAAAATGCCTCCAAATCCCACTCTTGCAAGTCGGTTCCAGCCACACGAATCACACCCGTCGTCGGGTCGTACAAACGTGTGAGCAGTTTCAGCAGCGTTGTCTTCCCTGCTCCGTTGGGACCGACGAGCGCGACAATTTCGCCGGGACTAATCGTTAAAGAAACGTTTTCGACAGCAGGTCGTTTCGCACCGGGATATTGAAACGTCACATGATCATATTCGATCAAGCCGGAAACGGTTCCGCGAAAACCCGCGGACAGCGAACGCGATGGTTGCAATGCGAGGAACTCGTGAATATTGACGACATCGAAGTGCGCGTCGAACACTGCCGAGAGCGAATCTGTCAGCCGCGTCATCGACGCTTGCAGTCGCCACGCCGCCGTCCAATACGCGATGAAGGCACCCAGTGTCACCGCTCCGGATAGGGTTGCTCGACCAACGACGCTCAAGACCAAGGCGACCGCAGCGAAGGTCAATCCTGTCGAGACGAAACGCATCATCGTCTGCGAGCGATGCAAGCGATGACTCGCCTCTAACGTGGTCGTCACAGTTTGTTGAAACCGATCCAACATAAACGAGACCAGCCGCATCATACGGAGTGCAGGAACGATGTGATGATCGGTCAAACAATTGCTGTAGTAAGTCCCCCAGCGGAGCGCGGTAGTTTGTTCGCGAATGCTTTCATAAGTCCGTCGTGACAGAAACCACTGTGACATCAATGCCGGGACTCCAGACAATGCCAATAGCCCCGACCACAGCGGCTCGATCCACAACAACACGCCCAAAAATCCAACCACCTGCAACGCCGAAGCGGAAGTGTCGATCAAGCCCATCGCCGCCCCCATGACTTTGTGTCCGGGATCGTTGCTGGCGCGACGCAATACGTTCTGAGTTTCGATGTCTTCCAGACATTGCAGATCGAGTGTCGCCGCATGACGAAGAACGCGTTGATTGATTTGCAGTCGAATTTCGTCAGCTAGTTGCCGACGCGCGTATTGCTTCAAGCCTCCCGCTGCCGCGATCAACAAACCGATCGATACTGACGCGGCCAACCAACGATCGAGCACGGCCACATGCGGCTCACCCGATGCGATCGAGGTTTGAATTTCAGTGACCGCATACGCCATGACAATGACCAACAGCGGAGCGAGCTGTGCCGAGACCAACGTGCTGACAATGGTCACCAAACACTGCCGCCGGTTGGCACGCCACATCAAAGGAAACACGAACCGCACACTTTCGCGTATCCGACCAAATTTCGTGTGAGAAGTTTTTTGTGGCGTGTTCATCGTCAACGTCATTGAGTGATATTTCTCAAGGCTGCAGAGTTGTTGCCACTCGGCTCACCTTCGATTGGGTTTCAAGCGGCGACATGGGAGCGAGTTGTCTGATCGACGTTACAATCGCCCCGCAGAGATTTGCTCTGCAACAAACAGTCGTACATCCGCATGGTCTCATCCGCTGCGCGAGCCCAACTGAATTGGTTCGCTCGCGCCAGTCCACCGGCCTGCAACCGATGAGTCAGTGTGGGATCGCGCAGAACAGATTCAATGTGCCGAGCAATCTGATTGACATCATACGGCGAGGCAGCGAGGCCCGCACCGCCTGCGATCTCTGGCATCGCGGAAGTGTCGGAATGGACCACCGGACAACCACAGCTCATCGCTTCGAGGATCGGCAAACAAAAACCTTCATAAAACGACATGCACGTAAACACGGAGGCACTCGAATACAGCGCGGCTAAGTCGGCGTCATCGACCGCTCCGGTCAGATGCACGCGATCCGAAGTGAGTTTCGTCAATTCACTCGCTTGATTGCCCCATCCATCGCCCCCAGCGATCACCAAGTGGAACGGCAAATCGGGACTGGTTTGAAAAACTTGCTGACACGCACGCACAACAGCAGTCAGATTTTTGCGCGGTTCCAACCGGCAGAGGGTCAACACAAACGGCTGTTCGGGGAGACGATATTTTTCACGCAGCCGTTGAATCACTTGCAGATCTGAAACCGGTTGAAACCGAGTTCGATCACAAGCCAAATGAACTACTTGAATCTGCCGTGCGGGGACGCCGAGAAGTTCAACCATATCGCGTTTGGTCGATTCCGAATCTGATAGGAACGAAGCGTTACGCCGGATCGCGCCGGTCAATCCATTCGACAACGTCGCACTGTTGGATCGCGTCTGAAACTCCGGACAAACCAAGTGCGACAAATCATGTACCGTCATCAGCAACGGAGCCGGATGCTGAGCATACTGGCCAAAAGTGTTTGGCAACGGTAGGTGCAACAGATCGCATGGTCTCGGTTGTTGCCACCATTGAGTGAAGCGTCACTGGACGTTTCGTTCCACCTTGGCTCGGAAACGCCGCAGCTTCTCGCCGACCGTTCGCGCGGGATGCCGCAAGATGTCGAGTCGTCGATCGAGCAACGACATCGGTGAGGCTGCCTCCGACCGCGTCAACGCATTTACGACCTTGTGCAACGGATAAGAACTCTGAGTATCCAAAGTGACTCGAATAGACCAATCCGGCCGCTGCCGCTCCATCTGCACGTCGAGCGCCTTCAGAAGCTCTTCCAAATAGCGACGAATTCCATCAATGTGAGCATCAGCCAACTTGATTCCATCAATCAGTACGTGTGGTTTATCAGCAGACATCTTTGTACGGCTCCCCGGGTCGTGAATTGGCGGTTCGACATCACGTCGTGCAAACCCCCGAAAACCACCGAAGAAAGCTTGGTGGGATTGAGTAGATCAGGACACTGAACAATTCGCGCGGAACGTAGCACGACTTGTCGAACGGCAACAATCTCGGTTTTGAGTCGCCGAACACGGCAAACATTGGCACGTTGGAGACCTCAGTTGATCAAACTCATTTTGCTTTGGTGCGGATTGGGGTTATTAGGAACGGCCATTGGATTCATCAAGAACTCAAGCACGCCGGGCCGCACTGCGATTGTTTCATTTTTATTCCTTCCGCATGCGTTGATCTTCGGGCCAATCTGGTTCTTGATTGTGCTGGTTGGACACTCACAAAAAATTTGTCCGTTCTGCAAATCAAGAATTCCGGCTGCAGCAACGGTCTGTGCCAGATGCACACGCTCACTTGTTGAATAACTCGCTCTTCACCGTTAAAGGCCGTTGATGTCTCGTCGTTGCCAGATTGTCTTTTTACTGCTGCTGGCAGCATTGCCTGTCTGCATTGTGACCAAAGAATTTTCGACAGAGCACGGATTTCTGGATCTTCCGCTGTTCGGCAAAGCATTCTTGCCGCATGCGTTGCCGATCGTTCAAGAAATCGACCCACCAGCTCGTTCTGAGCATGGCTACGACGGACAGTTTTACGCACAGCTCGCTCTTTCGCCGCTGCTCACTGATCCCGATTTGCCTCGGGCATGTGACAACGTTCAATTTCGTGCTCGGCGGATTGGCTTGCCGATGCTGGCTTACGCAGTTGGACTCGGGCAGCCCGTGTGGGTTTTGCAGGCGTACTCGGTGCTCAATCTTTTCTTTTGGTGGGCGTTATTGGGTGCGCTGGCACACTTCGTGGGATTTGCAGGAGTTCGTGAGCGGTTGTTGGCAGTCGCCATTCTTTGGACTTCAGGAACGTTGACTTCGGTCGAGCGATCGTTGGCCGATCTCCCATCAATGACCATCAGCTTGTGTGGTTTGTTGTTGGCAGAGACTCATGTGGTCACGGCAGGCGGACTGTTGGCTGTCGCCGCGCTGTTCCGCGAAACCAGCGCCCTGTCTTTTCCGGCGCTAGCGTGGATTGATCGAGAGCATCCGCCTCGACGACTGGCCTGGCTCGTTCCGCTGCTTGTTGCGCCGGTAACGTTGTGGTTCGTCTATGTCCGACTTCAAACTCCACGACACTCGTTGGAGCTCAATCTCTTTTCGTTTCCGTTTGTGGGATGGTGGGAAAAGATCGCCCCGCAACTGACTCGACGTCCGCAACCACTGGTTGAACTGCTGGCACCGATCGCGATCTTCGTGCAAGTCACTTATTTCGCGCTTCGCCCGCGACTGGCCTCGCGTTGGTGGCGGTGGGGGTGCGGTTGGGCGGCGCTGGCAGTCGTGGTTGGAGCGCCCATCTGGGAAGAGCAAATTGGGTTTTGCCGCATCCTGTTGCCGCTGACAGTGGCGTTCAACGTTCTTGTTTACCAACACGAACGCAACCGGCATTACGTGTTGTGGTTTTTGTTTGGAAACCTGTGGCTGTTCGAACGAGCCATCGCTTGCTCACCAAGATGGCTTGATCGGACTTGCCTCATATGGCTGGCGTTTGAGTGTTGGCATCACTGGTCCGCCACGAAGTCAGCCTCGGCCTCGGCGCAGGTTTTAGAATAGTTATCCGTAAATCTCATGCGCCTGTTTGTGTTCAAGTCGTTTCGCGCGGATCAATCCTCCGGCAATCTTCTCACCGTTTGGATCGAGATAGACTCGCCCGGTTGATTCACCGCCGCCACGGCGCACTTCCAGAACATGGATGTTGAAGATGAAGGCGGTCTCCGACATCGCTTGAAACCAATGCACGTTGTCTTTGTCGTCGGAGATCGACGATGTCTCGCCCGCATTGAACGTGCGATCGACAGTCGGCTTGATGACGATGTGCTCTTTTTCGTCTTGCATTCGATCGTACAACCGACCGCGCATGTCTCCTTTGAGAATCAGAAACGCAGTCGCCATGTTGTTGTGACCGTGTGGCACAACCGACCGACCTTTCTTCAGCGCGAAGACTTGGCGTCCAAAGACAAACTCCGTTGGCAAGCCTTCGACTTTCGGAAATTTCGGACGCAAACTGCTTGCCCCGTTATCGGCGATTTTCAGGTCTTTGGTGATCGCCTCGAAGTCGATTAGCTTGAGCACATCGGCGACGTCAATCTTTTTGAAAAGTGCTTCGACCTGCTTTTGCCATTCGATCTGCGGAATCTTCTGACTGCGCACATCTGCTGCCAGCGAGTTCACATCCGCCAGCCACTTAATCGCGGTTGGCTTGATCTCATCAGCGAAGGCGTCCTTGCGAAACATCGTTTCGAGTAGCGAATAGCTCAGCAGCGTTCCCAACGTGTTGCGAGCGAACTCGCGGCGGTTCAGATCAGACATCAGAGTTGCCTTTCGTGTTTTGTGATTTTCCAGAGTGCTAGTGACTTCTATCCCTACGCGGTCTCTGATGAGCGGCTTTATACGATCGTTTAACCGCACGCCGCGGGCACGCGCGTTTTGAAACACGGTGACTGCGACGTGCGGTCAAACATCTCCAGACCGCTTGCGGTTTCAATTCCGATTTGAAATTCCAATCCCGACTGATGCAACATGATTCGCGAGAACATTGACCATTCACTCACAATACATGCTCGCAACTTCGGCTTGATACTTCTCCACAATGATATGACGTTTGAGCTTTAGGAGATTAGTCAGTTCGTTGCCAACGGAAAACTCCGTAGCAAGCAACCGGCAATCAAGGACGCGTTCAAACACTTTGAAGCCGCCGTTAGCACCGATCAACATTTTGATGTCATCCATAATCACCTGACGTACCTCGGCGCTCTGAGCGAGCGTCGGCAGATCATTTCCAAATCGTGCAAGCACTTCAGCACGTGGCACGATCAACGCCGTGAGAAACTTTTGGTCTTGCCCAGTCACCATGCATTGATGAATCAGGGAAGATCGTTGCAGGCAGGTCTCGATCGGTTCAGGCTCGACGTTCTCGCCACTTAGCAAGACGATCGTGTCTTTCGAGCGGCCGACGATCTTGAGGCAATCATTGAACGTGATCATTCCGAGATCGCCGGTGTTGAGCCAACCGTCGCGGAGAACCTTCTCCGTTGCTTCGGGACGCTTGTAGTAACCGCGCATCACCTGCGAGCCGCGCACGTGAATCTCACCTTTGCGACCACGTTGTGGCGGCCAGATCACGTCGCGGCTTTCGAGATCGACAATACGGACTTCCGTCTTCGGAAAAATCGGACCGACAGTTCCCGTGACTGGTCGTTCAAATGTTCTGACGGAAATGAGTGGACTCGTTTCCGTCATGCCGTAGCCTTCGAGTACGCAGATTCCCAATGTGTCGAAGAACTCATCAACGTAGCTCGGCAATGCTCCGCCACCTGACACCGAACTACGAAACTTCGGGCCAAAGAAATTCCGAATACGTCGTAAGACGAGTCGATCCAGTATGAGATGTGGCACGAAGTAGACAGCCAACTTCATCAACGCACCGATCCACTGCATCGATCGAGCGATCGGACTGATTGGCTCCACCTCCGCCTTTCTTCGGCGAAGCGTCCTCAAAGCGCCACGAACTCCAACCGCACAGGCAAATGCCGCTCGAAATAGTCGTTGCCGCGTTGCTGGTGCCTTAGCCAATTGATCCTGAATCGCTTGATAGACGCTCTCCCAAACGCGCGGTGCTGACAACATGAACGTCGGCTGAACCTGTTGCAGGTCACCACGAAAGCGACGCACGCTTGAGTAGTACGTGCAGCACCCATACGCGATTGCCACCGTTTCAAATGCCCGCTCGGCAATGTGCCAGATCGGGAGCAGCGACAACATCCGATCGTCTGGCGTGAACTCCACCGGACAATGACGGACTTGAAACAACAAATTCTCGTGAGTGAGCATGACTCCTTTCGGTTCGCCCGTCGTCCCCGATGTGTAGATCAATGTCAGCAGGTCGTCACCGGAAATACTCTCGCAACGCTCTTCAACGCGACGGTCTCCTTGCTCACGCAAACGTCTGCCTCGCTCAATCAGCGAGCTGATGCTCAGCACGCCGTCACTCGCCTGTGGCTCACCTTCCAACAGGAAGAGGTGCTCGATGTTCGGCAACTGAGTCTTCAATCGCTGAACCTGAGCGAGCAGTTTTACGTTTTCGACGAACACCGCGCGAGCATCTGAATGCGGCAGGATGTAAGTGATATCACCGTCAGTCACGTCGGACCCGCGAGGCACATCGACACAGCCGGCCAACTGAATGCCGTAGCTTGCCAGCATCCATTCGCGCCGATTATCTGCCAGCACAGCAATATGACTTCGCAGCGGAATGCCCAGATCAATCAACGCTGTCGCAACGCAGCAGCCTTGTTCATACATGCTGCGAAAGCTCACCGATTCAAACTCACCTGACCCCCTGCGAGTCGCAAACGCAGGACGATCACCAAACTGTTTAACGGCATCGGCCAATAACAACGGGATATTGCGCACCAAAATGTCTTTCACAAGCTGACCCTCAATTTGGCTGGCTATTCATGCCGAGTTGATTCTGAAAAAACGTTTTCAACGCAAAGGTGCAAAGTGTCGCAGAGGTTCGCAACGAAATGGGGTGATTGACCCTCAAGTCTAGGGCATTCGCCATTTCTGTTGAATTGAAAGATTGGACCGCAAAGGCAAAAAGAGCTGCAAAAGACGACGGCCCCAAAATTTGTGTCTTCATGCCTTTGTGGTAAGCCTGCCGACTGATTCGAGTTTTCAAGTGAAATGGCGGAGGGCTCAAATTCAAAGTGATGCTGTGGTTTGCCGTAAGCCTTCGCGTCTTTGCGGTGAAAACTCTTTCTCGTGGCCGTGTTACTTTCGCACCGAAATCGCATTGAGCATTCCCTGCAACTGTGTCTTGAGTTGTTCCATCAAGGGATCAACCTCCGCACTCTTGTCGCGTAGTGCCGAAACGGGAATTGCCGCACCGATCTGAACTTCAACTCGCCAGCGACCGAGTTGTCCGAGGCTTCCCGTGAAGTACTCATCCATACGTTCGATCGTCTCGACGAATCGTTCCTGTGGACTGTCCGCTTGCAGGTAATCACGAGGAAACAGCAAAGCCCACTGATGAACGTTATCCAGTTCGTTGAGTGGCTGCCAAATCTCTTCGCGCTGCGTTTCGGTGACGCCATTTTCCGCCAACCGAACCAACAATACCGTCCGCAGATTCTTCACTCGGATTACAAAATCGTCGGCGATGATCGCGCCCGGCGACCATTCACTTTCCAACCGAGTCAGCACTACCACGCAGAGTTTTTCCAAACGATCGGTCAGCGAGCCGCTTTGAACGGTACCCAAAACTCGGACTTCATGCTTCGCCAGATCGGTGTCGATGATCCGCTCAATTCGCTGAAACAGAGTCATTCCCGTCGCGGCACTCAATGCGAGAGTTCGCTCAGTGCTTTCGAGAAACGGCGCGATCGTCTCGTTCAGATCACTCAGCAGCCAATACTTGATCGCCACCGGATGTACCACCACTTGGCCCGGCGGAGTTTGCTTACTTCGTTTACGTGCCGCCGTTCGTGCGACAAACGCGAGTCCGTCTAACAGCGGGCGCAAGCGGTCGTTCGTCCGAGAAAGACCACCCTCCGGAAGGATAGTCACCGGACGATCGGCGGTCGCCAGTGAGTCAATTGCGAACGTGAGTGACTCACGATCGCTCCCTTCTCGAAAGATGCTAAACGCTCCCATACGACGAGCCACATTCCGAACTAATCCATGATTCTGAAAGAGATGCCAACTGGTCATCCCATACATCGCGAAGCCATGCACCCACGCCAAATACAGACACACCAAAGGGTCAGTCGGACGAGCATGATTCGGAGCCAGCAGAATCCCATGTCCGGCGGCCAGCGATTCCTTCAAAGCCTCACCGCCATGAAAGTCAAAACGTTCCACTCGCGCCCAAAAACGTCGTAGTAGCGGCAGCACAATGGGTGCCAGCAATTTCCACCACCAACGACTTCGCGGCGGCTTCTGAAATTGGTAGGGCGCTTCGGAAACCAAACCCAGCGTGGGAGTCTTCATCCTTGATGAACTTTCAAAACATGGTCCACGGAAAATTGATCGGGAGTGAATCAAGAACCAAAACAGTGAACCTCATTGTCACTGGCACCGTCGGTTCGGGAGTTTCACACCTCAACCGGCGTTCGGGAAGAATGTAGCCGAGATCACCAAAATTCGCGCGACTCCAAATTTCTGCCAGTTCGTCTGAAAGACATCGCCGCAGCCTCGGTAGTGAGTGTGTCTCTGATCGAACAGCGGTTCGATCGACATTTCTCACACTCACTTCTGAGGAGTCAAATCATGCGAAATCCGATTCAGTTTTTGAGCCAGTTGATTACACGCAAGCTCGAACGTCGTTCGCGACGTGGTTCACTGGTGCAACGGGGCGAGTCGCTGGAGCCTCGGCAAGTTCTGACGACTGCGTTCGTCAATGCGTCCGGGCCGGTCGTCACGCTCGTTGTGGCGGGAGATGGCGGGGACAACAACATCACAATCGAGCGGTTGGGTCCGAAGTTTCTGGTGAGCGATTCAGCAACGGGGTTTTCGCGTGAGTTCAATGCGGCCGGCATTGACCGCTTGTTCGTGGATTTGGGCGATGGACGCGACAGTCTGCTGATCAACTCGGCTGTTCGGTCGCGCGTTGAATGTGGCGGGGGCAATGACACGGTCTATGGCGGCATGGGCAACGACATCATCAACGGCGGCGGCGATGATGATGACTACATCGACGGTCGAGGAGGTGACGATGTCATCGACACCGGCAGCGGACGCGACACAGTGTTCGGTGGAGCTGGCAACGATCGCATCACTTCGCGCGGGCCGTACGTCGAAGCTCATGGCGGAGAGGGAGACGACTACATTCAGAGCACGCTCAACGGGGCCGACGATCTGATGTATGGCGACGCGGGGAACGACACGCTCGACGGCGGTTATGGCCACGACTCGTTGTACGGCGGCGAAGGAGATGATTGGACTCACAACGCCGCAGTGGGAGATTACGAGCACACGTTTTGATCGAACTGTTCCATAACCTTTGGGGCTTTGCTCACCAGCCGGATGGCCGATGGAGACCATCCGGCACTTCTCAGTTGAACTGGTCGGAAATGAAAATCGCCGTTAACTTCCGAGAACTACGTGCGGGATCAGCCGATCGTTCGGCGACGCTGCGGGACTGCTGGCGGTTACGCGGGCAGAGGGACTTGGTTCTCGCCTCACGGGAATTCGTCATGCCTTTCGATCGCGGCGACGGAGCAGACACGTTGCCGACTCGACCGAGCTTGCTGATTCGGATGCGCGATCGGCGAGATTCCGAAGCGTGGTCGCAGTTTGTCGAAGTCTATGGCCCGCTGTTACAGCGATTTCTGCGATCGCATGGCTTGCAGGAAGCGGATTCAGCGGACGTCACTCAAGAGATTTTGCAGTCGGTGATGACGGCCATTGAGAAACTGGAATACGACCGCAACATCGGCCGCTTCCGAGGCTGGTTGTTCACAGTCGCGCACTCGAAATTGAAAAACTATCTGCACCGCCGCAATCGCCAACCGGCTGGCACTGGCGATTCCGAAATGGAGTTCGTGCTCGAAAACCAACCGAGTACATTCCCCTCCGAAACGGATTGGGAACAAGAATACGAGCGGCGATTGTTCGAGTGGGCGGCCGAGCGTGCTCGATCAGACTTCCAACCGGCAACATGGCAAGCCTTCTGGATGACGGCGGTGGAATCGAAGTCGCCGACTGACGTGGCTGCGAAACTCCAACTCAGCGTCGGCGCGGTGTACATCGCCAAGAGCCGAGTGACCGCGCGACTGAAAGAACTCATCCAAGAAATTGGCGACCAATGACGACCAGCGCGTGTCCGGATCGAACGGCATGGAAAGCACTGCTCCGCGGGCAGATCAGCTCAGACGAGGAGCAGCGGTTGCAACAGCATCTTGATCGTTGCCCGCAGTGCCAGAAGGCGCTGGAGATGTCAGCCGGTTCGACGACATTTCTGGTGGACTTGGCCGCAAAGCTGCAACGCACGCACAGCGAACTCTCGCCCGATTTGGCCAATCTGCTCGATACGGCAAACGGCGACGAGGCCGAAGTCACTCAGATCGACGACCGCCAACCGTTCGTGGTTGATCCGACCACGTTGCTCACTCCGAGCCAGCAGCCCCATGTGTTAGGCATGATCGACACGTTTGAAGTGTTGGAAGTGCTCGGCCAAGGAGGCATGGGGGTGGTCTTCAAAGCCCGCGATCCCAAGCTGCGACGACTGGTGGCAATCAAGGTCCTGTCTCCGTTTCTATTGGCGGACCAAACGTCGCGGCAGCGGTTCCTGCGAGAAGCTCGCGCAGCAGCGGCGGTGAATCATCCGCACGCGGTAACGATCTACTCCGTGCATGATCCCGCCGAGGAGAGTCTGCATCCCGCGCACTCGCGCTGCCCGTACCTCGTCATGGAATTCGTTGATGGTCCGTCGCTGCATCGACGGATCGCTCGCAACAATCCGATGACGGTCAAGGAAGTGCTGCGCGTCGCGTCACACGTCGCCTTCGCGCTGGTCGAGTTTCACGCACGCGGATTGATTCATCGCGACGTCAAACCGGCCAACATTCTACTAGACGCGAAATCTGGCCGAGCCAAACTCTCCGATTTCGGACTCACTCGCGGCCCGGATGACCCGACGCTGACGAAGACCGGAATTGTTGTCGGCACTCCCGCATTCATGTCGCCTGAGCAAGCCTTCGGAGAGGTGATCGACCACCGCAGCGACCTGTTTAGCTTGGGAAGTTCGATGTTCGCGATGCTGACGGGCCGCGCACCGTTCCGCGACCAAGATACCATGCAGATACTACTCCGCTTGCGATCCGTGCCGCCCCCGTCGATCGCCAAAATTCGCGATGACTTGTCACCGGAGTTGGTCCGTTTGATCGACCACCTGCACGCCGTTGATCCGCGCGAACGACCGCAATCTGCCGCCGCCGTCCTGACCGAACTCCGCCGACTAAGAGGCTTGGACAGTGATTGGCTACCCGATGAATGGGAGGGCGAGGCTCCTGCCGAGCCACGAACTTCGGAAAAATGTGGCTCGGCGGGAGCCTCGTCCTCCCGAATCCCGGCGTCGCTGGCGATATCTGCGCAGAGGGTGAAATTGCAGGAAGATTATTCTCGATCGCAAGCTGTTCCGATCTTGCCGAAGTTGAACGAATCGCAGTCGAACGAACGGGCGTCGCTCGCCCCATCGAATCACACGGCGAACTCGCGCCATTCATCTCGTCGCCAGCAGGTCGCAATCCTTTCTCTATTTGCGATCGGCCTAAGCTCGATTGTGTGGACCATCGTCTCTATGACGATGAACTCGTCGGACAACTCCAAGTCGAACGGCTCAGCAGCCGCAACAAGTTCGCCGCACGTGGTCGATCCAAGCACGTTGCCGTTCGTGTTGCTCGACGAAGAAGGCCGCAGCAGTCGATCCGCAGCAACTTTGTCCAAAGCCCTTGAACTGGCGACGTCCGACAAGCTGACGCGCATCCGTGTTTGTGGTGACGGGCCATATCCCATGAAACCGATCTCCATTCGTGATCGGCGACTTTGGATCGAAGCGGCTGAGCACGCGCGTCCCATCTTCGTCTTTGATTGGTCGCGCAATTCCGAAGCCGCGATGATCGACACTAACGAGTCGCTGACTCTGGCCGGAATCGAGCTGCAAGCAAGCGATCTCACAATGCCGGCCGAGAATTCGCCGCCGTTGATCCACTCGGAGGGAGCGGAACTCAATTTGATTCACTGTTGTTTCCGCGGAACTTCGACGAAGGGACCGCTGATCCGCACGACATCGCCCCGCGCGAATATCCGCGATTCAATCCTGATCTCCGGCGCGACGGTGGCGGTCATCTGGACAGCCTCCGCGAACGGAACACTGACGCTCAACAACAATGCTTGTGCTGGCTTCGGGGCGATCCTTATTGAGAGTTCCAGTCCACCGCCGCGCGAGACCCACATCGAACTGATCGACAACACGTTCATCAGCCAGTTTCCAGTGCAGGTTCACTTTGGCAAACGCCAAGAAGCGAACCAGTTCGACCGCCGACAACTCCGGTTTACGGTCGAACGCAACCAGTTTCGAGCGTTGCAATCCGTCATCGCGATTTCCTGGTCGGTACCGCCAGCGATAATGCTCAAACGCCCCGAGCTGATGCTGCCGCTCGTTATTCAATGGGGTCGCGATATCGACAACCTCTACTCGTTGAACGCGAACGCCAACTGGATCAGCCACCGCTTCCCAGACACCGACTGGTCCGCCATGTCGCTCAGCCCGCGCGATCTGCCGATTTGGATCAACTTTTGGAAGAACCGCCCGACCGCCACGTCGCGATCCGTGTTGCTGGAGTTTGCTCGTCCCGGTTTGATCAATGGTGCCGATTCGCAGCGATTGGACCTGTCAGCGACCGACTTCCGCGTGCCACAAATAGGTCGCATGAGCAACCCTCCCGGAGCCGACGTCAGTCAGCTCGGCCCCGACGGTGTATTTGATGAGCGGCATCCCTCGAAACGTGGGTTGTAAATTGTCAGGAATCGAATTCGTTTTCTGAAAGACTCGCACGTGTCTCCGGTAGTGATAGCGACGGCAATTTCGCCGCCCCAATCTTACTCAGGAGACACGCCATGTTTCGGAACTTCTGGAAATCGTTGATCGTCGCCCTCATGCTGGCACTTGGTTGGTCGGGCGACACGTTCGCGCAGACGTCGTTGTACATCTCGGGAGCGATGCACATTGAATCGAACCCAGGTACCTGGCCTGCCGACCCGGTTGAGTTCGTCGAGTTCTTCGAGCGCGCGACTCTGGCGGGCTACACCGCAGATCGCGGCACGGGAATGCGCTGGTCGATCGGCGCGGACATCGACTGGTTTCTTCGGGAAGATTTAGCCGTTGTGACATTCATCGTCACGGAGACAGCCGCGCTGGGAGTCCAGTGGGACATCCACACTCACGACTCGTCCGATCGCGGCGACTGCGTTCAGGACACCGCCGCCGCTGGAGCAACGCCGACGACTGTTTGCTCCGGTTTGAACGTCAGCGAGATCGACGCTCTGCGTTCGCCCGTTACATCCAGCGACGGATCAACAACCTGGCAAGCCGCGGTCTTGTGGGGACTAACGACTCGATCGGGCCACGGTGCCGGTAGCGATGATCGATCCTACGGCTGCTGGCGTCCGGTCAGCTCCGCACGCTGGACTTCACACAACCGACGTGGCTCACTCATCGCTGTGGGCGGCGGCGCTCGTAACCTCACCGACGTGGGGGTCTTTGCTACCAACTTGGAGCGTCGCGGCGCGACATACCCCGTCACCAGCGCTTCGATCAATGTTCACCCCGAGACACTCCTCGTCGTCGATACGACCGACGGCATTGCTCAAATCGAATCCTGGGCCACGACCATGTCGGCTCTCAACTGCGTCGAGTGGGCCACCATCAGCGAAACCGCCACCGCCTGGGTTGCCGCCGGTGGAATCAATTCGCGAGTTCCCTAGGAGCGATTTCAAAGGTTTTGTTTTGAGTTAATCGACGATGTGTTCTGCTTACTGACCGAGACAGGAGTTGTTTGACCGCAGGCCTCTTCAGCAGCGAGGAGACCTGCGGTCGTTCGCTTGTGGCCCGGTCGGCGACCGGCCAGGACGGAGCACAGAGCAAATCACTCGTGCCACACATCCAGATCAAACCGCCACATTCCTTGAGCACGCAGCGAAACGATGTCCGTACCGGGCAACCAGCGAAACATGGCCGTGTCACCGTTTGATGATTCGCCATCACACGATATTTGAATCGCCACCACGCGATATTCAGCCTGAGATTAAAAGTACTCCGGCAAAGATAGGCTTTGCCGCCATGCACCCGCGAACTGCTCTTAAGGATTCGATGGCCCTTGCTCAGTCAGTTCGAATTCGACCACGTCCGGGTCCATCAGTCATCCACAGACCAAGTTGGGCACGTCTCTCAAGCCACCTCGCGCGAAGATGCCTCGATCACTACGGGGACGAGTCGAGTCGTTACCGTTCGATACCGGTTTTGGCTCATAAGCGACACGAGCACTGTCACGGTGACGGTCACGACGCAGTCTGCTGATTGTCCCTGTTTAATTGGTTCAAAGTCTTGATCCGGTCCCCCAGCATTGTTCTGGCGAGCGGGCAATAATTCGTCGACTGACAATGATCTGTCCTGTCAGCAACAGAATCCAATCAATCACATTGAAGGCCATTCCGAGCGGCAGACTCATATTGAATCTGTCGGCCATCGCCCAGAAGAAACAGACCCCGACGATCCACTCGGCGATTCGAGTTCCGAGCAACAGCCAGATCGCTTGATTCCACCCACGACAGATGGGCGGGAATTCGTCCCATACGCGAGCACGAGTCAGGCTGCTGTCGACCCAGAGGCGAACCCGGCCCATCACGGCCAGAAAGGTGATGAACAAACCAGAGACCATCCAGAACACGAGCGAGAAGGCACCGACCAGAAATGTAAAGCCTAATGTTGTTTCTTCGAACTTCTGCCCCCGATCTTCAAACGCCGACATTAACAGCGCCGTCGCCACCAACGTAAAGGCGTATTTCGCCGTGGCACGGATCACCAGCAACGTGATTCCACAAACGCCGCGTTGCCTCCAGGGATCACGACGCAGCCACCAGAGACCCGTCGCGAGATCACTCCACATGATCTTGGTACAGGTCAACGCGATCCCCCATCGAGGCTGTACGGTGATTTCATAGGCTGCCAGCCCAATCGCCAACATGACACTCCAGCCGATTGGCCAGCGAAAACTCGTCGGCTCGGCATCCTCGAAGTCGTCGTCGAATTCATTTGACTCCATCAGGCTCCCTCGCAGTTCGATCTGCACCTCGAGCAAGCTCGATGGCTAACGGTATCTCATTCCCGCAGCCACGGGAACATTGCCTCTACGCCGCCTCATCCCGCGCGCTGACCGCAATCGCCACGACTGTTTCAAATAGGTTGCAGTGCGGATCAACTCACTCCGTTTTGAACCCTCGGCTAGCAGCCCATTCTTTGAGTTCGTTGAGCGCATACGAATACGACGTCTGTTCCACTTTGAAGGCGACCGGCTCAGTGCGGATGTCGAACATGGCATATTGAGTGACGGGTGGTTGCAAGTAGCGGACTCGATCGTCTTTGATGAGTTGTTGGATTCGAGACTCGCTGGCCAAGGTGCAGCAGCGAGAGATCACGCTCATCATTGATGGCAAGTGGTGTCGCTGAGTGAACGGGATCAGCTTGCATAGCAGCACGCTCCATCCCGAAAGCTCGTAGCCGTATTCGTGAAACCCGTCGTAGCGTGCGCCGCTTGAAATGTCTGAAGCGACGATTGTCCCTTGAGCACACACGGGCTTCACGATGTCGATCGGTAAGTTGTTTAAGACGCCGCCGTCCACCAGCAATCGACCGGCGTCCGTAATTGGTGGCCAAGCGGCTGGCAGCGACGAACTTGCGCGAGTCGCCTTCCACAACGATCCTGTGCGATGAATGCACGGCTCGCCCGAGACCAGATCAACGGACACGATCGAACAGGGAATGAATTGGTCTTCGATCAGCGATTCGTGAAACCACGGATTCAGCAGCCGATTCGGATGACGGCCACTCATCATCGCCACCAACGGCGGACACAGCGTCCAGAAATGTCCGGCCACTTGCGTCACCATGTCACAGCACTTGTCGGCCATTGTTTCGACAGAGTCACCCAACGCGATCAATCCGGCGATTCCGGCACCGGCACTGGTGCCGCTGACGACGTCGATTGGGATTCGCAGTTCGCTCATCGCGCGAGCGACGCCAACATGAGCCACACCTCGACTGCCACCTCCACCCAAGGCGAGACCAATCGCTTGGCGAGCGAGCAGTCGAGCCGTTCGCTCCATGTCTTGGACACGTCCCAATCTCACGTGGTAGTGACCATCCAGCTTGCGACGTTCCAGCCAATGTCGCGTTCCAGAACCTTCTCGCGCATCATCCGGATGGACCAACAAGAGATAATTCGGTACCTGAGTTCCTAAGCGGCTCACATCGAAGATCGTCCGCTCAAGCTCGGCCACGTCAGGCCGACCATTGCTGGAGCCGACCAACAACAAACGATCGGCGTGTCGCAGGCAACGCCGCGTCCACGGAGTCAATTCCGAATCGCACTGATAAAGAACGTAATCGTGACTCAACTCCATGCGATTGAGCCATTCCACCACGACGGCATCACCGTGATCCCCTTTGTCGATCTCCGTCGCGCCTCGACCAATGCGACGTTCGACATCCACCGCGCTGATCGACGTTGTCGAACCGAGCGGTTCAAAACCTCGACTCAATGCTCGCACCAGCCGCAACGTTTCAAAGTCCTGCGACAGCGGAACAACAGCGAAGTTCAACGAACGTCGCGAATCATGTCGGCGATGTTTCCCTGCGAGCCGATCGGCCAACACGCGAGCCAATCGAAACACAAACGTGGGATTGAGTTGAGCCAGTCGATTAAACGAGTCTTTGGAAAGCACGGCTAAACTCGAATCGCGGATCGCTCGGATTGTCGCCGTGCGCGGGTCACCGGAGATCAGCGAGATTTCGCCAATCACATCACCCGATCCCATCTCGCCGACAACTTTCTCAGAACCATCCGGAAACGAAATCACCGCCTGTAAGCGACCGCTGATGACGATGTAGAGCGCGTTCCCCTCGTCGCCTTGCTTGAAGAGATCATGTCGGCCATCGACTTGAATCTGCTGAATCTCCGCCATCAGAGCGCGGAGTTCTTCTGGAGCGAGCGAATCGAACAACTGCGACGACTGCAACCACTGTGGCTGAGCCGCCTGATTGACCATCTGCTTGGCCAGCAACGCCCAATCGCGATCATCGTTCGCGCGAACGAAATGAGCCTGACTCAACCCGCGCGGCTCGGTCCAATCCAGCGAGCGCCGCAGCAGATCGCTCCCTTCCTCATAAAACAAAATCAAGTCGGTCGCTTTTGCACGGCTCGCCTGCAATTGAGTCGCGAGGCTCAATTCCAATTTCGTTCGTTCGGGATTCGCGTCCGCGTGTCCCACCAACAAGATGCGATCGGCCTGCCGCACGGCTCGCTGCGTCCAAGCCGTGTCGCGGCTGTTTCCGACATAGACCATGTAGCGAACATCGCGAGCAGACTCGTTCAACCAGATGATTAGCTCGCGATTCAACAAACTTCCCGGCTCCGAATCAGTCGCGTGTGCTCCCACTTTGTCACACGCATCCGCTTCAGTCACACAAGCGACTTCAAAGTACGTCGCCAACGCTTTGCACAGACGATCGCTGAATGCTTGGGAGTTCTTATTGAGCTCATCCGACAACGGAATCAACGCGACATTGACCGTTCGCGGTTTCTTCGCGGCTTCACGATCCGGTTTGTCACGTTCGACGATCATCCGAATGAGCGTGCCACAAGCGGTCGGCGAAACTTTCATCAGTTGAGTAAATGCTGCTGCTGTCAGCTCCAGCCCAACCGTGTCGCGTGTCGCGCGAACACCCGCAGAGAACGCTGCGCCCGACAACAAATTCAATTCAGCAAACAGCTCACCCGCACCCAATTCGCCGGTCAGTCTTTCGTGTCCATTCGCCTCACGAACGAAAACCGACAAACCTCCCGCAACAACCAACAACGCGTGAGCCGTCTGGTCTCCTGGAGCACAGTACTCGTTCCCACTACGCAAGTCGCGCCAGCGCAAGCTGTCCGCCAATCCCTGAAGGTCGGCGGGTGGTAATTGTCCCCATTGAGGTTGTTGCTGAAGCCAGCTCAATATCTCAGTCAACGAATTGCTCCGAAACAGATAAGAAAATCACCGTCCCATTGCGACCTTGCGCAGTTGATCCTGAAAGCTGTCGCTGGCATTCAAGGCTGCTTGAAAATCTTCTTTGTCCAACGAATACAACACCGAATCTTCCGATGTGATGATCGATGCGTTTCGAGGCTCGCCTGTCAACAACGACTTCTCACCGAAGAAGTCACCGCACGACATATCATCTACCCATTTCGTTTCGCGTCCCTCGCGATCGACGTTGATATGCACGTCAACTTTTCCCGCCGTGATGACATAAAACTTGTCCCCTTCGTCACCTTGGCGAATCACGCGTTCGCCTGCCGCGTGGGACTCACGTTTCATTTTCTCCGCAATGTGCATCAACTCGTTCGGGCTGAGGTTTGAGAAGACGCTCGACTTCTTGAGGAACTCGCATAGCCGCAGCGATTCATTCACTGACACGTCAGATTCGATGTGCCCATCGACCATGTTCACTATGCGATCCGCTACATCGAGGATGCGGCTGTCGTGAGTCACCATCAAAATGGTCGCTCGCTCTTCGCGCGTGAGATGCTTCAGCATGTCGACCACATCGCGACTCGACTTCTTGTCCAACGCGGCAGTCGGCTCATCGGCGAGGATCAACTTCGGACGATTCACGAGCGCTCGAGCGACTGCTACACGCTGTCGCTGACCGCCGGAAAGCTGCCGAGGCTTGTAGTAAATGCTACACGCTGTCGCTGACCGCCGGAAAGCTGCCGAGGCTTGTAGTAAATGCGCTCGCCCAAGCCCAATCGCGAGAGGATTTTGATGATCTCGCGGCGCATGTCACGGGATTTGTGGCCGTGCAGCTCCATCGACATCTTCACGTTCTCAAACGCTGTCAACGAGTCGAACAGATTGTGCATCTGGAAGATGAAGCCAATCTGGCGACGGACTTCGTTGAGCTGTTTCGCTCCCAGTCCTTTGAGTTCTTTCCCAAGGACGCAATTGCTTCCCTCTTGGCTCGAACGCAGTGCGCCAACCAACGTGAGCAGCGTTGTCTTACCGGACCCTGACGGGCCGGTCATGATCACCAACTCACCCGGTCCGACCTGTAACGTGTTGTTGAACAACACCTGCTTGCGATTCTCTCCTTCACCGAAATAGTGATTCAGCCCCTGCACGTTGACGACCAATTCGTCCGCAGCTTTCACTGCTTTGGCAACACCTGGATTCGGTTGAGAACTCGAAGTCACAACGTTCATCAAAACACCTCCGCCGGGTCAGTCGATAAGACTTTTCGCACGGCCAACGATCCAGACAGGACGCACATCACCACAGTCAGGCAAAACATCACAACGATGAGCGAACCGCTCAATCGCATCTGTAAACCCGCCAAAACCGAAATCAGTTTGTAAAGCAGAAACGAAAGTCCGAGCGCCGGGACGTATCCGAATATCGAAAGTAGCATCGACTGGACCAACACCATTCGTCGAAGAAATCCGTTGTCGTATCCAATCGCCTTCAACGTTGCGAACTGCGGCAGTTGGTCCGAAAGATCCGTGAAGAGGATCTGGTAACAGATCATGACTCCCACCACGAAACCCACGACGGTCCCCAAGCCAAAAACAAAACCAACAGGCGACGCCTTCTCCCAATAGCGTCTCTCGAACGCCATGAATTCTGGCCGCGTGAGAACCGCCACATCGTGTCCTAACGCCTTTTGAAGTTCTGTTTGCAGAGGAACAATTCGTTCCGCATCCGATACTCGCAACACGCCGATCTCCACCAATGCCAATCGCGATGTCATCGCGTGCGCGTTTCTGAAGAGTCGTTCAAACGTCCGATCGCTTGTCATCAAGTTGCCGTCCACAGCGAAGTCAGCGCCTAATGTGAAGTGCCCGACGATTTCGATCGATCGCCCGGTCAACTCGGTCTTCGTTCCTGGTGGAGCGATCCCCACAAAATCCCGCGAACGATCATCAAGCAGAACGGTATCCGGACGCAGTAAAACTCGTTGCTGATCGCGCACAACAGGCAGCGTGAAAACTTCATCGTTCGGATCGAACCCCAAGACACGAATGGCATGTGACGATCGCTCCAACGGGTTCTTCCAAACCGCCGCTTCAGTTTCGATGTACAACGGCCACGCTTCGGTCACTCCCGGAATGCCGCGAGCCTGATGAACTCGACGGAGTGGAAACGGATCGTTCGTCAACAAGCGGTACTTCGTTGAGCTGATTAGAAACAGATTGCCGTTGAGATAGCTCATCATCTCCACCGAGCTATCCAGCAGCGCGTTGCGAAATCCAATCTGCATAAACATCAACACCACGGCAAAGACGATCCCCGATGTGGAGATCGCCAGCCGCTTTTTACTGGCCGTCAGATTTCGCCACGCCAGTAGAACTCGCACAACAATCAACTCCGATAACGAAAGACATTCAACAAACCGAGGTTTTTCAAAACGAACGATATTTATCTCCCCACCGAGCTTGCCTCGGTGGATTCGGGCATTTGCACTACGCGATCATTCATCCTGAAATCATGGCCGTCGTAGTGCAAATGCCTGCGAGCCACCGAGGCAAGCTCGGTGGCGGTTTGATTTGGGGTGAGTGACTTCAAAACAATTCCGCCGGATCAGCCATCGTCACCTTGCGCATCGACAACCAACCGGAGACTCCGGACATCAACAATGCCAATATCAACACGACGACGACTCGAGTTGCTGTCATTTCGATCGGCAAAAACGTCGCCTTCCGGACGTAGTGATATAGACCGGTTGCCACGAGGCAGCCGGGGATAAAACCGAAGACCGCCATCAATCCTGACTGCTGCAAGACGACCGACGACAAATAACCGGGTGAATAGCCCATCGCTTTCAAGGTCGCATATTCTGGAAGGTGCTTCGTGATCTGAGTCGAAAGCGTTTGGTAGAGAATCACCATCCCCACGACGAACGCGACGATCACACCTGATCCAAAGATGAAACCCGTCGATGTCTTCGTGACCCAGTGATGTTGTTCGTGTTCCGAAAACTCTTGCCGCGTGTAGACCTTCACGTCCGCTGGAAAGCGGTCGCCAATTGCGATGTGACCGCCTTGAGATCACTCCCAGGCGTCACTCGAATTAATCCAATGCTGACGTCGTTGATGCTGCTTCCGGGAAAAGATCGCACGAAGTTCAAGTCGCTCATCACGACCATTCCCAATTCGACAAACGCCGTGCCCAGCCGATATTCGCCGAGTATCTGGAGATCGCGATTACCAATCTGAGTGGTCATTTCTGGTTCACGCTTCCCATACGAGGGTCGCGTTTGACTGTCGACTAACAACGTGTCGCGAGATCGCAACTGCTCGATCCGCTGTTGAATGTCAGGGACCAAGAAGACCGGCTCATTCGGGTCGAAGCCCATCACCAACACGCTGCGGCGTGCTCGGCTTTCGGGATTCTTCCAGATATTGCGAGCGACATAGAACGGCGCGACTCGCTCTACACCCGGAAGCGATCGAGCTTGGTACAGCCGCTCGCGCGGGAACGAGCGAGAGCGCGGCAAGTAGTCGTACTGCGAAGAGACAATCACGACATCGAAATCGAGATGATCAAAGACGATCGTCGCGCCGGTCACGATCGAACCATAGAACCCCAATTGGATGAACATCAGCATGATGGCAAAGCCGATCCCGGCCACAGCCAACAGCACGCGCCCCTTGGAGTGCATCAGGTTTCGCCAAGCCAAAGGGGTCTTCATTTTGCGAACCGATCGAAGGCAACAGTACGGTCCCCTCCATTGGCTTCCAAACCAATCGTCACATCCACTTGCAGATGAGTCAGCGAGGCTGCGGCTTTGCTGTCGTCCAACAGAATCCGAACTTCCACCACTCGAGTATCAGTATCAGACGCCGGGTCCACATCTAGCACATCGTTCTTGTAGATCTGCACTCCAATCTCGACGACGCGACCTGTCAGTTCGCGTTCGAGCGCAGGACTGCTGATCGTCGCTTTCTGACCAATGCGAACGAGACGAATCTCGCTTTCATACACTTCTGCGACCGCGTGCATTTCAGATGTGTTCGCCAATTGCAGGATCGCACCGCCATTAGAAACCTCGCCGGGTCGCTTCATGACTTTCAAAACTTGACCAGCAAACGGAGCCTTCAGCACCGTCTGTGCGACTCGCGACTTCGCGTGTTGCAACTGCTTCTCCAGCTCGTCAACCGGCACACTGGCCAACGCTCGCCCCGACGCGGCCTCCGCACTTTTCACCGTGGCCTTGGCCACTTCACGATCAAGCACCCAACCCGCTTTGAGCCGATCGAGTTCCTTGCTGGCGCTCTTCAGCT
>JAPLNX010000036.1 GCA_026400935.1 Planctomycetia bacterium | reverse complement strand
GCGTTGTACGAGGTGATCGCTTGGCGAATTCTCTATTTGACACATCTGAATCGAACCAACCCCAAGACCCCCTGCGACCAAGTGTTTGCAGAACACGAATGGAAATCCGTCTGGTCCGTAACCAAGAGAATTCCCCCCCCCATTGAAGCCCCCGACGCTCGCAGAATTTCTGCGACTGCTGCCCTCGCTTGGTGGATACAACAACCGTGCCACCGAACGCCCGCCAGGCCCGCTGCAATTCTGGCTTGGACTCCGCCGAATGCACGACCTTGCGATCGCTTTCCAGATTTTTAAAACTCTGCCAGAAAGTTAGCGTAAACAAAAGAACAGGTGGAGCGCCCCGATTCCAAGTTCTTACGGTGGTGTGTTAGTGGCGCCACTGTTATCCAATTCGGAGTCATTTTTGGATTGGTCATTCCCGAAATGTTTCAGCAAGCGCAGCGGCAAGGTCCATTTTCGGTTGAGGTCATCATTTGCTTCGGTCTGTTTTCCCTGATCAGTGCCGTGCCACTTTACTTTGGTTTGCGGAAAGGACTTCCCGAACGGGTGACTCTCGGATGCAATTCATTTCGTTACGATCCCGGTCGGCAATGCGTTTTGAACCATTGGTTCAACCCTTGGCTCATGATGAAATACAACGATCCGACAGGGGCGTTCGCAAAACTCTTTCGACGACGCAAGGTGATCGAGTTGGCCAAGAATGAGATTGGACGCGTCGTGCTGGATCGCGCTGGTGAGCGACAGCGGCTTTACTTTGATCACGGTGCCGACCGCGTCGAGATTGGCGAAGCGTTAAGGGAACCAGAACGCGAATGGCTCGCCACGGTTATTCAGGGATGGCTGAACGCAAATTGAGTCGTGAGTATGGCAATTATTTCTGACGAAACGAAGATCCCGAGTTACCTCGCAGCATGTCCGAGTGCCGACTTTGTGATGGCAGCGATCGGGTGGCACACCTTGTTTAAGTTCCCGTCTGCGTGAAGCACTACACTGGACCGATCTTCGCAACGCTACCGCCTAACTTGACTCAACATCGCTGTATCGGGATTCAGCCATTCTAGAATCGGCGTCGTCGCGATCGTCGTCGCCAACGCCATTAACACCATCATGGCGAACAACGTCGGAGAGATGACGCCCAATTCCAAGCCGATGTCGAGCACGATCAACTCCATCAAGCCGCGAGTATTCATCAGAATTCCCAAGGAACTCGACGTTCGCCAGTTAAGCCCCGACAGTCGCGCCACGATGGCCGTTCCACCAAATTTGCCCAGTGTTGCAACGACGATGATCAGCCCACAGATCAACCACTCCGTCGGGTTGCTGACCAGTCCAATCTGCGTCCGCATTCCCGTGTAAGCAAAGAACGCAGGGAGCAACAACACCGCGACGACATCTGCTAGCTTTTGTTCCAATAATCGAGCCAGCGAGCTGTCATGCGGAATCATGGCCCCCCACAAAAACGCACCGAAGATCGCATGAATGCCGATCGACTGAGTGATCAATGCCGACAAGAGCAAAGCGATTAATACCCAAGCGATCACGCTCGTTGTAATCCGCGATTCTTCTAATACGCCAAATTTGCGAGCAATCAACGGTCGTACGGCTCCAAACATCAGGGCGATATATCCCGCCGTCAGAATTGCCGTCGTCAATGCGTCCGACAGTTTCGATTGAGCCACTCCGACGACAAACGCTAACAAGCACCATGCAGTGACGTCGCCAACCGCCGCGCAGCTCAAGGCGACAACGCCCAATTCAGTCCTCTCAATACCACGATCGGTCAAAATGCGAGCGAGTATCGGGAAGGCGGTGATAGACATCGCCACACCCATGAAGAGTGCAAAGCTCGTGAATGGCACGCCAGCCGGAGCCATGCGTGGATACAGCCACAATGCCAACGCAACTCCCATCAAGAACGGAACGATGATGCTTGCGTTCGAAATCACTAACGTCATGCGGACTCGCGACCGAAGCTGCTCTGTATTGAGTTCCAGTCCGACGAGAAACATGAAAAGAATCACGCCAAACTGTGCAATTAGCCCTAAGAACGGGGCAGCAGAATGCGGCAAAATCAACATCATCAATTCAGGAGAAATACGCCCGAGCAACGACGGGCCCAGCATGATCCCCGCCACAACCTCACCGATCACACGCGGTTGCCCCAAGCGATGAAAGATTGCCCCCAACCCACGTCCCGCAATGATGATGGCCGCTAATGCCAACAAAACATGCGGCAACATATCGGCAGCAGCAATCGTCATGTTGATACTCAAGAAGTCTATGCAAGGCGACGGAGACTGTGTTGAAACGCATGGTCAATGAGCGGGATTCAACAGAGTGCGTTATGGCAGCGGACCATCAGGCAGATGCAGTTCATTCAACTTTGTTGCTGTGATCTCAGTCGGCGTCCCCGCGTCCCATGTCTTGGGGGCGGTCTTCTCTTCCGAGTACAGCGACTCCATCGGCTCCCAGACAACATCGACACGATCGGTAAACAGATCACCGATGAGCAGATCGGTCACCGTGTTCTTCAAGTGCGGATAGTTCTTAACAAATCGCCCAAAGCTAAAACCTTCGTAGTATTCGCAGACCAGTCGTCTCATCCGGTCAATTCCCTGATTGAGCGCCGGCCCCCACTTGCCGAGCTGTGCAGCCGACGTGTCACCTGCTTGCAACCCTTCAACGATGGCGTCAGCCGCCATCTCGCCGGACTTCAAAGCCAGTAACACACCAGACGAATACAGTGGGTCCAAAAACCCAAAAGCATCGCCGATCAACACCCAACTGTTCCCGGCCACTTCCTTCGCGCGATACGAATAGTCCTTCGTCGCAAAGTAACCGGTCACCCGCTTTGCATTCGCCGTCCGCTCTTGAACGGCAGGGCACAGCGCGACTTCTTCGAGATAGGTTTGCTCATGGCTACCGCGGCCTTTGAAGAGATAATCAAATGGCCCGACAACGCCGATGCTGACTCGATTGTCGTGCAATGGGATGTTCCAAAACCAACCTTGCTTGTTGGGTGTTTGAATGACAATCGTCGCTCCTTCATCGCGGCCGACGTCGCGATACGCTCCTTCCCAGTACGTCCAGATCGCTCCCTTGTTGAGCAACGGATCCCACACGCGGAGTTTGAATTTGTTTTGCAGCAGCCCGCTTTGCCCGCTGGCATCGACCACCACTTTCGCGTGAACTTCGCGCAACGAACCGTCTTCCATTTGCACTTTCACGCCGACCGCTCGATCCCCGTCGAACAGCACGTCGAGCACCCTCGCCCCTTCATGTGCCACAACGCCATGTTCGCGAGCGTTATTCAACATCATTAGGTCGAACTCGCTTCGAACCACTTGCCATGTTTGCGAACATTCATGCGGTTTGTTGTCTGCGAAATAAAATGGTGCCGACAGCTTTCCTGTCGCACTGACGAACTGGACGCTGTGTTTGTGAACGAACTTGCTCGCCTTCATCTTCGGCAACATGTTGAGCCGTTCGAGCACCCAATACGTCTCCGGAATAAGTGACTCGCCGATGTGAAACCGAGGAAACTTTTCGCGTTCAAATAGCTCGACTCGATAACCCTTCTGGGCAATTAACGTGGATGCCGTCGAACCAGCAGGGCCACCGCCAATGACTACGACATCGGTCTCCATGATTGCCGATGCGGATGAACTCACCATGACTTGCTCCCCAAAACTGACTGAACTTCAGTTGATTCATCTCGCCCCATCGAGCTTGCCTCAGTGGGGTTAGAAAAACGATCCTTGGTCATTAAATCTCAATCACTGCCAACTGCTCTCGTCCGCTTCATGCGGTCCGCGAGCCGCCTTTAATAACACACTCAATTGTCTCAACTCCGCCGCCGCCATATGCCCCAATTGCCGAGCGTGACATTCTTGTAACGGCTCAGCGATCTCATTCAATAACTTGATTCCCGCCGCAGTGACGCCAATCTGTACGACGCGCCGATTCTCTGCCAATCGCACGCGAGCCACGAGGCCACGCTCTTCCAGCTTGTCCAACATCCGCGTGATATCCGGTGCTCGCGACACCAACCGAGCAGCCAATGTCAGTGTTGGAATCGCTTCCGGATGAGCGGCTCGCAGTAAACGCAGCACGTTGTATTGCTGCGGTGTCAGTTCAAATCGACCAAACAACTCGTCCTCTTGAATCCGCAGTCGGTCGTAGGTCCGCCACAAATTCAAAAAAACTTCTTGTTCGAGCGAATCAAACCGCGTCGCTCGCCGAGTCAGCTTATGTCGAAAAATCGTCATGGTTGAGAAATTAGTCCTCCAGACAATAGTTGTCCAGACAACTGTTATCCTGGAGGGCGGTCTTGGTTCACGTTTTTGGACCAAAACGACGTGCAAACGAGTGGTCGCTACATCGATTCACTTGCCTGTTCAACGAAAGCGCTTTGTTTCGGCTCGGCTCACTTATTGGCGTTTCGTGCCGTCGTGAGTCACCTCACGTGGTCGACCCAACCGGCTTCGCACCAAGTTGCTTCAGACGGAGTTGCTATTGAATTGAGCGGCCACAACGGCCGATTGACTTGGTCAAAATGCATGTCGTTCCAATGCGGTGACGCGCAGCCGGGGCAGTCAGCCAGAAACGTTCCGGCGACGAACGGTCCGTAGTCGGCACGAAAACCTTGCGGCGATTTTGCGATCACGATCCCGCATGTGCGGGGATCGAGCCCAACCGATTCATACAGCCGAGGCGAACTGCCGGGACCGCCTCGTTCGACCAACAGGATCGTGACATCGCCCGTTCTCACAATCGCACCGCGACCCATGTTGACAGGCATGTTCTTGCTGATGTGGCCAGTCAGAGTCCATTCGACATTTTGCAGCCGATCGACAGTCCCGCGGATGCGGATGGGTGACGAATACTCCGGCGCGAGTCGTCCGCCGACATCGGCATCAAACGCTCCGCCCAATCCGACACGATACGCCTCTGCCACTGCAATCGGATCGACCACGAAGGTCAAACATCCGTGAGGGATCTTCGGTGCGGCCAACAGTTCGCGCAGCAAACTCGTCGAATCACCGGGACAGCCGCTGTTCGTCGCATCGGCCCCGTCGCCGATGACGATCGGATGCCCGCCATGTGACAACGCGAGTCGCACGACCTCGGCTGGCGGAAATCGCTCGACCGCTTCCAACTTGTGACGAATACTCCAGCAACTCGCGCTAATTTGATCAACTTCTTGTTCCCAACGAAGCTCGCGACAGTTTGTTGTCAGCATCACCGACCAACCAAGCTGAGGCGCGTCGTACCACGGCATGACCATCGCCACGTTGGCGGCGAGCACCCCCTCTTCGGCTTCGAGTTGCTTGAGTCGTTCATAAATCGGAGCGGGCGGGCCACTGAATGTGTTGTGGTATTCGGCGGCGGTGAGCATCGGGAGCTTGCGCCAAATCGTCTGCGGCCGAATCCCCTGCTTCAGAATTTTCCACAATCCGCGAGCCGCTCGTTCGCCTGTTTGCCACGAATCCAAATGTGGCGACGTGTGATATCCGCACAACAAATCGGCGTTACTCAACATCTTGTGCGTGATGTTGGCGTGCAGATCAAAACTCGCGACGATCGGGACGTTCGGACCAACTCGCTTGCGGAATAATTCCAACAGCGAGCCGCTCAAATCGGGATCTTTCTCTGACGCCATGGCGCCATGCAGGTTGAGACACACTCCGTCGAGCGGCCCGGCAATCGTCAATTGATCGTCGAACGTTTTCAGAATGCGGGCTGCAGTTTCCGCTTCGACACAGCCCCACGGCCAACACGTGAACCGCGCGAGTCCGATCAATTCCGATGGGGGTTCCGGCCATTGCCGCAATGTCGAGAGTACGCCTCCCAGTTCACCGGTTTCGCTGTAGCGCTCGAAGATCTCCGGGCCAGTCGCAATGCCCCAATTCGCAAAGTCTTCCCAGTGCGTCGGATTGCGATTGAACGTATTCGACTCTTGCCACATCTGCCCAACGGCAATTCGCATGGTCAATGCTCCTTAGTTGAAACCAGAAACCAAGAATCATTTCTTCTGAAAGAACTCCAACCACTTCAGCATGACCGCATCGGTGATCGTCTTCCCTTCGCGGTACTCGGCAACCGTCTTTCCCCAATAGAAACCGATCCAACCGGTCGCATGTGGTCTCGAGCGTTCAATGAACTCTGCAAACTCTTCGGGAGAGCTCTTCAGCGGAAACGTCTCTTCGATGACGACCGGCTTGCCGATTTGGAACCCCTTCAGCGTTTCGATTGCCTGATCGAGTTTCTTGCTTTCCGGATAAAGATGCACGCAGACGAAATCGAGATCGTCGGACACTTTATTAGGAGGAAAGCCCGATGTGAGGCCGGGACGATCGAGGCTCCAATCGACCAGTCCAACAGTGACGAGGTGTCGCCGATCTTTTTTTTGAATCGCGCTTACCAGCGTCTTGATCCACAGTTTCGCGATCTCGTGCCGTGGCCGATCCGCTTGATTGAGCGTGATCACTTGCACGAAATGCTTCCCGGCAAATGGTGGCCCCAGCCAATCACCTGCGTTGCGTTTGCCGCCGGGAACAACCGGTTCGTTCATCAAGTCGTAGCAGAACACCGCCGGACTCGATTCGCATTGCTGAGCGATCGCTTCCCAAAACGTTGCTTGAGCGGCCCAGCGGTCTACTTCCGATAGCGCGTCATACCAAGCCGGAACATCGTGCTTGTGGTAACAGCCAAGTCCCGTCAGGTCCAAATAGAGCCGCTGCTCTTCAGCCAGCTTCAACAACTGCTCGAGCTTGCTCAATGCTTTTTTATTCGGCGTGTCGCGGTCGGTTAGGAACTTGCCGACCTGCAAATGGACACGGACAACGTTCGCCCCCAGTTCGTGCATTTCGCCGAAGTCGGCGACGACCTTCGGCCATTCGATCTCCCAATAGTCTTCCAGCAAGCGTCCTTCTTCGTCGTGATCGTAATTGAATCCCCAAGGAACAAACTTTGTTCCGGAGGGTTGAGAGACAAAGCCTTTGCGGTCAAGCGAGACCTCAATGCGTTCCATGTCACCGGCGAAAACAGTGATCGCATAGAGACAGAACAGACTGGCTGAGAACAATCGAAGCATGACTGACACCTCCCACGTAGTAGCAAGCTGCCAGCTTGCTAGCTTTCGCGAATTCGATGCGATCTTGCGAATCTCCACGACAAGCTGGCAGCTTGTGGCTACGGATGTTTTCGCGACTACGTGTTTAAGGTGTGTTCGCGAACGATGCTCCAATCGACATCGACTCCTAAACCGGGTCGATCGCTGAGCGTGACCAATGGGCCACGAATTTCAATCGGATTCTGCGCGATGCGGACTTCGTGATACACCGGGCCGAGGATATCACCGGGAAACTCCTCGACCGTCATGTTCGGGCAAGCGACAACCAAGTGCAGCATTGCGGCGGTGCCGACGTCCCATTCGAGATTGGAGCCGATGCTGCACTTCACGCCGTGCTGACCGGCGAACTCCACAATCGCCTTCGATTTGCGAATGCCACCGTTCTTGCCCGGATAGACGCTGATCAGATCGCAAGCATCGTTCCGGATCAGTTCTCGAGCATGAATCAAATCAAAACACATGTCATCCGCCATAACAGGTGGCTTGGTTTCACGACGGCAGCGTGCCAGTCCGCCGTAATCGCCATCCGGAGTCGGCTGCTCATTCAAAGCGATGTTGCAATCACTCAAGGTATTGACGCAGTGGATCGCGGTATCGACATCCCAGCCGCAGTTCGCGTCGATCGTCAGGCCGAAATCAGGACCGATCGCCTCGCGGACCGTACGCACCCGAGTGATGTCGTCCTCTACTTTGCCACCAACCTTTACTTTGATTGTCGTGAATCCTTCCGCGATCAACTCTAGAGCCCGCGCGCGAGCACGATCCGATTCGTATGCTCCCATTGAAAATCGGCAGCGAACCGTCAGAGGTCGCACCGCGCCGCCAAGGAGTTCGTAAACCGGTTTATTCGCCGCTTTGCCCGCGATATCCCAGCAGGCCATTTCGATGGCTGACTTCGCAAACCAGTTGTGCCGCGCGGTCTTGTCCATCCGCCGGTCAACATCTTCGATGTTCGAGGGATCGGCACCGATGACGCTCGGCGCGAGCACGTTGTCGAGGATTGCCTTCGCGCCCCAGACGGTCTCACCGCTCCAGTTGGGCATCACGGTCGCTTCGCCGATCCCCTCGATACCGGCATCTGTGCCGACTCGTACCAGTAAGTATTTCGATTCCGTATGCCAACCGAGTGCCGTCACCATGTGCCGAGACGGCTTCAGCGGAATACGAATGGGGATGACTTCAACGTGCGTGATTCGCATTGCGACTCCTTAGGATATGTCGTTTCGTTTTCGAGCGTTTGGTGAGTGCGGGACGTATCTTCAACGTCAACCTGATTTCCGACAAGTGGCAGCATCTCAGCAGACCCGCATTGAAAAACACCTCATGGCATAGGCTCTGTCTCGCAAATCCGTAGGACGGGCACTCTTGCCCGTAGAAT
>JAPLNX010000399.1 GCA_026400935.1 Planctomycetia bacterium | reverse complement strand
CATCACCGTTTTGCCGATTTGGATCAATTCTGTCGCAGATTCGCCAAGACAATGTACGGCCAGCAACTTCATCGAGTCGCGAGCGACGAGAAGCTTCAACAAGCCGTCGGCATTCTGGACCACATGCCCGCGCAATGATTCAGAAAAGTTCGCTCGGCCAACTTCGTAGTGAATTTGCTCGTGCCGCAAGCGTTCTTCGGTCGGCCCAATCATGGCAAACTCAGGAATGGTAAAGAATCCATACGGCTGTTGATGAGCCGTGACGGCAGGCTGCCCGAACGCGTGATTGATCGCCGTTCGGCCTTGTTCCATCGCCAAGTGAGCAAGCGCGGGAAAACCGACAACCTCACCAACTCCGTAGATGTGTTTGATCCACGTTTGAAAATGCTCATTGCACCACAACCGACCGTGTTCATCGAGCGTCAATCCGGCAGCGCCAAGATTGAGCGACCCCGTCTTTCCAGTCCTCCCAGCCGCGATCAAGACTGCATCTGCCAATAAGCGTTGCCCGTCATTAAGACGCACCGCTGCTTGATGAGCGTTGATTCGATCGATGCCAATCGCTTCTCGCTCCAAATGAAATGTGACTCCCAAACTTTGAGCCCGCTGCAACAAATGGTGTGACATTTCACGATCGCACATTTCGAGCAATCGCGCCTTCCTGTCGACAACCCCGACGTCAGCCCCCAGCACCGCAAACATCATCGCGTGTTCTAAGCCGCGCACTCCACCACCGACCACAATCATCGATCGCGGAATCTGATTGAGCTTTTGCAACTCGTCGGTGTCAACAACGGTCTGCCCATCAAACGGGATCCAACTTGGCCGGGCCGGCTTGCTCCCGACTGCAATCAAGAAGCGATCGCTTGTGAGACGCCGTACATCGCGCGACTTTTGGCTCACCTCCACTTCATGCGGGCTCACAAAGCGAGCGGATCCAGAAAGTGCTTCAACGCCGTAATCTTTCAATTGATCAGACGCTGACACTGCAGCATGTGTCATGACTTCGTAGGACAAAGAGTGAAGTTGCGACGACGTGATTTGGCGACGTCGCTCAAACAATTCAGGAACTGCGGCGTGATGTCGAAAGCCTGTAAGCAACAATATCGCTTCGCGAATTGCCTGTGATGGAACCACCCGACTCTCATCGCCTCCGCTCGTGTCATCTGTGAGATCATCAACAAGTGCGACTCGCTTATGCAGCTTCGCCGCAGTGAGCGCACCATGATGGCCGCTAGGACTGTTTCCAATGACGATCAAATCGTAACGCATGACTGAGGCCGCTTTACTAATCCGAAGCGTCAGCGAGGCCAGACGCTTCACAACGCGAGTGAATTTGAGCTTCAAATTTTGAGATTTGGATTTCGGGATTCAGGTGGTATTAGCGAGTTCACCTCTGTAAGCGATTCAAGACAAGCCGAGACGATTCATCGGCTGACTTCGCCGGTCAGATAACCATGATCGAGTGAGTCGGTTGGTAAAAGTGAAATGCCTAGTCAGATTAAGACGACTTTGTCGGCCGAGTTCACTCGGATCAGTTCTCCCGGACTTCGCAAAACTCCTCATCGGTAAGGTGAAGAACCGCCGAAACCACAGAATGGTGAGTTTGGCGAAAATGGATTAGCCGTGTCGGATGTGCCGAGTTGGAAAGCAGTTCTGATTGGCAACCGACTTTGCAACAGGTCTTGAGTCGTCGGATGCAAACCGTGATCGCCAAGAAAGCGGGCTTGTTCGCGAAGAACTCACCAAGTGACATCATCCAAAGGAATCGGACCTCATGCCTAAGAACATCTTTCTGGAAGACAGCGATCGCCCAAATCACAGAGCGGGAATGACTGCGGGGTTCGTTGCAGCAGTCGGCTTCTTCGTGGTGGCGCTCTCGTGGATGACCTACACCATGTTCCGCATTGATGTCGGAACCGACGAGTTCGCCGTGCTGATCCACAAGACCGGATTGGAACTAAAGAACTCTGACGAAGTCTCTCCCAGTGAGGCCTACAAAGGAGTCCAGAAGAATATCCTGACGACCGGTCGGTACTTCTATAACCCGTATGATTGGACTTGGCAGATCAACAAACTGACCGAGATCAAGACCGGTAAGCTCGGAGTGAAAGTGAGTCTGACTGGTGACGATCTGCCGTATAGTGAGTTCCTCGCCCTGATGGTTTCGGAAGACGAAGCCAAGACCAAGGGGATTGTTCCGGAAGTGCTCAAGCCGGGTCGCTACGCGATTAATCCGTACTTATACAAAGTCGAAGACAATCACGAACCCGTGACGATCCCTGCGGGCTTCAAAGGTGTCGTGACGAACCTCGCGGGTCCGTCCCCTAAGAAGCCGAACGAACTGCTGGTAAAAGAGGGGGAGCGCGGCGTCCAAGAGCGGACGTTTGAAGAAGGAACCTACTTCATCAATCCGTATGTAACGCGCATTAGCAAGGTTGATTGTCGCAGTCAGCGATTCAATCTGGCTGAGAAGAAGGACATGGGTTTTCCGTCAAAGGATGGTTTCTGGGTTACGCTCGACGGGCGAATTGAGTTTCGGATCAATCCTGAAAAGGCAGCCGAGGTCTTTGTCACTTACAACGAAGATCAAAACGGCGATCTGATTGACGAAGAGATCGTTCGCAAAGTGATCCTGCCGAACGCCCGCAGCATTTGCCGACTGGAAGGTTCGAGCAAACTCGGTCGCGAGTTCATCGAAGGTGAGACGCGCATGGCCTTCGAGAAGCAATTTGAAGCCTCTATGCGCAAGGCGTGTGACTCGCTCGGCATCGAAATCGTGCAGGCCGTCATCACCAGCATTTATCCACCCACGCAGATCGCAACGCCGATCAAGCTGCGCGAGACTGCACGGCTTGATGAGAAGAAGTTCAAACAACAAATCTTGCAACAGATTGAAGAAAAGAACTCAGCGGAGCAAACTGAACTCGTAAAACGAGGCCCGGCGTTAGTTTCCGTGAAGACGGAAATCATCAAGCTCACGACGGAAGCTCTACGTGAACAAGAGATCGCAAAGGCGAAGGCGGAACAAGAATTTGAAGTCGCCTCTCTGAAACTGGAAGCAGCGAGAGACGAAGCCGCTGCGATGATTGCTAAAGGCGAAGGCGAGGCCGAGATCATCCAATTCGATAACGCCGCTGATGCCGCCGGCTGGAAGCGTTCCGTCGAAGCCTTCGGCAAAAACGGAAGCCAATACGCTCAGTACGTACTCTTCCAGAAGCTGTCCGCGGCCTATCGCAAAATTATGGTCAATACGGCGGACAGCCCGATCATGAAGATTTTTGAGTCGTTCAATGAACCGGTGAAAGATCAGAAAAAAGATTGATCGTTGGTTATCGGTCGCTGGTCATTGATCATTTTGAAGAGGGGCAGAATCCTCCAATGATCAATTGAGTCTCTGCTCCACAATCAACGCCCGTTAAAGGCAATCCAAAATGTCCTCACTCCTACGTGCTCAACGTCTGCTGATTTCCCTTGCTTTCAGTCTGATGGCGATTGGATTTGCCGGTTATTTGGCGTTCGATTGGACGGTCTGTTACTGGTACGTCGAAGAGGGGCAATCATTGCTGAAGACCTATAAAGGTCCGCCGCTCCCCATTTGGGGGCTGATGTTGGACGCCGCTCCCGAAGGGCAATTGGCCCAGGTTGACGATCAGGGGCGGCCCAAGCAAAAGGGGATTCTGGCCGAGATGGTTGGTCCCGGTCGGCACTTCTACAACCCGTTCTTTTGGGAGTGCCAGCGAGTTCCCGATGTGGTCATCGAACCGGGGCAAGTG
>JAPLNX010000468.1 GCA_026400935.1 Planctomycetia bacterium | reverse complement strand
TCTTCCGCCTGGCGACCGCGCTGAACTGTTGAAACTCATCAAGGCGTGGCGAGAAATCGCCCGCCACAAGAGCCGCGTTCCCGTCCGAAAGCCGCGCCCCGCCCAATCACCGCCTCACTGGTTCTGCGAACCGAAAGCCTCGCTCACTGACAACTCCACCGCCCAACACTCATCGCCGACGATGTCGGACAGGCTCGGAGTGTGCGCTCGCAAAAGCGACAAATTCGCGATCGCAGTTGCTTGTTTGAGGACTAGTTCACCATTGGCTTGGTGCCCTCTTTGGTCAACGGCAGGATTCAGGAACTGACGCCTCCCGGCTCAACAAACCACAAAAAACGAAGAATCACCCCGAACTCGCAAAGAACGAGAAGAACCAAATTAAAACCATTCTCTTCTCTTTCCTTCGCGGTAGTCACTCCTAAAAATGGACCTGCCCAAGGATTGCGTGCGCTGGGTTAAGAGTGGGACTAATGGTTTGACACGGAACAGGTTCCTGAGAATCAGGCCCCCTGCCGCCGCAAAAATCTTTTGGCCCTCTAACGATCCTCTCTCGGTCACGCAGCCGACGCCTCGAAGTCGGTCGGTGAGACGTAGCCCAACGACGAGTGCAGGCGTTGGCGGTTGTAAAACACTTCGATGTACTCGAACAGGCTCGTGCGAGCTTCGCTTCGAGTTTCATAAACCTCGTGATGCACCAGTTCCTTCTTCAAGGTCGCGAAGAAGCTCTCGGCCGGTGCGTGAGGTTGTCCCTGTCGTAGTTGAAAAGTTGGCGGCGGCTTCGGCCGGGCCTACAAGCCCGGTTGAGAGTTATCCACAAACCGGAGGTCGCCGCCATGCGTTCAAAGTATCGGTCATCGAAGAAGAGTCGCAAGTCCGTTCGCAAACCACATCCGACGCGAGAAACCCAAGCACGAGAAGATTTACAGGCCGCGCATTCGTCGTCGTCTGGTGAAGCTCGGCGGGTGCTGTTGGATCAAGTGGAGCAATGGCTGCCGGAGTCGATGGATGTCGGTGGGTTGCAGGAGTTGTTGGTGCAAGCGGTCGAGGGGTTTGCGACCGAGGCGGGATTGCGAGTCGCGCGGTGTTTGCTGGAAGAAGAACTCCGGCGACGGTGCGGTGAGCGTTATGCGCGGTCGCCCAAGCGCGAGGCGACGCGGTTTGGTTCGCAGCGAGGAGTGCTGATCCTCGGCGGCCAAAAGGTGCCGATCGACAAGCCGCGAGCACGCTACCGGGACGATCGTGGCGAGGTGCTGCTGGAAGCTTACGAGCGGTTGCAACATCCTGACGCGATGCCGCGCAGTGCCCTGGCCAAGATGGTGCGGGGCGTGTCGTGCCGCGATTACGAAGGGGTGCTCGACCTGGCTTGCAACGCGGTCGGCGTGAAGAAGTCGAGCGTCAGCCGCGGCTTCGTCCGAGCCTCTGGCTTGCAACGCGGTCGGCGTGAAGAAGTCGAGCGTCAGCCGCGGCTTCGTCCGAGCCTCGGCCGATGAGCTGGAAAAGTTGCGTGCTCGACCACTCTCGGACCTGCGACTGGTGGCGTTGTTTCTGGATGGCCTGGATTTCGCGGGAGAAATGCTGATTGTCAGCGTCGGGCTGGATGAGCAAGGTCACAAGCATCTGCTCGGCTTGCGTCAGGGCGGAAGCGAGAATGCGGCCGTCTGCACCAGTCTGCTCACGGAACTTCGCGAACGCGGTCTGGACACGAAGCGGCCCATCCTCGCCGTGCTGGATGGCTCGAAGGCGCTGGCCTGCGCGGTCCAGCAAGTCTGGGGCGAACTGGCTTTGATCCAACGCTGCCAGGTCCACAAAAAGCGGAATGTCAAAGCGCATCTGGCGGCGGAACATCATGCGGAACTCGACCGCCGCTTGAACATCGCGTACCACGGAGACGACTACGACGCCGCGCTCAAACAACTTCACGACACCGCGACCTGGCTCAATCGTCTGAACCCCGACGCCGCCAACAGCCTCCGCGAGGGTCTCGAAGAAACGCTGACGGTCGTGAAGCTTGGCCTCTCGGAAACGCTCCGCAAGACTCTCGCCACCACCAACCCCATCGAGTCCGCCTTGGACACCGCTCGCACCGTCACTCGCCGAGTCAAACGCTGGCGTGACGGCTCCATGAAACTCCGCTGGTGCGCCGCCGGACTGCTCAAAGTCGAACAGAAATTCCGCCGCATCAAAGGCTACCGTGACATCCCCAAACTCATCGCCGCCCTTGAAGCCCTAACGCTCAAACCCTCTACTCACCCTCGAAAGATGTCTGCTTAACCCACTTCACCGAGCCGCCAACTTTTCAACTACGGCAGGGACAACCTCGATTACATCAGCAGTCTGGCGGTCAGCGTGAAACGCTTCGCTCGCGCCTTGCACAGCCACTGGGGCATTGAAAATTCCTGCCACTGGAGCCTCGACGTGACCTACCGCGAAGACGAATCCCGCATCCGCGACGAACATCTCCGCGAGACTTTTGCATGGCTCAATCGCTTCACGCTCTCACTCCTCCACCAACACCCAGGCCCCGGCAGCATCGCTATGAAACGCCGAAGTTGCGGTTGGGATTTTAACTTCCTAACGCAAGTCCTTGTTGGGAAAAATACTTAGTGTGCGCTGGCCCTGTTGCTTGCCTGGTAGCTGCGTCGGTAAATGCACTTGCATACCGATCATGAACCCAGACATGAAGAGCATAAATAAGTGTCTCTGCGTTCCAAAAAAGATATTCAAATAACTAATCGGCAGTGTCGTGGCTCGATTTATCTAGGCTGGATAGTATGAATGAACTCTGTCTAACAGATGCCACTCGTAATATTCTGGCGCAAGTTGGGCTTCGTGCTCAAGTAATCGTTCACGGATTCTAAAATGATCTCGCGTTATTTGGGATTTTCTGCGATCAGTAGGTGATGTCGTCGGTCGTCACGGAAGAACTGATTGCGAGACAAACGCCTGAAGCACAGGCGATCATTCGGTTGTTGTTGGC
>JAPLNX010000456.1 GCA_026400935.1 Planctomycetia bacterium | reverse complement strand
CCGAAATATCCGCCACGCCGTCCGCACACGGCGGAAGAAACGTAGCGGATCGCCCCAGGACATCGCGAACAAAACTCAGTTCACTATGTTTGTGTGAACGGAACATACAACAGCATCAGTCGTGCCGAACAGTATTGGGACTGGCCAAGAAAACTTTCGTCGGATTGTTCGATTCACATTCATTCGAGCACTCCCTATCAACCTTCTGAACGAGGACTGTGGAGCCCGTTTCCAACGTGCTCGTGGCGGGCACGTTGGAAACGTGCCCCTCATCTCTGCGGCGTCGCCGCGCTATTTCTTCCCCTTGCCCTTCTTGTCTCCCTCTTGATTGAGCAGCTTCGGCAGCATTCGTTCGGCAACCTTGGCTGCGGCTTCTTGGAGTGCGGACTTACCAGCGATCTGTTCGGTGAGGTCGAGCGAGACTGTTGTCTGACGATCCACGGCGAGCACTCGGCCAGTACGACGATCGATCGCTTTCACTTCCAAGCGAGCTTTTACGGACACGAGGTTTCCGAACTTGCCACCGAACTCTGAAAACCCTTCGCCGATCAGCAGTATGTCCGCGTTGGACTTGCCGCCCTCAAAATGGTCCACGACGGTGAAGCCGGTTTCTTTCGCGTACCACTCCAGCTCTGTCTGAGCTGCCGGGTCGATGACGATCTGCGACACATGCCGCTCTTTCACCGATGCGACAACCGACGGTCGTTTCTTGTCACCGAGTTTCTTCTGCAACGCGGTCAGCCGATCTTCTTTTGTGACCGTCTTTGCAATGAGTTGATCGGACTTCGTGCTAATCGTCTCGGCGATTTCGTTTGCCAGTTTCTCGACCATTCGACCAAGGTCATCGTCTGTTTTTCCTTTGACCGATGCGCCAAGCACGCGTGTGGTTTCAGTACCGATGATCTTCGCGATCAGAAATTGAGTTGATTCAACCTGCACGACACTCCCGGTGACGATGATCTTCGCACCGGTGAGTTGCCCGACCTGAATCGCTTGATCGGGATTTACTGCTCCTGACAAATTGAGTTCGTGTTCGCCAAGTACCTTCGACAACTCATCGCGATCAACGAGATACATCTCCGGCTTCGCGACCAATTCCGCAAAGAGGAGATCGGTAACCTTCGCGCCGACAGACTTGTTGTCTTTTCCCCCGCGATCCTGAAACGTAATGATCGCTGTCGGAACCGGTTGAGCGACCTTGTCCGCTGACTTCTCTTTGTCATCGGCGATACTTCGGCCGGATAAAGCCAGAGCAATGCCGCACGCAATACTCGCCAGCATCAGCCAGCGACGAGAAGCACTTCGCAAAACAGTCATCTTGAGTTCTCCTGTGTTGAATGTGGCGCACGCGACTCGCGTGCGATTTACTAAATCGGAATTCTTTATCGGACTTGCACGCGAGCCGCACGCTCCACAACGGTGTCGGACAGTCGTTCTAAAATACTGGTCAACAGATAACGCGGCGTCGGGCCATCGTCCCAAGATCGGACGATTCCAAAGCCGCACCAAATCAGACGACTCGGTTTGCTGGACATGTTCGATTCGCGATCGAATTGCCATTCGCACCATGACCACGCACGAGCGTCATCGCTGATTTCGGAAATGACGTCCTCTGAGGACGACGCGATCCTCAAACCTTTTTGCTGCGACGGCCCCTTCGGCCACCAAGCGGTGTCGAGTCGCTTATCGAGATCCCCGATCACCTCGGCTCGCCGTAATTGCACGGACATCGCCAATGGTTTTTCGCGGAGAAAATGGAAAGCTCCATCAGCCGAAGCCAAACAGAGCACTGCCACACCGCGAGCTGCCAGCGTTCGCAAGTCGTCGATCAAGCCATTGTGTTTCTTTAATGAAACCCCTTCGCCAACGATCACGATCCCGTCAGTCACTTCATCCAAAGCGTCACGAGTTCGGAGTTGTTCATGCGGCACATCATTTTCTTTGAGTAGAGACAATGTCTCGCCGCTTGTGTCGAAGACTTTCAGCTTGAGGCTTTCCAACCAGGAACTGCGTCCCGCGAACGAGTCTCGCGGGAAGACCGAAACAGTTTGCTCATGGCGGTCATCACCAACCGACAAGCTCAATTGAGCCGTTAGGACCGTCCCCGCTTTTGCTGTTGGCCAACGTAGCGGGATTGTGACTTCACTTGGCTTGTTGGGTGCGCCTCGTGCCTCAAGTTCGCCACTCGCCAATGTCCGTTGGTTGACAGTGAGTCGCCAAACGACTCGCTCACGAAATGGTTTGTCACAAGAGATTCGATACGTCCAATGTGTTTCACTGTCGGCAAACACATTCGACCAACGCTCAACTCGTTCAATCGTGACCGGCTCGTCAGCTCGCACGAATAACGGAACGAAAAACCCAACCAGCATGAAGACCAACAGCTTCAGCCTAACCATGATGTGCCTCCATCCGAGCAACTGACTGAATGATTTGGAACTCACCCTCTGATCGACGAGCCGACCACAGTCGAGCCGGACCATGCGAGGTTCCGAAGACATGCTGCTCCGACAATCGCACGGGAATTGGCACCGTCAGCACAACGTCGCTTTCAATCAAGGTCGAGCCATCCGGCATTGAGTAAGCCCAAATCGATACGGCATTGTCTCCGGTGGATTCAATCGGCAGCCGCACCCATTCTTCCGACCGAGTCAACACCAACGCATCCCAGACCACAGTCCATTTCGCATCGTTGGTTCGCCGTTGCATGACCGTCAATCTCACTGAAACGCCCGCGTTCGTCTCATTGTGTCCAATCGCCGCCCCGTCATCCGTGGACTCATCAACTTCCAAATGTACGTTACCGTTGACCTCACTCAACCAACGCCAATGCCCCTCGAACATTCGATTCAATTCGCTAAACAACGGCTGCCCTGATGTCGGATCACCAGCCGGAACAGATACGAGTTCTGATTCGCGCGAGTTGGTCAAACGGCCTGGATGACCGAACCAAAACATTGAGGTCGCAAGCAGCAATGAGGCAGCAACCGCAACAACGGCAACGCAATTCAACATGCTCGAATTACTCGCTGAAGTCTCTCGCCGAACAGCGACAATCGGTGCTACCGAAGTTGCTTCAGCAACGTTTACCAATCGTTTGAGAATCTGCTCATGCTGAATACGCAGTTCGACGGACGACGGCTCTTGCCGTGGAGCCCAATTGTGTAAGAGATCGTTGAGGTCATTCATGATTAATCCTGCGAGCGTTCGACAATCTCGGAACGCTGCCTGTTTACGTTTTCAAATAACCTGACAGTCGACCTTCGAGCTGCCGACGAGCCTCATGAATTCGCCAATACATGGTCGCCACCGAACAACCTTCAAGTTCCGCCGCTTCATCAGCACTGAGTTGCTGCAATCCAGTCAACACGATGGCCGCACGCAGCTTTGCCGAAAGGCTCGCCAGCGCGTTGGCAATTTGTTCGTCCAGTTCATGCTTTAGAAGCGAGTGATCGGGTTGGCCGATACTCGCGCTGATGACTTCGATCGGCTCCGTCACAACAGCCACGGTACGCTCGCGACGAGACACCTCGTCTTGCACGACGTTCCAGGCAATCCGAGTCAGCCATGTTGAGAACTTCGCCTCTGCTCGAAAGTTTCCGAACGCTCGCCATGCACGCAGGAATGTTTCTTGAGTCAGGTCATCTGCCAACGAGTGGTCGAGCACCATCGGATAGATGACTGCACGAACTCGACGCAGATTTCGATGAACCAACTCACTGGCTGACTGCGTACATCGCGTTGCCCGAAATCTCTCGACCAGTTGCTCGTCAGTTGATTCACCCGCTTGTTTATGGGGCTTAGCTTCAATCGTTTCGATTGTCACGGACATGGAGCGGACCAAGTCTGGATATCTCACGGATAGAATGGCTGATGAAGCCGACGACAGACGAAGCAAAAGGATTTCGTGACTCTGCCGCCAGATTTGAAAACTCGAGCGATAAAATCGTGCGTCCTTGGCCCATTAGACTGCACTTTGGCAGAAATCTTGGGCGGATTTTCAAAAAGAATTGAAACCCACTTCGACCACGTTACCCCACGGACTAGGCAAACACCCAAGGCTCGCGATACGTCGGCACGCAATTCGCTAATGCGGCCTCATCCACTGGTCGGCCAGACGCATCGACGATCAACTCGCGTCGCAGGCGAAATGACTGGTTTGCCAAGTGACACCAGCCAGCGGAGATGATTCCAGATTCCAAATCAGCGAGAGGCGTTGATCGGGAATTAACCGCATCAACAAATTCTGCCAGATGTGACCGAGATGGCTCTCCGGTGTCAGAAACAAGTTGTTCGGCGCAGTCGTAAACCTTCCAGCCACCGCGATCGACGACCAGCGTTCCATGTTCGCCGAGAAATGCGACGCCAGCCGTCCGGCCTTCGGGAGCATGATTGCTCCAAGTGCGATGTTCCCACGAAATCGTTTGGTCGCCACAACCGAATAAGACGTGCATCGAGTCCGGCGTCTCTGTCGCATCATGCAGGACAAGATTGTTCCCGCTGGCCGCAACACGTTGCGGCCACGACACGTTCAAACCCCAGCGGGCGATATCCAAAAACTGCGAGCCCCATAGGCCCAAATCTCCTGAGCCGTAATCCCAACACCAGCGCCAATGGTAATGGAATCGATGGACGGCAAACGCTCGTTCGGGAGCGGGGCCGAGCCATGCATTGAAATCAACACCGGTCGGAGGTTCGCTGCTTGTTGATGCTGCTAACGGTTGACGCTTCTGCACAAACCACGCTTTGGCGGATGCGATCTTGCCAAGCTTTCCGCTGTGAATCAGCCGAATCGCCGATTGAAAATGAGCACCGCTGCGCTGCTGCAATCCGACCTGCACAACTCGCTGAGTCCGCCGAGCGGTTTCGAGCATCCACGCTCCTTCTGCAGCGTGATGCGTCGCGGGTGTCTCCACGAAGACATCTTTGCCAGCTTCGCACGCCATCGTCGTCATTAGCGCGTGCCAGTGGTCGGGAGCCGCAATCACCACTGCGTCAATTTGCGGATCATCCAGCAACCGGCGGAAGTCACGTTCCACACGAGGCGACGTTCCTTGAACTTGCTGAACCGACTGCATGGCCGACGGAATCACGTTGTCATCGACATCACACAACGCGACCACCTGAGCGTCCGGCAACGCGGCGAATCCGGCGGCGAGTGACTTCCCGTGATTTCGCACACCGATTACGCCGATGCGCACTCGCTCCGACGCAGTCCCCTTGGCGAGTGCCGCAGCTCCCACGAGTCCAACACCAACCATGCCAGCGGCGACCCCGGCGGCATTTTGTGCGCTCCGGCCAAGAAACTGCCGACGGCTGAGGTCACGTTTGAGAAAATCGTCAACGTTCATAGGTCATCTTTCTAGGACACGAATCGCGAAGCAGTCTAACCAGCGACCGGCGCAATGTCTGCGAAGAAGTTCGAGAAGCAGCCAAGCGGCTTGACGGCAGACGACGAGGTCGGAAGATTGTCCCAATTCGTAGACCGGTCACTCGGTGACCGGAATCTTCTTCGTAAAGTTAAGTGGCTCCATGCCACAATTCTCGCGAGAACAAATAGGCGAGCCGCCTGTTCTACGATTTAATGGCAGTGACTCCGTGGTTGAAATCTTCGACTCATGGAGTAACTCGTCTACATTGACGCTCATCAGGAAAATTCATGCAAAGCCGAGCTTGGATCACGCGTTCGTTTTGGACGGGAGCTGTGCTAACTTTTGTCGCGTTGCTCGCGTGTCTGATTATGCTCGTGCTGCACGCTGTTGGTGATCGCAGTGGTTCGGTCGGCGTCTGGGGCGTGTTCTTGGTGGCGATCGTAGCGTGGGTTGTGAACTTCGTGGCACTTGTTGCGTTACTCGCTTGGCGAGCCATGCAACAAGCCGATTCCACAGTTGATTCGAGTTCGCGAGGAAGCTGATGCCGATCAAGTTTCGATGTCAGCACTGTCGGCAGTTCTTGGGGATCTCCCACTTGAAAGCGGGACTGCTCGTTGATTGCCCAACCTGTGGTCGGACGATTCGCGTTCCTGATCCGGAAGGGAACGTCGAACCTTTGCCGGAGCCGAAGCTCAATCTGCAAGATTCTCGCTTGGCGAACGCGCTGAATGAACTTGCCGCCCTCGGTCGAGGTGATTCGTTTGAGCCGGAATCGGCGGTCGTGGTTGCCGAAGCGGAGAATGAAACACCGAAGCCGCCAACCGCCGCTACCATACCTGCTCCGTTAGCGCCGCCAGTTCCTGTCGCTGCGCCGGCTCCGGTTCGTGTCGAACCGCCGCCGCCCCCAAAGCCAGTGCCGGTCGAGGCTCACGATCCCAACAAGTTGACTCCCGCCGCGACAATGCAAGAACTTGCCGCGTTGGCGAATCAGTCCGCTCCGCGAGACCCAGCCGCCGACCAACCATTTCTGGAACCGATGGTACACGCAAATGGGCGGACTGTTCCGCGATCATGGGGACGTAACGGTGTCGCACTGAGTTGGGTCATCACGATTGCGATGGTCACGTTCTTCGTTGGTTTCCTCGCAGGACGCTGGGATCGCACGCCGAACAGCAACAATGTCGCGGTCATCGGTGCCGCGAACAACGCACCTCCAGCCAATGCGGGAGTCAACGTCTCGGCAAAGAATGGCTCAAATGGCAACGGTATCGCTTCTCGCAAAGATCAGCCCACCAGTTCCAGCAATACTCCTGCGGTGCGCGGGCGAGTCACCTATCAAACCGACGCCGGTGAACGACGTCCCGATCGCGGCGCTCGAGTTCTCTTGTTGCCCGAAAAACGCGAAGGTTCCGCAAAGCTAAGCGTTGTCGGACTGCGTTCCGCAGATACTGACGCTGATGTGCAAATAGCTGCGACCACTTTGAAAGCCGCCGGTGGAGAGGTAGCCGTTGTCGATGAGTTGGGTAACTATGAGATCGGCACACTGAAGCCGGGGACATACCGCATCGTTGCACTCTCGCATTTTCAACCACGCGACAAACGTGAAACACTCGACGGCTCGCTGAAAGGTATCCTCGACAACTTCTTCGACCGATCAGAACAACTGCTTGGAAAGTGCCGATATCATGTGGGCCAACTGAAGTACTCCGGCAAAGAGACGGAATTGTGGGATCATCAGTTTGAGCGAGAGTGACGTCACGTAACACAGGCGGTTCGCCTTAAAACATCCAAGGAACCACTGCATGACCAACCAACTTTGCAAACCTTGGGAACACCGCCTTTCGCGACGCCAGTGGCTCAGCGGCGTCAGCGCTGCGGGCATCACGTCGGTAGGCTTGCCGTTCGGGGCAACGCTTGCAGAAGAATTGGCCAAGCAACGCAAGCAAGTGCTCTTCGTTTGGATCGACGGCGGAATGAGCCAGTACGAAAGCTGGGATCCGAAACCAAATTCACCGTTTGGTGGACCGTTTCGCCCCATCGACACCACCGTTCCAGGGATTCAAGTCTGTGAGTTAATGCCGAGATCAGCGAAAATCATGCAGCATCTCTGCGTCATCCGTGGCATGTGTACCCAAGACAATTCGCACTCGGCTGGCGTGCCGCGCATTCAACGTGGTGATCCCAAGAATCGAGGCGTGACGTATCCCTTCTTCGGCTCGTCAGTCGCCAAACTGATCGGTTCACAAGGAACCGGTTTACCCGCGTATGTCTCGATCAAGCCAGGCAGCAGCGGGTTCCTCTATCAAGACGCTGGTTTCTTGGGACCCCAATTTGGGGCTGTCGCATTCGGCGACGGTAAACCACCGGAGAACTTTTCGCTCCCCGAATCAATCACCGCTGCCGACGATGAACTGCGGCAGTCACTCCGCAAGAAAGCGGACGAGCGATATCGCTTGCGACGTCGGCCCGAATCGACCGAAGCAACCGGTTACATTTTCGACTCCGCTCGAGAACTGATGCGGCAGCGTGCGATGTTTGATCTGTCGAAGGTCGTTCAAAAAGACCGCGAACGTTACGGCGAACACGAATTCGGTCGGCACATGTTGCTCGCCCGGCAAATGCTGGAAGTCGGAGTCACGTTCGTGAAAGTCACGAGCTACGGCTGGGACACTCACGGCGATAACTTCAACGGCCATGCGAGCCTGATGCCACGCTTCGATCAAGCGTTCGCGTCGATTGTGGAAGACCTGCACGATCGGGGGATGCTCGACAACGTGCTCGTCGTCGCTATGTCTGAATTTGGCCGCACGCCTCGCATCAACGGACACGTCGGACGTGATCATTTCCCTGAAGCCTGGTCGCTCGCGATGTCCGGTCGAGGCATCCGCCGGGGCCTGACAATCGGCAAGACAAACGCGAAAGGAACCGCCGTCGAAGGTGACGCCTACGACATCGGCCACATGTTCCACACTTGGTTCAATGCACTGGGAATCGACACTAATAAGACCCAATTCGACAACCACGGACAGCCGCTGCCGATTGCACATGAGGAAATGCACGCGGTGAAAGAGGCGTTGTCTTGAAGGCGGGAGCAATTGGTCATTGATCATTGGGGGAAGCTATGCGACGACTACGCTCAGGCAGGCGATATCCACCAACCCCACTGAGCTTGCCTCAGTGGATTCGGGCCTTTGCACTACGCCGTTCAACCGTTCAACTTGAAACCATAACCAACGTAGTGCAAAAGCCCGCGAGCCACCGAGCCAAGCTCAGTGGGGTCAGCTTGTTTGAAGACAAATGCGCGAAACAACAGCGACCTGTACCTCTCCCCTCAAATGACCGATGACCAATAACCAACGACCAATTGAGCCAACTAAGCCGCCTCCAAACGCCGTTCAATGAAGCAACTCCCATGATGCTCGATCCCGCTCTTAAAACTCGCTTCACGCCAAAGGCACTCAAGCCGATCGACTTGCCACAGCAGTTCGTCTCTGGCTGCTTCAGTCCCTGCGGAGCGTTCTTTTTCGCTGGCAGCATGGAAGGGCAACTTGGCCGCTGGTGCGTTGTGCCTGACACGGCGGAGCCAGAATTGATTGCGTTATCAACGCTTACGGGCCTGACCGCGTGGGTCAGCGTCTGCGTGGCGCTGCCAGATGGCAAGCATGTTGTCGCCGCAGACTCATGGGGCAACCTCGCGGCTTGGTCTTATTGTGCGGATTCGACCGAACCAGTTTGGAAAATGGCGAACGCCCATGACGGTTGGATTCGCAGCATCGCGGTCTCTCCGGATGGCCAGACATTGGTCACCTGCGGACGCGATGGTCGAATTGTTTTCTGGTCAACTGGCGGTCAGAAGAAAAGCGAAGTCGTTGCGAGTGGTGACTTGTCGATTGTTCGATTCGCCCCGGATGGTAAGTCTCTGTTCGTCGGATCGCTCGAAGGAAAGGTGGCTCAGTACTCTTTGGAACCGATCGCAAAACTTCGTGAGTTTGATGCGAGTCCGCTCTTCAAAGTGAATCGCCTGCAAGATGTCGGCGGAGTGCGCACGTTGGCGATAAGCCCGGATGGTTTCACTCTGTTGGTTGGCGGCACGCAGCCAGTGAACGGCGGCAACGTGCAAGGGAAACCGACGCTGCTGGCCTTTAACATCGCCGATGGAACGCTGAAAAATAAAATAGAACTCGGTACTGACGGCGACGTCTATGTCACCGACCTCGAATGGCATCACGACGGCTGTTGGCTGATCACAACAAGCGGTAATCCCGGTCAAGGGAAATTGCTCACATGGCGAGTTGAGGACGAGCAACCGCTCGCGGAAGTCAAACTCTCCAACTGCCACTTCGTCCGTCAACATCCGTCCGGTCGCTGGTTCGCAGCACTTACGACGAACGCCAATAGCAACGGCAATGGCAAAGTGCTCGACAAGAGCGGCGAGTACTTCGGCAACCGTTCCCCGTTGCAAGTCTTGGTGCTCCCGTCGTAGAGGCAAGCGGCTCTTGGAATAAGTTCACCGCGGAGACACAGAGAAGAGCGAATTGCTTCGTGACGTTGGGCGTCCCAAATCTTGCTCAACACCGCCTGTGTTGAAGTAGATTATTTGTGAAGAGGTCTCCCGCAGAGACGCAGGAGCCGTAGAGGTGGAGGGGACAGCAGAGAGGTCTTCTCCGCGAACTCCGCGCCTCTGCGGGGAATGTTCAAATTCCAACACAGGCGGACGACAGTGCCTCCACTTCTCCGTGTCTCCGTGGTGAACCATCTCCAATTCACCTCTGCGAATCCAGAAACGCGAGCAGATCTCGGAGTTCCTGCAATGTCATTCGCTCGGCAAGCTTCTCGGGCATGACCGAAATTTTTTGAGGCGTGCGTGACTCGATGTCGATCGTCTTGATTTCAACCAGCGTCCCTTCCGCGTTGCCCACGACGGTCTTCCCTTCATTCTCATGCACGACCATACCTGTGACGACCTTGCCATCTTTCAATTCAAAAGTCCACGACACAAATTGCGGAGCGATCTCGCGGCTCGGTTCGAGAATCGACTGGATCAGTTGGATGCGGTTCATGGTGCCGACCGCTCGCGACAAGTCGGGACCGACCTTGCCACCTCGTCCGTCGATCGTGTGACACTTGAAGCAGCCGGGGCCGTTGGGATGAAAGAAGATTCTGCGTCCCGCCGCGGGATCGACGTTGCCGCCGCGGACGAGTTGGTCCATCCATTCCTGTCGCGTCTTCGGCTTGGGACTGCGAGGAGCCGTGATCGCTTCGGGCAGATCGAGTTTGGCCTCGGCGAAGGCGATCGCGGCTTGATCGACAAGGTTCGTGGCGATCCTGCCATCGGGCAGCAAGATGGCCGTTTCGAAGATTTTAGTGACGCCCTCTCGAAGTGCGGCATCGTCGGCGATCAACGGCCGAGCGGCTCGCAACGCCTCGAACCGCAGCGGCAAGGGGCCGCTGTTACTCAAAAACTTTTTGAGCAATTGCCGCGTCGGCCCGCCGACCGGTTCCGTCTTCGCGACGGCCGCAAGACCGACCAGCGCTTCGGCTCGCTGTGACACGTCGAGCTTGTCGTTGGCCACGAGTTCGCGTAACAGCTCGCCCGACACGTCGGGTTTGGCGGCTTGCAGTGTGCGGATCGCTTCGACTCGCAGCGGTTCGTTGTCTGATTTCAACAGGCTGGCGAAGAACGGCGCGTCGAGCGACTGGTCGGTGGGGGACACGAGTCGCAGGGCTTGGGCTCGGACGGCGGGGGAGCGTTGTTCGTCTTTGAGCAGCGGGACGACGTATTGTTCGGCCGGCGTCTTGTCGAAATCTTCGGGCTTCTTGCCGTCGAGCATCTCCATCGCGGCAATCGTCGCGAGGAACAACTCGGTCGTCATCCCTTTGCTGTCAAACATCGCGGCGACGCGCGGCTGGAGGTCCGTCAATTTCTCCTCGGCCACCCACTGCACCGCCAGCCGCCGCACGTCCGGGTCGTGGTCCGAGAGCGCGACTCGCAGCAACCGGTCTTCCCGCGGTGCCTGCTTCCGAGCCGCCAGCAACATCGCCTGACGAACTTTCGGAGCACTCGCTTTCACAGCGGGGGTCGCGTCGGAAATGAGAAACTTCGCGAGGTCGTCTTGCGTGAACTGCGCCGCAGCGACCGAGACAACGGTTGAAAACAAGAATGGATCGTCGATCGAAAGCGCCGTGCGGATGAGCGGCGAATCCGGTTGGACTCGGCAGTGATGGAGCGTCGCGAGCAATGCAGATGGATCGGCCAAGCGTGAAGACGCATTCAATAATGCAGCGGTCAGCAGTTCCTGAACGAGTTCGCGAACGTAGTTTTGATAACCCTCTTCGTCCCGAATCAGGGGTTGACGAGTTGGAGGTGTTTTCCGATCAAGCGGTTGCAACTGCGCCCATGTACTCGCGGGATCGGAATCGTTGAATCGCAACCAACCCGATTTGTATTCACCACTACCGTTGATGTCCCTTGAGTGAGCCCAATGGGTTTCCAAATAGGCGCGTTGGTTTCCTTTGGTGTCATTCAAAAGCTGCCATCGTAGTGTGTCACCAGTAGCAAGGTCTGGAATAAGCGTTTGTGCCGCCAGCCGACGCACTGTCAACCGTCGGTCCGAAACAGCAGTCTTCATTTCTTCAACGGTGCGAAGAGTGAGATCCGGCAACCGCGTTGGAACTATCGAACGACTCCTTGGCGCGATTCGCCAGATTCGTCCGTGGCCGTGCAGCTTGTAGTCTCGCAGCACCCAATCGGTGCAGAACAACGAACCGTCGGGAGCGGTCGCGAGGCCGACCGGGCGAAAATTCTCGCCGCCTGTGATGAGCGGTTCGGCCAGCGACGTAAACGACGTCCCCTTCGGCTGCAAGCGAAAACGGTCGATGCGGTGGTCGCCCCAACTGGTCACCAGCAGGTTGCCCAGATACTCCTCCGGCAGTCCGTCCGACTCGTAGGCCAGGATGCCGGAGGGAGCTTCGCCGGTCCCCGCGACCATCGGCAGCGTGCCGGGAATCTCGCCGTTCCAGGCGGTGAAGGGGTGCAGTCCCTTGCGGCCGTTGCGGAACCGGTAGCCGTAATCGCCTCCCGGAATCACATGCAGCAGTCGACACGGCGGACGGCTGTCCGCGTCGTTGTCCACGGTGAAGAGCCGCCCGAACCCATCGAAGCAGCTCGCGTGCGGATTCCAAAACCCGGTCGCGATCTGGCTCAGCTTCGAGCCATCCAGCCGGCAACGATAAATGTTCCCCCCTTCGCCGCCACCGCTGAGCGTCGTGCCGTCCGAACCGATGATCTTGTAATCGGCTCCGAGGTTCTCGCCGAACCCGAAGTACATCCAACCGAGCGCATCAATCGCAAACCCAGCCAGTCCGTTGTGCGGGTAATCCCCCTTCGTGTCGAGATGCACGATCGACTCTTTGCGATCGGCTTTGTCGTCGCCGTCATCATCGTGGAAGAGGAAGATTTCGCGGCGAGTCGCGATGTAGACGGAACTGAGCGGCACGGCGCTAGCTGCCGGTGGCTTTGCGGAATCATCGGCTGGTTTTTGGGAATCACCGGCGGCTAGCGCCCAATGGCACTTACTTTAGGAGTCTGGTTTGGGGCCGGGATTTTTGGGTCTTCTTTTTTGGAATTGGTTGGATTTTGGTCGTCGGGGGTAGGCTTCTCGGGCGAACGAGCGGCCGGGACGATTGGG